>NZ_JARACH010000018.1:0-147193 GCF_029087445.1 Amycolatopsis sp. La24
CACCCTGCCAGCCCCCCCCTGACCAGCCCAAACACCGCCTCGAAAAAACTTCCCGGCGATGTGTCGATCCCGGCCGGCCACGTTCGACGCATAGGCAGAAGGCAGCCAACAGCCACCCGGGAGGGACCCAAGATGACCACCACCACCGCCCCCAAGACCGCAGCCGCCACCACGTCCGAGGCCGCGAAGTCCCTGGCAGACCGAGTCCGCCCGACCGTACTGGCCCTCTTCCGCGCCGTGGTGTCGTTCCTCTTCCTCTGCCACGGCCTGATGGGCTTCGGGCTCTTCGGCGGCATCGACAACGCGGGCGGCGCGGTCCCCTTCGGCCAGTGGCCCGGTTACTGGGCCAGCCTGATCGAGGTCGTCGGCGCGGTCTTCGTCTTCGCCGGGCTCTTCACCCGCGTCTCCGCGACCGTGCTCTCCGGCGTCATGGCCTACGCCTACTTCACCGTGCACGCCCCGGAAGGCCTGCTCCCCCTGCACAACATGGGCGAGCCCGCCGCGCTCTTCGCCTGGATCTTCCTCGTCATCGCGGTGGTCGGCCCGGGCGCGGCCTCCCTGGACCAGCTGCGCCGCCGCTGAAAACCGCGCCGAGAGCGGCAATCCCGGGAACTACCCGGGGTTGCCGCTCACGAGCATGGCCCGTCCGAGCGCGTGCTCCATCAGCACCGTCAGCACCTGCTTGGTGGAATCCCGCTCCCGCGCGTCGCACAGCAGCAACGGCACCTGCGGATCCAGATCCAGCGCCCCGCGGACTTCCTCGGTCCCGTACCGGTAAGCGTCGTCGAAGCAGTTCACCCCGACCACGAACGGCAACCCGCGCTGCTCGAAGAAATCCACTGCGGGGAAACAAGATTCGAGCCGTCGCGTGTCCGCCAGCACCACCGCGCCGAGCGCGCCCTCGGCCAGTTCGTCCCACATGAACCAGAACCGGTCCTGCCCCGGCGTGCCGAAGAGGTACAGGATCAGCTCGGGGTTGATGGTGATCCGGCCGAAGTCGAGCGCGACCGTCGTGGTGGTTTTGCCCTCGACGCCGGACAGGTCGTCCACACCCTCGGACGCGGCGGTGATCACCTCTTCGGTGCGCAGCGGCGGCACCTCGCTGACCGAGCCGACCATGGTCGTCTTGCCGACCCCGAACCCGCCCGCGACGAGCACCTTCACCGCTTGCGCGGTGAGCGACCGGCGGGGCTCAGAGTTTCCGGATGCCATCGAGAACCGCCTGGAGTACGTGGGGGCTGGGGGCGTCGGTCACCGGCGTCGCGGTGCGGAACAGCACGAGGTTGCGTTCTATCAAATCGCTCAGCAGCACCTTCACCACCGGCAGCGGGAGATCGACCCGCGCGGCCACCTCGGCGACCGAAACCGGGCGCTGGCACAGGGAAAGAATGCGCGAGTACTCCGGTTCGAGCCCGGGCGTCTCGCTCGCGGCGCGCAACGCGACGACGAGCGTGATGAGGTCGAGCCCGCGCGTGTCGGACCGGGTGCGCCCGCCGGTGACGGCATAGGACCGCACCAGCGGACCTGCCTCGTCCTCGTACCAGGATTCGCGGCCCTGCGCCGTCATGGCGAGGTCCGCTGGACCGCTCCGGCCCGCGGCGCCGCGGTGAGCACCGCACCGACCCGCTTGACCATCAGGTTCATTTCGTAAGCGACGAGCCCCATGTCCGCGTCGACCCCGGCCAGCAGCGCGAGGCACGCGCCCCGCCCGGCCGCGGTCACGAACAGGAACGCGTGGTCCATCTCGACCATCGTCTGCCGCACGTTGCCGCCGCCGAAGTGCCGTCCGGTGCCGCGGGCGAGGCTCTGGAACGCCGACGCGACCGCGGACAGGTGCTCCGCGTCCGCCTCGGACAGATTGCCGGACCGGCCGATCAGCAACCCGTCCGCGGACAGCACCACCGCGCGGTCCGCGCCGGCGACCCGCTGCACGAGGTCGTCGAGCAGCCAGTCGAGCTCGTTGACGCCGTTGTTCGCCATCAGTCGCGATCTCCGTACCTGTTGTCGTGCCCGGGATCGGCCTCGCGGGCCCGCCGGGTGCCCTGCTGGAACGCGCTGAGCCGGGAGCGGGCCTGCTCCGGCGAATCCTCGCGGACCTCGTCGGATTCCGGCGCCGGCCGGTCGCCGCGCAGTTGCGGGACGAGGTTCTGCTGCCGGCGCCGCTGCGGCAGCGGGGGCCGTCCGGGCGGACGCGGCGGCGCGGCCCGGCCGTTTTCGACCGCGGGACGCGGCGCGCGGCCGGCGTCCGCGGGCGGGCGCTGTTCGCGGTTGTGCGGCGGACGGGCCGGCGGCGCCTCGGCCACCGGACGCATCGCGCGGCGGGTCGGCGACTCCGGCCGCTGCTGCTCCGGCGCGACCCGCGGTTCCGGTGCGATCCGCGACGGCTGCGGCAGGTCCGCCCGCTGCGGTTCCGGACGCTTCCGTTGCGGCAGTTCCGGACGCTGCGGCTCAGCCCGCTGCGGTTCCGGCGCGGGCCGCGACGGCTCCACCGCGAGTCGCGACATCTCCGGCGTCCCGTCCGATTCCGGTTCCGCGGCGGCGTCCGAGGGCTCCGTCTCGCTGATCGGAGCGAGCAAATCCTTGCGCACCAACACGATCGCCCGGGTCCCGCCGTACGCGGATTCGCTCAGGTGCACCGAGATCCCGTGCCGCGACGCCAGCCGCGCGACCACGAACAGGCCCAGCCGCGGTTCGTCGGACAGCGCCATGATCCCGAAGTCCGGCGGGTCGGCGAGCATCGCGTTGAACTCGTCGGCCTGCTCCGGCTCGATGCCGAGGCCCTGGTCCTCGACCTCGATCACGACGCCCTTGCCGACCACGTTGCCGCGCAGTTCGACGCGCGATTCCGGCGGCGAGAACGACGTCGCGTTGTCGATCAGCTCGGCGAGCAGGTGCACGAGGTCGCCGACGACCGGGCCGCGCACCGCGACCTCGGGCAGCTTCGCCGTCTTCACCCGCGCGAAGTGCTCGGTTTCGGCCGCCGCGCCGCGGACGAGTTCGACCAGCGACACCGGATTGCGCCACTGCCGCCCGGGCTGGCCGCCGCCGAGGATGATCAGGTTCTCTGCGTTGCGCCGCGCGCGGGTGGAGAGGTGGTCGAGGCGGAACAGCGTGTCGAGCTGGTCCGGGTCCTCCTGCTTGCGCTCGGCGGCGTCGAGCACCTTCAGCTGCCGGTGCACGATGACCTGGCTGCGGTGCGCGATGTTGAGGAACACCGCCTTCGTGCCCTGCCGGGTCTTGGCCTCTTCGACCGCGGCGGCGAGCGCGGACTGCTGCGCGAGGTTGAACGCCTCGGCCACCTCGCCGATCTCGTCCGTGCCGTGGTCGAGCAGGTGCCCGCCCTCGTCGAGGTCGACGGGTTCGCCCGCCCGGATCCGGCCGACGAGTTCCGGCAGCCGCACCTCGGCCGCGTCGAGGGTGTCCTCGCGCAGCCGGGCGAGCCGGGAGATGAAGCGGTTCGACAGCCGCAGCGCGACCAGCACCACGGCGAGCGCGAAGAGCACTGCCGCCGCGCCCGCGATGATCGAGTTCCGCAGCGTGTCGTCCGCGTCGGTGATCGCCGCGTTGGTCGCGTGCGCGCTCTGCGCGGCGAACATCGTCATCAGCGTGGTGGCGACCTGCTTGGCGTCGGCGCGCCACTGCTCCAGCGGCACCGGAAGCTGTTTCGCGCCGGACAGCAAGGCGTTCTCGACCTGCGTCACGGTCGTCCACGCGGGACTGGAGACGAGCTTGTCGTAGTTCGCCCGCACCTCGGGCACCATCTGCGGCACCGACTGTTCGAGCTGCGCGTGGTACGCGCCGATCTGGCCGAGGTACGCGCGCTGCTCGTCGCCGGACAGCCCGCCCGCGGCGAGCCCGGCCGAGGCCAGTGCGTCGCTGCGCTGCATTTCCTCGGCGGCGTTGAAAATCGGGATCGCGGACAGCCGGGCGTAGGCGTTGTCCGCGCCGCGCGCGGCCTGCGCGAGACCGGCGACGCCCTGGGTGAACTGGTCGATGATCTGGTTGTAGAAGGAAAAAACCTCGAGCCGCGGCACCTGGCCGGAGTCGACCCGCTGGCGCAGCTGCGGCAGTTTCGCCTCCAGCGCGGCGAACGTGGCGATGTTCTGCTTGACGCTCGCGGGCACGTTCGAGTCGCTCGCGAAGTTGCCCTGCAGCACCGAGGTGATCTGCGCGGCGGACGCGTCCGTCTTCGGCCGGGTCGCCAGCAGCGCGGCGCGCGCGGCGTCCTGTCCGGCGAGCACGCTCATCGACAGCTGCCGCTCCTGTTCCGCGGCGAGCAGGAACGGAATGCCGGGGCCTTCCGAACCGCGAATCTTCTGCGCGTAACTTCGCGCCTGCGTCGCGTCGAAAATCAGGTATCCGGCGAGCGCGATACCGACGACGAGCAACGCCACGCTAGGAATCAACGCGATCGCGAGCACGCGAGAGCGAATCGAGGAGCCGCGGCCCTTTCGCCCGGAATTCTGCTTCACCGTGATCCGTTTTCCTTCCGGCACTGCTGTGGTATTCGGGTCCTCGGTGTTTTCGTTGCACCGGTCCGACCAGCCGGATCACAGTTCACCGTGGTCTGCGTTGCCCGCGACGACGGTAAGCAACCTTCACGGGTGAGTCAAGTCCGGACCCGCGTTGCCGTCATCCTCTTGTTACCTGCTAGTAACCCACTGTGGTGCTTGGAAAACTGATCACCACCGGACGTGACCTTGGTCGCACCGGCTCCGCCGCCGTCGGCAGGGAGCCCGCGCGTGAGGTCCGTCACGACGACGAGTCCGCGAAAACTCACCGGAAACTCATGCGCATTTCCGCATCGGCGGCGGAATCGAACGGAAAACCGAGATCGATTTCCGGAATTCAGCGCCGGACGCCATTCGGCGGCCGATGCGCGGAAAGCCGCGGCACCGGCGCGGTTTCGGTTTCCTCCGCCGCCTCGCGCCGGTCGCGCCGCAGCAGATCGTGCAGCATCTCCCGGCACGCCCACGCCAGCACCGCCACGGACGCGACCAGCACCGCCACCAGCGTCGATTCGACCGGATAGCGCGCGACCAGCCCGCCGAAACGCGCGAGCACGAAGCCGATGACCACGCCGACGAGCAGGGTCACGAGGTACGAGAGCGGCACTTCCCGGCCGCGGTTCTCGATCATTTCGGCCCCTTTCGCCCCGGATCCGCGCGGCGGACACCGCTGCCCGATCAGCTTCGGCCCGCGAAAAAACAGGCACCGAGCATACCCGCAGGGCAGCGCGCGGCGCGCCCGTCGATCACCCGAAGGGGCGAGCACGACACCGATTGTTCACCCGGGACCCGCGAATCCGGCCGGATCCCCGCGAATCCGCGAGGATATTGCGCGAATTCTTTTCAGCGCACCTCGCGCAGCACGGCCACCGCCCGCAGCACCTCGGCGTAAGTCGTGTACAGCGGGGCCAGCCCGAACCGCAGCACGTCCGGCGGCCGGAAATCCCCGAGCACCCCGCGTTCGTGCAGCGCGTTCATCGTCTGCTGCCCGCCCGCGTCCCGCACCGAAACCTGGTGCCCGCGCGTGTGTTCGCGCGGCGTCGGAATGTCGGCTCCGGGAAGGAGTTCGTCCGCACACCGGAAAAAGAAGTCGCCCAGCGCCAAGCCTTTCGCGCGCAGCACGGAAAGGTCGACGCCGTCCCAGACGTCCAGCGCGGCGTCGAGCGCGAGCATCGACAGGATGTCCGGCGTGCCGGCCCGGGCGCGCGCGATCCCCGCGCTGCCGCGGTACCCGGATTCCATGCCGAACGGATCCGCGTGCCCGGCCCATCCGGCGAGCGGCTGATCGAATTCCGCCTGATGCCGCTGTGCCACATAGACGAACGCGGGCGAGCCCGGCCCGCCGTTGAGGAATTTGTACGTACAACCCACCGCGAAGTCGACGTCGCACGCGTCCAGCTCAACCGGAATCGCGCCGACGCTGTGGCAGAGATCCCAGACCGCGAGCGCGCCCGCCGCGTGCACCGCCTCGGTGACCGACGGCATGTCGTGCAGCCGCCCGCTGACGTAATCGACGTGGTTCACGAGCACCGCGGCGGTCCGCTCGCTCACGGCGCCGGGCAGCTCCGCCACCGGCACGCGCCGCACGGCGTGCCCGGTGAGCCGGGCCGCCTGGTCGGCCACGTAGCCGTCGGTCGGGAACGTGGCCGCGTCGACCAGGACCTCGTCGCGACCGGGGTTCGCCCGCACCGCCGCGACGAGCACCTTGAACAGGTCCACACTCGTCGAATCCGCCACCACGACCTGTCCGGCCGCGGCCCCGACCAGCGGCGCGATCCGCTCCCCGACGCGCTGCGGGGCTTCCCACCAGCCCTCGGCCCACGACCGGATCAGCCGCCGCCCCCACTGCTGCCGCACCACCTGGCTCACCCGCTCCGCGACGTGTTTCGGCGGCGCGCCAAGGGAATTCCCGTCGAAGTACGCGACTTCCGGGTCAAGGTCGAACTCCGCGCGCTTCGCGGCGAGCGGGTCGGCGGCGTCGAGTGCGGCGGCCTCGTCGGCAAGGCTCTCGCTGCGCACGGCGGATTCGGTCATCGACGCTCCTCGGGGTTCCGGTTCGCCCCCTTTCTAACAGGAGGCGGGCCGGTCCCTCGAGCGCCGAGGCTGGCCGGGATTCTCTATCGGCCGCCGCTTCGACGACCTAGAGTGACCTGACCAGGCACCACCGGAGGAGGTCAGCGTTGACCCAGTCGATCGCCGAACAAGCCGAGGGCCAGACCATCCCGCTGCTGCTGCGGCGCAACGCCGTCGAGTACGGGGACCGGCCCGCGCTCACGTCGCTCGATCTCGAGGGCCGTCCGACGCTCACCTGGAGCGAGTTCCGGACCGCGATCGCCGAGGTGTCGCGCGGGCTCGCCGGGCTCGGCCTCGCCGCGGGCGACCGGATGCTGATCATGGCCCCGAGTTCGCCGGACCACCTCGTCGCCGACCTCGCGGCGGTCCATCTGGCGGCCATCCCGTGCACGGCGTACGCGACGCTCAGCCCGGAGCAGATCCGCTACGTCGCGCGGCACAGCGCCGCCCCGATCGTCGTCCTCGCCGGCGCCGACGAGCTGTCGCGCTGGCTGCCGGTGCTCGACGACCTGCCCGCGCTGCGCCGCGTGGTGGTCATGGACGAATCCGCGATCCCGGACGGCGACGACCGGTTCGTCGCGTACTCCGCGGTCCGCGAAACCGGCCGCGCCGCGCTCGCCGCCGACCCCGAGGCGTTCGACCGGGCGTGGCAGGGGATCCGCCCGGACGACCCGCTCGCGATGATCTACACCTCCGGCACCACCGGCGACCCCAAGGGCGTCGTGCTCTCCCACCGCAACGCGATCCACGAGGGCATCGCCGTGCACACGCTGCACAAGGCCCCGATGCACGCCACGAACATCGCGTACCTGCCGCTGGCGCACATCGCCGAACGCGAGCTGTCGATCTACCTGCCGATCGTCGCGGCGGGCCACGTGCACACGATCGGCGATCCGTCCGGCGTCGTCGCGGCGCTCGGCCAGGTGCGTCCGCAGAGTTTCTTCGGCGTGCCGCGGGTGTGGGAAAAGATGGTGGCGGGCCTGAAGAACATGCTCGCCGGCGTGCCCGAGGACCGGCGCGAGGCGCTCATCTCGGCCAACGAACTCCTGCAAGAGGGCTACAAACTCCGCAGCGCGGGCGAGGAACTGCCCGCCGATCTCGCCGAGCGCATCGCGAAGACCGACGAGACCGTGCTCGCCCCGGTGCGCGGGCTGCTCGGGCTCGACCAATTGCACATCGCGTCCAGCGGCGCGGCCGCGTTGCCGCTGGAAGTGCTGTACTTCCTCGCCGGGCTCGGCGTCGAGATCCGCGAGGTCTGGGGCCTGTCCGAGACCACCGGCGCGGCGACCGCGAACAGCGCCGACGCGTTCCGCGCGGGAACCGTCGGGCGTCCGATCGACGGCGTCGAGGTGAAGACCGGCGAGGACGGCGAACTGCTCGTCCGCGGTCCGATCGTCTTCCTCGGCTACCTGCAGCCGGACGGCACGATCGAACCGGCCACCGACGCCGACGGCTGGTTCGCCACCGGCGACATCGGCACGATCGACGACGACGGCTACGTCACGATCACCGACCGCAAGAAGGAACTGATCATCACCTCGAGCGGCAAGAACATCGCGCCGACCCGGATCGAGGGCTTGCTGAAGGAACACCCGCTGATCGGCCAGGCGGTCGCGATCGGCGACGCGCGGCCGTACGTGACCGCGCTGATCGTGCTCGACGACGAGATCGCGCCCGGCTGGGCAGCGGCCAACGGCGTCGAAGCGGCGGACATCGAAACACTGGCCCAGCACGAGGCGGTCCAGGCGGAGATCGCGCGGGCCGTCGAGTCGGCCAACAGCAGGCTCGCGCGGGCCGAGCAGATCAAGCGCTACCACGTCATCACCACCGCGTGGACGCCCGAGACAGGCGAGCTGACCCCGACGCTCAAGCTCAAGCGCCGGGTGATCAACGAGCGCTACCAGCCGGACATCGCCTCGCTCTACGCGTGAAAACGGTGCGGCCGGGGACAGTCCCGGCCGCACCGTGTTCCGGCGGATCAGGCGTCGAGATCCTTGGCGATCAACTCGACCAGCACGTCCACCGACTCCCGAGCCTGCGCGCCGTCCGCACTGAGCTCGACCTCGTCGCCATGCGCGGCCCCGAGAGTCATCAGACTGAGCACACTCCCCGCGTCCACCGGGTCACCGACCGCGCCACCGGACACCTTGGCGATCCGAACCTTCGCGGGCTGCGCGGCAGCGGTTTGCGCGACCAGCCCGGCCGGACGGGCGTGCAGTCCGACCCTGCTGGCGACGACGATGCGGCGTTGGTACACGACAGCCTCCTCAGGCATTGACCGGATGAGCGGAAACAGCGGCGGCCGGCTCGGCGGAACGGAACCGCAACTGCTTGAGCAGGACCACCGACGTGGCCGCGACCAGCGTCCCGGCCACGAGCGCGACCAGGAACAGCAGCGGGTTGCCGATCAGCGGCACCACGAAGATCCCGCCGTGCGGCGCGCGCAGCGTCGCACCGAAAGCCATCGACAGCGCTCCGGTGACAGCCGAACCGGCCATGATCGACGGGATCACCCGGAACGGATCCGCCGCGGCGAACGGGATCGCGCCCTCGGTGATGAACGAGGCGCCGAGCAGCCACGCGGCCCGGCCGTTCTCGCGCTCCGCGGCGGTGAACAGCTTCTTCCGCACGGTCGAGGCGAGCGCGAGGGCGAGCGGCGGCACCATCCCGGCCGCCATCACCGCGGCCATGATCTGCAGCGAACCGGCACTGCCGGTGGTCAGGCCGCCGACGGCGAACGCGTACGCGGCCTTGTTGACCGGACCGCCCATGTCGAACGCCATCATCAGCCCGAGCAGCGCGCCCAGCAGCACCGCGCTGGTGCCGCTGAGGCTGTTCAGCCAGTGGGTGAGGCCGGTGGTGGCGATCGCGATCGGCTTGCCGACCACGACGTACATCAGCACGCCGACCACGACGGTCCCGAGCAGGGGGTAGACGACCACCGGCATGATGCCGCGCATCGCCTTCGGCACCCGGATTTTCTTGAGCCCCAGCACCACGCCGCCGGCGAACAGACCGGCCACCAGGCCGCCGAGGAATCCGGCTCCGATGGCGACCGAGACCGCCCCGCCGACGAAACCGGGTGCGATCGCCGGTCGGTCGGCCATCGCGAACGCGATGAACCCGGCGAGCACCGGCACCAGGAACTGGAACGCCACGCTGCCGATCTGGTACATCAGCGCGGCCCAGCCGGCGAGCGAACCGGCGTCGAAATGCTCGGTGACCTTGGGCGCGTCGGCGATCTGGTACCCGCCGAGCGCGAAGCTCACCGCGATCAGCAGGCCGCCCGCGGCGACGAACGGGATGAGGTAGCTGACGCCGGTCATCAGCCATTGCCGGATCCGGGAGCCGAGCCGGTCGTGCTCGCCGACCTTGGTGGTCAGTTCCGGTTCCGCGGCGGCGGGCTGATCGGCGGGCGGCTCCGCTGCAGCCGCCTTCGCCCGTTCGAACAGCCCGGCCGCGTCGTTGATCGCGGCCTTCACCGGGGCTTCGACGATCGGCTTGCCCGCGAACCGTTCCCGGCCGGCCACGGCGAGGTCGGCGGCGAAGATGACCGCGTCGGCGTCCGCGATGTCCGCCGCGGACAACGGTTCGGAACCGGCGGAGCCCTGCGTCTCGACCACGATCGTGTCGCCGTTGGCCTTCGCGGTCTGCTCCAGCGATTCGGCGGCCATGTACGTGTGCGCGATGCCGGTGGGGCACGCGGTGATGGCAACGAACTTCATGTCAGGACACCTCCTCGCCGATGTAGGCCGCGACCGCCGCGGGATCGGCGGCGTCCAGCAGGGTCTGCTTGAACTCCGCGCGGACGAGCCGGCGGGCCAGCGCGGCGAGCACCTTCAGGTGCGCGGAATCCGCGCCGTCCGGCGCGGCGATGAGGAAGATCAGCTTCGCCGGGCCGTCCGGGGCACCGAAATCGATGCCGTCGGCGCTGCGGCCGAAGGCGAGCGTCGGCGCGGTGACGGCGGCCGAGCGGCAGTGCGGGATGCCGATGCCGCCCTCCAGCCCGGTGGCCATCTGCTCCTCGCGGGCGGCGACGTCCTTGAGGAACAGCTCGAGGTCGGTCACCCGCCCGGCGGACACGAGCCGTCCGGCGAGCGCGCGGACCGCGGCGTTCTTGTCCGCGGCGGCGAGCTCGAGGTCGACCAGGTCGGCGGTGATCAGGTCTGAGGTGGTCATGCTGCGGCTCCGCTGAGGGTGAGGGTGGGATCGGCGGCGAGCAGGCGCACCTGGTCCGGGTGCACGTCCTGCGGGGCGGGCATGCGGCTGCCCTCCTGCGCGACCGCGGCGGTGCCGTAGGCGACCGCGGCGCGCAGGGCTTGGGGGCCGGTTCCTCCCGCGTGGAGGAATCCGGCGAGTGCGGCGTCTCCGGCGCCGACGGTGCTGCGCACGGCGACCAACGGGCCGAGCGCGTGCCAGGTCTCGGTGCCCTCGACCAGCACGGCGCCGCGCGCGCCGAGGCTGACCAGCACCGCGCCGACGCCCTCGGCGACCAGACCGCGGCACACCTGCACCACGTCGCCGAGCTGGGGCAGCGACCGCCCGGCCAGCTCGGCCAGCTCGTCGAGGTTCGGCTTGATCAGGTCGGGGCGGGCGGCGAGCGCAGCGGCCAGCGGCGCCCCGGAGGAGTCGACGGCGACCTTCGCCCCGGCGTCGCGGGCGAGTTCGCCGAGCTGGGCGTAGAAATCGTCAGGCACCCCGGCCGGCACGCTCCCGCAGCACACGACCCATTCGGCGCGCGCGGCGAGTTCGACGGTGCGCTGCCGCAGAACGGCCAGCTCCGCCGGGGAAAGCTCCGGACCGGGCTCGTTGATCTTGGTGGTCGTGCCGTCCGCTTCGACCAGGGTGATGTTGCTGCGGGTGGTACCGGAGATCGGCACCGCGACGACGGGCACGCCTTCCGGCGCGAGCAGGTCGGCCAGCCGCTCGCCGACTGGACCGCCCGCCGGAAGCAACGCGACGGTCGGCGACCCGGCGGCGGCGAGCGCGCGGGAAACGTTGACGCCCTTGCCACCGGGATCAAGCCGGACCCGGGAGGCACGCAGCACCTCGCCGCGCCGAAGCTCGCCGAGCTGAGCGGTGCGGTCCAGACTCGGGTTGGGGGTGACGGTGACGATCATGCGAACACCGCCTCGGCGGCCGGCAGAACGATCCCCGGCAGCCCGCAGTCGCGGTCCAGACTCCGGTCGGGCATGACAGCGGCACTCATGCGAGCACCACCTCAGGACCGGCCTCTTCCAGCTCCGCGACCGCGCCCGCGTCGATCCCGCCGTCGGTCACCAGCACGTCGATCTCCGACAAGCGGGCGAACCGGCTGAGCTGGTCCGCGCCGTACTTGCTGTGGTCGGCGAGCAGGACGCGGCGGCGGGCAGCGGCGACGAGGGCGGATTTCACCGCGGCCTCCTCGACGTCCGGCGTCGTGCAGCCGTGTTCGGCGGAAAACCCGTTCGCGCCAAGGAAAGCGACGTCGGCGAGCAGTCCGTCGAGCGCGTGCAGCGACGCGGAACCGACCGTCGCGAGCGTCGTCCCGCGGATCCGGCCGCCGAGGATGTGCAGCGTGATTCCCGGGCGAGTGGCCAGGATCGACGCGATCGAAAGGGAGTTCGTGATGACCGTCAGGTCGCGGTCGGCCGGGAGCAGCGTCGCCAGGCGGCTGGTCGTGGTGCCCGCGTCGAGCAGCACCGAACCGCGGTCGGGGACCTGGTCGAGCGCGGCGCGGGCGATCGCGTCCTTCTCCGCGGCGTTGGTCTGGTCGCGCTGGGCGACCTCGGGCTCGAAGTCGAGCCGGTCCACCGCGACCGCGCCGCCGTAGACCCGGCGGACGACGCCCTGGCGTTCGAGGACGCCCAGGTCGCGGCGGATGGTCTCGGGCGCGACGCCCAGTTCGGCGGCGAGGTCGCCCACGTCGACCCGTCCGTCTCGGCGTGCCCGCTGTGCGAGGAGCTGATGCCGTTCGGCGGCGTACATGCCCGTTCCTCTCCGCTGTTTGCCCGTTGTCATTTGATTGTGCCCGTTGTTACCGTACTGTCAATCCCCAGTTACAAGATCCTTTGCTCCCGGAGGTCTCGCCATGTCGTTGTCCGGAGTCGGAGTCAGCCCCGGCCAAGCACAGGGCCCGCGCGTTGTCGTAGCCACTGACCTGGGAAAACCCGAGGACCGGCCGGTGCCCGCCGACCTGGCGCGGGAGGCGGACCGGATCGCGCCCGCCGCCGCCCGGGTCGCTGCCCGGTTGTCCGATCGTGCCCGTTCCGTGTCCGGTACTGCCCGGTCAGTCGTGGAGACGACCGCGGCGATGGCGGCGGATCCGGCGCTGCTCGCGTCCGCCGAACAGCTCGTCCGGGAGCAGTCGCTGCCCGCTCCGCGCGCCGTCTGGGAGGCGGCCGCGAAGTTCATGACGGCGCTCGAAGCCGCGGGCGGATATCTGGCCGAGCGCGCCCGCGACGTCGCCGACGTACGGGACCGGATCGTCGCGGACCTGCTCGGGGTGACGCCGCCGGGCGTGCCCGAACTGACGGTGCCGAGCGTGCTCGTGGCCCGCGACCTCGCCCCGGCCGACACCGCCGGTCTCGACCCGGAACTGGTCCTCGCACTGGTCACCGAAGAGGGCGGACCGACCAGTCACACCGCGATTCTCGCGCGGGCATTGGGAATTCCGGCCGTGGTCGCGTGCTCCGGAGTGCTCGCCGCGGACAGTCCGGGCCTCGCGGTGGACGGCTCCGCCGGAACGGTTTCGCCGTCCGACGCCACCGTGCGCGCCGCGATCCGGAAGCCGCGCGCGGAATGGGACGGTGTCGGCGCACTCGCCGACGGGCATCCGGTGAAGCTGCTCGCGAACGTCGGCTCGGCGGCGGACGCCCGCGCCGCGGCCGAGGCGGGCGCGGAGGGAATCGGCTTGTTCCGCACGGAATTCTGCTACCTCGCGGCGACGGACGAGCCCTCCGCGGAGGCGCAGCGCGAGGCCTATGCCGCGGTGCTGGCGCCGTTCGCCGGGAAGCCGGTGATCGTCCGGACGCTCGACGCCGGTTCCGACAAACCGTTGGCGTTCTTGGACATGGGCGACGAACCGAACCCGGCGCTGGGCGTGCGCGGCGTGCGCGTCGCGTTCGACCGGCCGGAGCTGCTGGACCGGCAGCTGACCGCGATCGCGGGCGCCGCCGCCGACACCGGGGCCGAGCTTTCCGTGATGGCACCGATGATCGCGACCGCCGCCGAGGCTCGCTGGTTCGCCGAACGCGCGCGGGCCGCGGGAATCGCCCGGGTCGGCGTGATGATCGAGATCCCGGCAGCGGCCTTGTGCGCCAAGGAAATCCTCGCCGAGGTCGACTTCGTTTCGCTGGGCACCAACGATCTGGCGCAGTACGTCTTCGCCGCCGACCGGCAGCTCGGCGCGGTCGCCGCGCTCAACGACCCCAGCCAGACCGCGTTGCTGCGCCTCGTCGGCATGGTCGCCGAGGCCGGGGCCGCCGCAGGGAAACCGGTCGGCGTGTGCGGGGAGGCCGCCGCCGACCCGGAACTGGCCCCGGTGCTGGCCGGGCTCGGGGTGACCAGCCTGTCGATGAACTCCGCCGCGCTCGCCTCGGTCGGCGCGACGCTGCGCGCGATCGACCTGCCCGGCTGCCGCGAAGCCGCCGCGAAAGCCCGCTGATCACGACGCCCGGATCGAGTTCTCCGTCCACTTGCGCAGCCGCGGCGGCACGCGCTTCTCCAGTCCGTAGTTCTCCAGGTGGGCGGAGAACACCTCGTCGAACGCCTGCTGCACGGTCTCGGTGTCCCAGTCCGGCCGTTCCAGGATCGGCTGCTTCAGGTACGGCTGCCCCATCACGTGCAGCTGCGGCCCGTTGCACCGGATCATCTGCCCGGTGATGCCGTGCGACCCGTCGCCGAGCAGGAACAGCACGACCGGCGCGATCTTCGCCGGCGTGCGCTCCGGCGGGCAGGCCCGCAGCGCGCGTTCGGATTTCCACACCATCCGGGTGTGCGCCACCGGGCACACCGCGTTCACCCGGATCCCGGAATCGTCGAGGTCGAGCGCCCACGAATAGGTCAGCGACGCGACCGCGCCCTTGCTCGCCGAGTACACCCCGAGCTTGCGCTGCCCGAGCGACGCGCCGGACGAGATGTTCACGATCGACCCGCCGCCGCCCGCGCCGACCATCGCCCGGATCGCGGCCAGCCCGGTGTACATCACGCCGAGCACGTTCACCTCGACCAGCTGGCGGGCCTGCTCCGCGTCGTCCTCCCAGGGCAGCGCCTCGTAGTTGAGCCCCGCGTTGTTGACCAGGCCGTCGATCCGGCCGAACTCGGCGACGCACTGGTCGACGATCGCCTGCGCCTGCGCCGGGTCGGCCACGCTGTGCCCGTTCGCGACCGCGCGCCCGCCGTGGCCGCGGATGGTCTCGGCGGTGCGCTCGGCCAGGTCGGCGTCCACGTCGTTGACCACCACCGCGCCGCCCGCCCTGGCGACGTGCACGGCGAACGCCTCCCCGAGCCCGCGTCCGGCCCCGGTCACGACCACGGCCTTGTCCTTCAACAGTCTGTCCACGCTCACTCCCCGCTGGTGCGCCCGGCGCGAGGACGGCCGCTCCGCCGGGTCTCTCCCAGTGTTGGACCGTTCGGCCCAATCGCACCGGACGATGGCGACGAACGGTGGTCGCGCTGCGCCGAACGAGGAAAGCTGATCAGTGCCACGGATACCCCGCGGCAGGTCAGTCCGAACGGCTCCGCGTTCCGGCCACCGGATTCTTCCCGACTGTTCACCCTGGTGTGATCGGCGGCATACTGAGGGTGCATGCCCTGGCCGGAGCGGCGACACTCCTGGCCAGGAGCGAACCAGGCGAAGGCACAATGCGGTACACCCGCATTCACTCGATCGGGGAGGGGGCAGTGGTCATCTCGTGACGACCGAAGCGACCTCTCGGCTTACGGCGCCGCTGCGGAATGTCGAATACCGCGTGCTCTGGGCGGCGGAGGCCATCTCGAGCGCGGGCGACCAGCTGGCGAAGGTGGCGTTGTCCATCCTCGTCTACCACCGCACCGGTTCCGCGCTCTGGGCTGCCGTCGTCTACGCGCTGACCTTCCTGCCCGCGCTCGCCGGCGGGCTCGGGCTGTCCTTCCTCGCCGACCGCTATCCGCGCCGCGCCGTGCTGAGCGTGAGCGCCGCCGCGCAGGCGGTGCTGGTCGGGCTGATGAGCCTGCCCGGGATGCCGCTGGTCGCGCTGTGTTTGCTGCTCGTCGCGGTGCAGCTGGCCGCGTCACCGGCGAACGCGGCGCAGAACGCGATCACCCGGGAAGTCTTCACCGATGACCATCTGTACTTGCGCAGCCAGGACCTGCGCGGGATCACCACCAACACGGTGCAATTGCTCGGCCTCGCCGGCGGCGGCGTGCTGGTGACGGCAGTGGGCACGTCGTGGGCGCTGGCGATCGACGCGGTGAGTTTCGCGATCGCCGCGGTGATCGTGCGGGTGTGGGTGCACGACCGGCCCGCCGCCGGAGGCGACCACAGCACCTGGTTCTCCGCGACCCGCTGGGTGTTCGGGCAGCGCAAACTGCGCGTGCTGATCGCGTTGTCGTGGCTCGTGGGGCTGGCCGTGGTGCCCGAAGGGCTGGCCGCGCCGCTGGCCCAGCAGCTGAACGCGCCGTCCGCGGCGGTCGGCTGGCTGCTCGCCGCCGACCCGCTCGGCTTCGTCGCCGGGGCCTATCTGCTGTCGAAATTCGCGTCCGCCGAGGTCCGGCAGCGCCTGCTCGGCGTGCTGGCGACGACGTCGCTTGCCTTGCTCGCGCTGTTCCTGCTGCAGCCGAACCTGGTGGTCGCGCTGGTGCTGCTCGCGCTCGCCGGTGCGATGGGCGCCTACATCATCACCGTGACCGCGACGTTCTCCACCTGGGTGCCGAACGAACTGCGCGGCGGCGCCGGCGGGCTTTACCGCACGGGGCTGCGCGTGGCGCAGGGCGTCGGGGTGGCTCTCGGCGGGGTGGTCGCCCAGGCGACCGGGTCTGCGGTCACCGCCATCGCGCTGGCCGGGCTGGCCGGCGTGGCTCTGGCGATCCCCACCGCGTTCTCGTGGACCCGGGTGCGGCACGCGGTCGCGGCCGGGGCCTGATCGTGGGTTGCGGGATGGAACTCTGGCCGGGGTCGAGGCACCGGCCGAATGGGTCCGGATACGCCGGACGGGAAGTCGGTTCACGCTTCACGGTCACGCACGGAACACACCTCCGTTCGCATTGTCACGAATCCGTCGTGGATCGGTCACGGAACTCACGCTTCACGGTCACGCACAGCTGTCCACCTCCGCTCGCTGACAATTCATCGGAAAATGACAACAGCTCGATTCACGCTTCGCGGTCGCGCACGGGAAAACACCTCACTCGGGGGGACGGCGGGGACGCTCCTCCGCAATTTACTTCATGGATGCAGCAGTTGTCGCGGAAGGCGTCTCCGGGTTCGGAGACTACGGCCGAATACAGCGTTCGAAGTCGGTGAGTGAGATGATACCGGCAACTGATAACGACGCAGAACCGGGAAGCTTCCGGGAACCGCATCCGACACCTGAGGAGGCACGGCCCGATGCCCGGAACCGAACCGGCGCGCGGTGACCGCCGCGGCCCCGGGGAGGAACCGCCCGCCGCGACGGGCTTCGCGGGACGGCTGCGCGCGCTGATCGCCGCGAACCCCGTTTCCTCATGGGATCTCTGGACGAAACCGCGCCGGATGGTGGCGTTCCTGCTCGCCTGGGACGCGATCGCGGTGGCGCTGCTGACCTTCGGCGTGATCGCGTCGCCGAGCCCGGATCTCGTGGACTGGGGCCGGTTCGCGATCCTCGCCGGCTGCGCGACGGTGCACATCCAGCTCACCCGGCGGCAGGAGGAACGGCGGCGCAACCGGGTCACCGCCGTCCACATCGACCTGACCGGCATCTGGGTGTTCCCGGCCGCGCTGCTGCTGCCGATCCCGCTGACCCTGCTGCTGATCGCGCTGCTGCGGATCCAGCGGTGGTTCAACTCCCGGCGGCCGCCGCACAAGTTCGTGTTCACCTCGTTCACGCATGCGGTGTCGGCATTGCTGGCACACCACCTGTACCAGACCTTCGCGTCCGCCGAACTGGCCCGGCTTTCGCCCGCGAACTCGTTGCAGGTCTTCGGGATCCTGATGCTCGTCGGCTTCAGCTACGCGGCTTTGCAGGCGATCGTGATCGGCGGGCTGCTCGCGCTCGGCGGCACGTCCGCGCCCACGCTGCGCAACGTCTTGGGCACCAAGGACGACAACCTGCTGGAGCTGTCGACGATCAGCCTCGGCACCATCGCGACGATCCTGCTCGTGAACATCCCGCCCGCGATCGTGATCCTCGTGCTCATCACGGTGCTGGGCAACCGGCTGGCGGAAATCAACCAACTGCAGTCCGAAGCGCGCACCGATCCGAAAACCGGGATCTTCAACGTGCGCGGGTGGTCGGAGTCCGCGGAACGCGCGCTGGCAAGGGCCGCGCGCGGCGGGGAAACCCTGGCGCTGCTGATGATCGACCTCGATCACTTCAAGTGGATCAACGACACGTACGGCCACCCGGCGGGCGACGACGTGCTCCGCACGGTCGCGCAAACTCTCGACGAGATAACCCGCCCCAAGGACATCATCGGCCGCTTCGGCGGCGAGGAGTTCCTGATCCTGCTGCCCGACGCGGACACCACGGCGGCGAAGGTGACCGCGGAACGCATCCGTACCGCAATCGCCGATCAGCGCATCGTGACGACCGACAAACGCGGCGGTTCGGCATTGATCACCGGGCGCACCGGGTCGATCGGCGTCGCATTGCTCGGGGTGAACGGAACGACACTGGAACAGTTGCTGCAAGCCGCCGACGCGGCCGTCTACACCGCGAAGGAAGGCGGCCGGAACCAGGTGCGCTTCGCGGATGCGGATCTGCCGTCCGAGTGATCCACAATTCCGATCACCGGCACTCTTTGCGATTAATCGCGAAACCGATTCAGCAACTGTCCGCGACGGGCCGCGCCCCGTTCCTCCGCCGGATTGAGCCGAGGGGTTAATTGTCGGCCGGACGGCTAACCGGGACGGCCGGTTTTTCGGCCGGATCGGAACGGCCCGGATTGCCGAACCCGGACGGCCGAGGCCCGAAAATCCGCCGCCGCTCCCTCGGACTCGGCTCTGCCTCGGTCGGGCTGCGTTCCGTCCATCGTGGATCGAACCCTCCCGAGCCGCACCGCGGCGATGCTCTCGCCCGGGCTGCGGGCTCCCTGCTCCAGCGGAGGTACGTGAGGGGAACCCTTACGGAATCAGATTCCCTGAAGGTGGCCCTCACGTACGTCCACAGCGCCCCGCACCCACCGGCCCCGCACCCGCCGCGGAGAACCCCCAATGCCACATTGGGTGCGCTGGACGCACCGAACGCCACATTGGGTGCATCTGACGCACCCAATGTGGCATTGGGGCGCGTCGAGCAGGGCCAGTCGCGCACCGCACCTGCGCCGAGAGCGGCGGCGAAGACCGGAATCGAGCACCCCACGTAGCTCCCGGACCGCTCAGCGCAATCAACGCCCTCGCCCGCCCCGGGGCCCGCGGCCGAGGTTGCCCCCTCCATCGGGACGGGCCGCCGCCCCGCCTCGGGGCGCACTGCCGACGAGGCTGGTCCTTTCCAACGGGACGACTCCTCGCCCGCCCCGAGGCCCGCGGCCGAGGTTGACCCCTCCATCGGGACGACTCCTCCCCTGCCCCGGGGGTTACTGCCGACGAGACTTGTCCGCTCCAGCCGGACGGGCCGCAGCGCCGCCCCCGGGCTCACCGCCGTCGAGACTTGTCCCTTCCAACGGGACGACTCCTCCTCCGCCCCCAGGGCGCACGGCCGACGAAACCGCCCCCTCCAGCGAGACAGGCCCCCACACCCAACCCCGGGGGTTACCCCCCACCCGGGTGAGGGGGACAGCCGCCTCCCGTAGCGCGCGTCGGGCTGGCACCCTGGTGCGCATGCCAGCCACCGACGACCGTGCCCCGGCCGCCGTTCGCGTTCGCCGACCTTGGTCGACGTCCGGCTGGCTGCTGCTCGTCCTGCTCGTGGTGTTCGGGTTCGGCCTGATCGCCTCGCGGCCCGCGTCCCCGCCCGACCAGGGGCCGCCGACCGGCGGCGTGCTCGCGGCGCAGAACGCGGTCGAGGCGCTCGCCCACCCGGACGGGCAGGCCACCGCGCTCGCGCTCCTGCCCAAGGACTTCACCGCGGTCACCGGCGTGAAGCCCGGCCCGCTGCCCGCCCGCGACGGCACCGTCCGCGCGGCGCACCTCGACGGCGGCTGCTCGGCCCCGTGGGGCGACGACAACACGAAGTGGGACTTCTCCGTCCCCTGCAAGGCGCACGACCTCGGCTACGACCTGCTCCGCTACGCCAACGACAAGGGCCATCCGCTCGGCCAGTCCGCCCGCGCCGCGCTCGACGACCGGCTCGAGCAGGACATGCACCGCACCTGCGAGCTGAACCCGGTGAACTCCGAGCGCACCTGCCAACTGGTCGCGTCGGTGTTCACCGGCGGGCTGGTGGTCAACTCGTGGCATCAGCGCTGGGGCCCGCCGGTCGGCGACCCGATCGGCCCGATGGTCGCCGGCGTCCTGGTGATCGGCTGCCTGCTCGTGATGCGCCTGCGCGGCTGGCACACCGCCCGCCGCACGACCCCGCGGCCGCGCCTGCCTCGAGGCGTCCCCCGGCCGTGGGCGGTGCTCGGCATCGCCGGGGCGGCGGCGCTGCTGGTCGGCGAGTCGGCGACCGCGCTGGCCGACTGGGCGGGCGCGCCGCAGGCCACCTGGTGGCCGCTGACCTGGCTCGCGCAGCTCACGCCGCTGCTCTTCTTCGCGGGCGGCCTCGCCAACGCGGCGGGCTGGCGGGCCGAACGCGACCGCGGCTACCGGCATTACCTCGCCGAACGGTCCAGCCCGCTGCTGCGCCCGGCCTTGATCTTCGCCGTGGTCGCCCTGATCGTGCCGCTGGCGCTGGAACTGCTCGGCATCCCGGCGGGAACCAACGCCACCGTCATGCGGATCGCGCTGCACCCGCTGTGGCTGCTAGGCGTCTACCTGCTGACCGTCGTCGGCGCGCCGATGCTGCTCGCGCTCTACCGCCGTACGCGGCTGTGGTCGGTCGCGGCGCTGACCGCCGTCGTCGTAGCCGGAGAACTCGCTGCGAGCTGGACGGACGTGTCCTGGCCGCGCTACGCCGCCACGCTCGCCCTAGCGCTCCTCGCGCAGCAGGTGGCGTTCGCGTACGCGGATGGCGTCCGCCTTCGCCGCCCAATGCTCGCCGTCGCGGCTGTAAGCGGCGTCGCGGCCCTCGCGGTCGCAGTGTTCGCCTTCGACGCTTCGCCGGTACTGCTCGGCAACCCGGGCGCGCCTGCCGCGTTGTCCGCGCGGCCGTGGACCGTCCTGCTGCTGGGTGTGTCACAGCTCGGCCTCGTCGGGCTCCTCGCGACACCGCTGCGTCGCTGGGCCGCCCGCGACCGCGTCACCCGCACCGCCGGGCTGATGCTGCGCGCCCCGATGAGCCTGTACCTGGCGTTCCTCGCCGCGATGCTGCTGCTCGTCGCCGTCGTCTACCTGCCCGGACCGATCGCGAACGGCCTGACCTGGCTCCTGCAGCCGCGCATGCTCGCCGCCGTGGCGCTGCTGCTCGTGCCCGCGGCCCTGGTCTTCTGGTGGTTCGAACGCCATCCGGGCAAACCCGGCACCGAGGCGCCCGCCGCGCCACTTCCGTACACGCCGACCGGCCGTCGTCAGGTGCTGCTCACCCGCGCCGCCGCCGCACTGGGCATCGGCTACGCGACGCTCGGCGTGTTCGGTCTCGCGCTGGCCCGCTTCGGCGCCGAGGCCGCGGACGCCGACGTGCTCGGCTTACGGCTGGACCCCGTCCAGAGCCTCGTGCACCTTCTCCTGGGCGTCCTGCTGCTGCACGCCGTCCGGACCGGCGGAGCGGCGACCTCGGCCGCGACGTGGTTCGCCGCCGCGCTGACCTGTGTGCCGTCGCTCGTGGCCGCCGCCGGGGGCGAAACGCACGGCTCGGCGGTCGTCGTCCTGCACCTTCTCACCGCGGCGTTGGCGCTGGTCGGAGCGGGTTCGTGCATGGTGCCGACGAGACGGGCGGCTCCCGCGACACCCTGACGCGCGACACGCGTACCGCCGACCGGGCGAAACTGCTTCGGATACCGGAACATAGGTGGTGCGCACCACACCGCACGGGGGAGGTGCGAATCCGTCGCAACCCCCGCCCGGCACCATGCGTCTCCAGAAGCGGACGACCAGAACGACGAGAAGGAGCCGGCCCCGTGGACTACCCGCCTCGGAACGGGCAAGGCGATCGCCGCCCCGCCCGCTCGTGGCAGGACCAGCCCGGCCGGGGACCGGCGCGGCGGCCCGGGCCACCGCCCCGCTCGCGACGCGAACCGCAGGCCGGCGGACCGCCCCGGCGTCCCGGACCGCCCCCGCGCCGTCCGTACCGGGGCGCCCGCCGCGGCGGCCTGCGCGGGGCGAAAATCGCTCTGACCGTGGTGTCGCTGCTGGTCATGGGGCTCACCGGATACGCGTGGGCGTCGCTGCAGGGGCTGGTCAACGGGCTGAACTACTCCGACGTGATCGGCGACGGCGCGGGCGGCGACAAGCCCGCCGACGGCGCCCGCGACATCCTCCTGGTCGGCCTCGACAGCCGCACCGACGCGCAAGGCAACCCGCTCTCCCCGGAACTGCTCGCCCAGCTGCGCGCGGGCGAATCGGACGGCGAGCTGAACACCGACACGCTGATCCTGGTCCACATCCCGAACGACGGCAGCAAGGCCGTCGCGCTCTCGCTGCCGCGCGACTCGTACGTGGACATCCCCGGCTACGGCAAGCACAAGATCAACTCGGCGTACGCAAGGGCGATGCTGCAGGCGCGCAAGGACCTGCAGGCCCAGGGCGTCACCGATCCGAAGGAACTCGACGTCAAGGCCAACCAGGCCGGGGCGCGGCTGCTGATCTCGACGATCCAGGAGCTGACCGGGTCCACGATCGACAACTACGCGGCGATCAACCTGCTCGGCTTCAGCGACATCACGAAGGCGATCGGCGGCGTGGACGTCTGCCTGAAGGACAACGTCGACGACGAGTACTCCGGTGCGAAGTTCACCAAGGGCCAGCACACCATCTCCGGGGTGGAGGCGCTGGAGTTCGTCCGGCAGCGGCACGGGCTGCCGCGCGGCGACCTCGACCGCGTGGTGCGCCAGCAGGTGTTCATGGCGGGCATGGCGCGCAAGATCCTCTCCGCCGGAACGCTGACCGACCCGGGCAAGCTCAACGCTCTGGTCGACGCCATCAAGAAGTCCGTGGTGCTGAACCAGAACTGGGACATCTTCAACTTCGCCCAGCAGATGAAGGGCCTCACCGGCGGGCAGCTGGAGTTCCGCACCATCCCGGTCGACAACGTCGAGTACCGCACCCCGAACGACGGCGTCGCGGTGAAGGTCGACCCGGAGAAGGTGAAGGCGTTCGTGCAGGGCCTCACCGGTCCGCAGGCCGGAGCCGACGGCGCGCCGGCGCAGCAACAGCAGAAGCCCGACCAGTCGCACAAGGACACGACAGTCGACGTGCGCAACGCGTCGGACCGCACCGGTCTCGCGGCGAGCGTGTCCAAGCAGCTGGTGGACAAGGGCTTCACCGCCGGCGACACGGACAACGCGTCCTCGCGCAAGACGACGGTGATCTGGGTCCCCAGCGGCGGCGAGGCGGCCGGGCAGGCGGTCGCGGACGCGCTCGGCACCAAGGCGACGGTGCAGGAAGACAAGAGCGTGCCCAAGGGCCACGTGAAGGTGTACCTCGGTTCGGACTACCAGCCCGCCGACGGCGCTTCGAGCGGAACTGGTGCGGCGCAAGCGCCTCCGGCACAGCAGCAGGCCGCACCGCCGTCGACGCCCACCGGCCCGGGGAGCGACGACCAGCCGATCACCGCCGACGGCGTGCCCTGCGTCAACTGACGCGTTGCTCCATTCGGGGCAAGTAGAAATTTCTCCCGAAACCCGCGTAATGAGCGGCCGCTTCGGCACTTTCACCATCGGGACGCAAGCCCGCGTCCGCGAAGTTGGTTGAGGGGCAGGGGCCGTGATCGACGCTGAGCACTACCAGCGAGTGCTGGGAGACGAGCTGCGCAAGCTCAGGCGTGGCCGGGGATGGACGCGCAAAGAGCTGAACGCGCATCTGCAGAGCGAAATCTCGCTGCAGACACTGGCGACGTATGAACTGGGCACCCGGCAGTGTTCCGTGGTGCGCCTGGTCGAACTGTGCGTGGCGATGGACGAGCTTCCGCAGGATTTGCTGGCGAAGGTGCACAGCCGGGTCTTCACCGAGGAACCGGGCCGGGTCCGCGTGGACCTGCGCCGGGTCGTCGCCGAGGCGGGTCCGGAGCTGGCTCCGTTGCGGCGCTGGGCCGAAGGACGGTTGCGGCAGAGCGGAGTCGCGATGCCCGCCCGCGCAGGAGCCGCCGCGGGTGCTTCCGTTCCCGGACCCGGATCTCCTGCCGCGCCAAGCACTTCCGCGCCCGCGCCGTCCGGCCCGCCCGCTCCGGCGAGCGCCTCGGCCGACGAGGTGTCGTTCGACTTCGCCGCGCTGGAGCGGATGGCCGAACTGTGCGGTCTTCCGACGGCCGAGCTGGTTTCGCACCTGCGCAAGCTCGCTCCCGCCTGACCACAGACCACGAGGGGGACCTTCGCGACTCCTCCCCTGCCGCGAACGTCCCCCTCGTACTCTTCCTTTTCCTTCTCCGCTCGAGGACAACGCTGCCCGCGTCCGGCCAGCGTCCACTGTGGAGCGCCGCTCCGCGCTGAACGCTGCCCTGAAACTACGAGGGGGGCTTTCGCGACTCCTCCCCTGCCGCGAAAGCTTCCCCTCGTACCCGTAGTCCACTGTGGACTGCCGCAGAGACCACGAGGGGGACCTTCGCGGCTCCATCCCCCGCCGCGAAGGTCCCCTTCGTGCCACCCTCAGCCGAGCAGTTCGTAGTCCTCGCGCCGAACGGTCCGGGTGTCGAGCCAGTACCGCCAGGTGAAGCCCGGCCACAGCGTCCGGTTCACGCCCTTCGCGTCGAGATACCAGCTCTTGCAGCCGCCCTGGGTCCAGATGCCCTTTTCGAGCTTGTTCTGCACCTGCGCGTTGAACCGCTCCTGCACGTCCTCGCGCGGGTCCAGCGCCCGGTCGCCGGCAAGCCGCAACGCCTGTGCGATATAGGAAATCTGCGCCTCGATCATGAAGACGACCGAGTTGTGGCCGAGCCCGGTGTTCGGCCCGAGGAGGAAGAACAGGTTCGGGAAGCCGTTGACGGTGATCCCGAGATGCGTCCGCATCCCTTCGCTCGCCCACTCCTTCGCGAGATTGCGCCCGTCGCGGCCGACGATCTCCAGGCTGTCGAACGCGTCGGTCACGTGGAATCCGGTGCCGTAGACGATCGCGTCCACCTCGTGCTCGACGCCCGCCTGGTCGACGATGCTGTGCTCGCGCACTTCGGCGACGCCATCGGTGACCACGTCGACGTTGTCGCGGGCCAGCGCCGGGTAGTAGTCGTTCGAGATGAGCACGCGTTTGCAGCCCATGGTGTAGTCCGGGGTCAGCTTGGCGCGCAGCTCCGGATCCGACACCGCGCGGTCGATGTTGCTCTTCGCGAGCCGCTGCCCGATCTTCATGATCCACGGCTGGCCGTTGAAGCCGATCGCGCGCGCTTCCAGGGTCCAGTAAAGGAAATTCCGGTACAGCCGCTGCACCGGGGGCACCGCGCGGAACAGCCCGCGCAGCCAGCCCGGCATGTCGCGATCGGCCTTCGGCATCACCCACGGCGGCGTGCGCTGGAACAGCGTCAGCTCGGCGACCTCCGGCGCGATCTTCGGCACGAACTGGACCGCACTGGCCCCGGTGCCGACGACGGCGACGCGTTTGCCGGCGAAGTCGAAGTCGTGCTCCCACTCGGCGGAGTGGAACGCGCGGCCCTGGAACCGCTCGATGCCCGGCAGGTCCGGGATCATCGGCCGGTGCAGCGCGCCGACGCCCGCGACCAGCGCCGGAGCGACGAACTCGTCGCCGCCGCGGGTGCTGACGTGCCAGCGGTTCTCCTCGGCGTCCCAGCGCGCGCCGGTCATCTCCTGCCCGAAGCGGATGAAGCGGCGCAGGTCGTACTTGTCCGCCACGCCGCGCATGTACTCGTAGATCTCCGGCTGCGGCGAGTAGGCGCGCGACCAGCCGGGGTTCTGCTCGAAGGAGAAGGAGTACATGTGCGACGGGATGTCGCACGCGCAACCGGGGTAGCTGTTGTCGCGCCAGGTTCCGCCGACGTCCTGGGCCTTCTCGAGCACCACGAAGTCGTCGCGGCCGTCCTTGCGCAGCTGAATCGCCATGCCGAGCCCGGAGAACCCGGTGCCGACCACGATCACGCCGGTCTCGGTGCGGTTGCCCATGCGTCCTCCCGTTAACTGTTACCCGAAGTCCAGCTTACTCAGAGTAGGTTACTGGCGGTAGAGTGTGCTCCATGACCACCGCCAAGCGCAAGCGCATGCCCCGAGCCGAGCGGGAACGGCAGATGATCGAGGTCGCCGAGCAGGTCTTCGGCGAGCGCGGCTACGCGATGGCGTCGATGGACGAGATCGCCGAGTTGGTCGGCGTGTCCAAGCCGATGCTGTACGAGTACTTCAACTCGAAAGAGGGCCTGCTGCTGGCGTGCATCCGGCAGTCGCGGTCGGCGCTGCAAGAGGCCACCGAGCAGTCGATCGTCGGCGCGGACTCGGCACAGGAGGCGCTGCGGCGCGGCTTGCTGGCGTTCTTCGTCTTCATCCGCGAGCGCCGTCAGGCCTGGTCGCTGCTGCGGCACGAGATGGCTCTCATCGGCACCCCCGCCGCGGACGAGATCGAGGAAACCCGCCGGCAGCAGACCGACCTGATCACCGCGTTGATGAGCGGTTATTTCGACAGCGAGGACACCCTGCGCGCCGAAGCCTCGGCCGAGTTCGTCGTCGGAGCCTGCGAGCGGCTCGCCATCTGGTGCGAGCGCTTCCCGGAGGTGACTCCCGAGAAGGCCACCGAGTACGCCATGGATTTGCTGTGGGCCGGGTTGTCACAGCGAGCGATCTGACGTGCACGTGAAGATGACCGTGCATTAGGCCATTCGGTCGTCACTCAGCGCACATCTCGTCCCGTTACTTGTGACACAGAGTTTTCTTGCGGTATCGATGACACGGTAGAAAGACACACTGAGTGTCGCGCCAGCGGCCGGCAAGCAGGAATCGCGTCATGAGTTTGCGGTGGCCGGGTCTCGACCTGTGACGCATGCTGATGACGAGAGGGGTGAGGCAGTGGTGGAAACGATCACGGCGACGTACAAGCACGACAACGACGACTGGACGATCACCGTCAGCGGCCGCGGCAAGGAGCTGACCGGCAAGGCGCCGGGCATCATCGCCGCCCGCGACCGGGCCGACCAGCTCGTGGAGAAGCTCGCCCCGAACGAGCGACCCACGGTCGTGCACCTGCTGAACGGCAACGCACTGGAGTTCACCAGCGCGTACATGGCCGCCCGCCTGACGCTGCCGGACATCGAACCGCTGGAAATCCCGCCGTCGGGCGGTGCCAAGGCGGCCAAGGACGCTGCTGCGGCTTCCGAGCCCGAGGCTCCCGCTGCTCCTGCGGCCGCGTCGGCGTCGGCGTCCGCGGAGAAGGACAAGGCCGCCAAGCCAGCGCTGCCGCCGAGCAAGCAGCTCCCGAAAGAGGTCGAAGACCGCAAGCCGGACGAAGCGAGCCGCCCCGGTGTGACAGCGGGCGCGTCGGCCACGCCTCCGGTCGCACGCGCCTGATACCGCAGTAGTACTTCGTTCAGCTCGCGCTCTCGCGGGCTGGTTTGCCTACGTTCCGCTCGGGTTTCCGCGGCCGGTTTGCCTGGTTGTTCAGCTCGGGTTTCCGCAGGTCGGTTCACCTGGGCGTTCCACGGGACCGGCTTGCCTGCGCGTACAGCTAGGCTCTCGCGGGCCGGTTCGCCAGCTCGCGCAGCTCTCGCGCGGGGCTGTTTGCCCGCTCGCGCAGCTCTTTCACAGGCTGATCTGCCTGCTCGTTCAGCTCTTTCGCAGGCTGGTTCGCCTGCGCGTTCAGCTCCCGCGTCGCGGCCGGGTCTGCCAGCGCGTTCAGGCCACGTTTGCGCGGCCCGGTTTTGCCTGCACGCACCCCTGCTTCACCCTCGCCTCAGGGGCCCCTTGAGCGCCGATACCTGCCCGCCGAGCGGTATCACCCGTTCACACCCGCAAACAGTTGGCCACGCCCAGCACAGCGGCGAAAAGCCACCGCGTCACCCCAGCGGGGTAGCCCGATTCGGCGAACGTGATGCCGCCAACCGACCCAGGTGAGGGACCACCAAACAGGTGACCCCTGGTTCAGTGGCACTTCTCACGAAGTTCACCGGGCGTAGCGATCACCGCTGTCCATCCGCCATCCAGGGCGGAAACAGCCAGTATTCGGCGACCCGCCCGCGCGCGACCGAAGCAGCACCCGGCGTAACCGGAGGCGTGCCCGTCAGCGACGCGAACCCGTCAGCGGAACAGCTTCCGCACCAGCAGCACGGCCACCAGCACGCCAGCCCCGATCAGCGGGTACTTGACCTTCGGGTTGTCGAGCTTCGCGCGCACGCCGTCCTTCGCCTGCTCGGCGAGTTTCTGCGGATTGGCTTTCGTGCCCAGCTGGTCGAGGGTCGCCGCCAAAGCGGTCCTCGCCTGCTCGATCTCACGCTCGATGGTCTCGGGGTCGCGAGCCACGTGCCCTCCTCGCCGCAGTCGGACTGTAGGCGGTCCACGGTAGAGGACAACCCCCGCGAGACGACGACTGGCCACGCCGAGCGAACCCGAACGTGGCGCGCGCTACGATCACACCTGGTTCCTGGGGGCCGTAGCCCAATTGGCAGAGGCACACGGTTTAGGTCCGTGCCAGTGAGAGTTCGAGTCTCTCCGGCCCCACCCGCACGCGCTGACCAGCATCGCGACGAGACCGGTCGATGGTCCGCATCGATCGCGTACAGCAGAAATGCAGCAAGTCAGACGCTGCGCCGCGGCTACGGTGACCGGCATGGCCGACCACCTGCTCGTCATGACGACCACTCCGGATCGTGAATCGGCAGCGCGGATCGCGTCGAGCGCGCTCGCGCTCGACGGCACAGGTCCGCGGGCCGGTGTCGTCGCACTTCTGGCATCTCGGCGACGCGTCCGCTACGCCGAACTCGAGGCACACATCATCTCCGAGCATCCGTGGGACAAGCCGGAGGTCACCGGGATCGAACTGGCGCGCGGGTCCGCGGCTTACTTCGCGTGGATGGAGACCGCGACGGCACCGGAAGGCTGAGCCAGGCACGGACCAGGGCATCGGCCGCGCCTAGCCAAGCGCATCAATCGCAACCAACCTCGCCCCGCGCAGCACTCGCTCGCGACGACAGTCTCTCCCGTGCCCGGCTCAGCGCCGCGATCCGTTCATCCAAAACAGCCAACCGCCGATCCACCAGCGCCACCGCGCTCGAGGACAGCCTTCGCGAGGGCAAGTCTCCCTGCAGGCATGAGCCCAGCGGCCGGATGTCTTCCATCGTCAGGCCGGAATCGAGCAGGTAGCGGATGTTCGCCACCCGCTCGATCGCGGACTCGTCGTAGTGCCGGTAACCGTTGTGGGAGCGGGCCGCGGTCAGCAGGCCCTGCTCCTCGTAGAACCTCAGCGCCCTGGTCGTCACGCCGGTGGCTTTCGCCAGCTCTCCGATCCGCACGACCCGAGCTTACGCCGCTAAGCGATCACTGCGCCGCCGTCGACGGGGATTACCGCGCCGGTGATGTAGTCGGCGCCGGGGCTTGCGAGCTCGACGATCCAGTGCGCGACTTCTTCCGGCCGGGCGAGGCGGCCCAGCGGCACCATTTCGCGCAGGGTTTCGTGCTGTGCTTGGGCTTCTTCGGCGGTCAGGCCCTCGCGGGCGTAGATCTCCGTGGCGACCGGGCCGGGGGCGACCGCGGTGACGCGGATGCCTCGCGGGGCTAGTTGCACTGCCCAGCTTCGGGTCAGCGACTCCAGTGCGGCTTTCGTCGCCGCGTAGAACTCCCGGCCTGCCATCGGCCAGCCGCGTTGGCCGATCGCGGTCGTCACGTTGACCACCGCGCTTACGTGCGGCATCGCGGCTTGCACGAGGTAGACCGGCGCGAGCAGGTTCGTCGCGACTACTCCGTCGAACGCTCCGGGCTTGATTTCGCCCAGCGCGGCCGGTTCGACGATGCCGGCGTTGTTCACCAGCACGTCGAGCCGGCCGAATTCGGCAAGTGCCGCAGCGACAATCTCCTCCGCCGCACCCGGCGAGGTGATGTCGGCGGCGAACGGGCGGATCCGCGGGAAGCCCTCCGCGGTTTCGGCGAGCCGTTCCGCGGTGCGGCCCACGACGAGGACGTCCGCGCCTCGCCGGGCGAACTCGCGTGCGGTGACCTGTCCGATGCCCGTTCCGCCGCCGGTGACGATCACGGCCTTGCCGGCAAACTGTCCTTCACTCATGGAATCGACGCTAAACATTGCCGTATGCGTGAAGGTCAAGCCGCTCAGCGCACGCGGTCGTAAACCAGGGCCACTTCGCCGAGGTCGCCGGTCTCCTGGTGCGCGACTGTCCACTTGGTACCCGGCAGGCCGTCGTCGAACAGGCGCGGGCCGCCGCCGGCGATCTGCGGGCAGATGGTCAGGTACAGCCGGTCGACCAGGTCCTCGGCGAGCAGCGCCTTGATCACGCTGACGCTGCTGTTGACCAGGATGTCGCCCTCTCCGTCGGCCTTGAGCGAGGCGACGACCTCGGCGGCGGGCGCGTTCACGATGCGCGTGCGCTCCCACGGCGACTCGGTGAGCGTGCTCGACAGGACCACCTTTTCCGTGTCCACCAACCATTTCGCGTAACCGCGGTCGCGCGGGTCGGCGTTCTCGTCGGCGGCGACGGTCGGCCAGAAGCCGAGGAAGCCTTCCGCGTTGCGGCGGCCGAGCAGCGCGGTCGTCGCGTTCTCCCAGATGCGGGACATCTGGTTGCGGGCGGTTTCGGTGGTGACGTACGGGATGATCGCGCTCATGTCGCCGGGGCCTTCCGGACCGTGGTAGCGGCCGTCGAGGGTCAGGGCGAGGTTGGCGGTGACGCGACGCTCGGTCATGACTGGATGTCCTTTCGGGTGATGACTTCGGTGAGGTGGTCGAGGACCTGTCCCCAGCCGGTTTCGATTCCGGCGATGGCGGACACGGCTTCGACGGTCGTTGCGCTGATCTCCAGACCCAGCCGCAGCCGGGTGCCGCCGTTCGCCGCGGGGGCGAGGGCGAGGTCGTAGTGGCCGCTGAACGCGACGGCTCCGGCCGCGTCCAGCACCGACAGGTCGAACTCGAGCCGCTCGGTTTCGCGAGCGGTCCGGACCTGCCCTTCCGAGCGGTAAGTGCCTTCGGCGTCGCGGTAGGCGAGAACGACGCGCCCGCCCGGCTCCGGTTCGAGGACACACTCGGTGACAGTCAGGGACGGCGGGACCCACCACGACGCCAGCAGCCCGGCGTCCGTCCAGTACCGCCAGACCGTTTCCGGCGGCACCGGCAGCACGCGCTCGAAGGAGAACGCGCGGCCGTCGGCCCAGCGGTCCCGGTTCGCGGCCGCGGTGTCGGCCTCGATCGCGGCGCGGTAGCGGTCGAGCACGTCGCGCTCCCCCGCATGCGCCTCGATCGTCACGGCCAGCTTCTGGAGCTGGTCCGCGAACTCCCGCAGCGGAGCCGCTTCGGCCGCGTAGACCCGCCGTTGCCCGAACGGGGCCATGGTGACCAGGCCGGCGCGGGCGAGGGTCTGCAGGTGCTTGGTCGTCTGCGGCTGCCGCAGCCCGGTCAGCTCAGCCAGCTCGCCGACCGACCGCGGCCGTTCCGCGAGCAGTGCGACCAGCTGCCACCTGGTGGTGTCTGCGAGTGCTGAGGCGATCCCGTCCATGCACTGAAGTATTCACCACGTCGAATATTCGTGTCAAGGAATTCTTTTGGCCAGTTTCAGCCGGGCAGCAGCCGGGCGGCGAGGTTGCGGGCCGCCAGCCCCCGTTTCGTGCGCGGGACCAGCACCGATGCCGCCGTCCCGACCCCGCGCTGCTTGGGCTTCACGCGCGCTCGATGGGTCGCCTCGTAGCGCGCGAACGCCTCGGCGGGGGTGCCGTCAGCGAGCGCCGCGGCGAGGGTGTGCGCCCCGACGATCGCGAGACTGGACCCGTCGCCGAGCAGCGAGACGCACGAGGCGGCATCGCCGACCAGCGCGACCCGGCCGCGGTGCCACGTCGGCGGGTCGACGACGGCGACCGCGTCGAAGAACACGTCGTCGGCGGCTTCGAAGCGGGCCACCAGCTCCGGGACTCGCCAGCCGAGCCCCTGATAAGCCGAGGACACGATTTCCTTGCCCTGCCCGGGATCCGGCGCGCGGAAGATAAACGCGACCCCGGAATTCCCCCGCACCGGATGGATCGCCACGAGCCTGCCCGGGCTGTTCAGCATGACCACGTCCTCCGGGTAGTCCGACGGCTCGCCGAGCGACACCGTCCCGACGTACAGCCCCGCGTGCCGGACGAACTTCTCCTCAGCGCCGAACACCAGCCGCCGCACCGCCGAGTGCACGCCATCCGCGCCGATCACTAGGTCGAACCGGCGCGGAGCAGCGTGCTCGAAGGTGACGTCGACCCCGCCGTCGTCCTGCTGCAACGCGGTGATGGTGTCCCCGAAGAGAATCTCCGCGTCGGCGCGCGCCGATTCGTACAGCGCGGAGGCGAGGTCGGCTCGCGGGACCTCGATCTCCTTGCGCACCGCCATCCGCACCGTGGTCACCGATTGTCCGCGCGCGTTGAGCACCCGCAGCCGCTTCGCGTGCGTCGCGACCTCTCGCAACCGCGGCACGACACCCATCGCGTCGGCCACCTCCATCGCGCCCGCGCGGACGTCCACCGGGTTGCCGCTGCTGCGCTGACCAGCCGCCCGTTCCACCACCGTCGGCCGGAAACCGTTGCGCGCCAACCAAAAGGCGAGCGTCGAACCGGCGATCCCGGCACCGCAGACGAGCACGTCACGAGTCATGCACCCCAAGGTAACCGCACTCAGTGCAAATTTGCAATGAGTGCTGATTTGCATTCGGTGCCGTATGCTCGCGCTATGTCGCTCCGTGAACGCAAACGCGCCCGCACCCGCCAGGCCCTGATCGACGCGGCCACGGATCTTTTCGAGCGCAACGGCTACGACGAGACGACCATCGCCGACATCGCCGCCGCCGCCGAGATCGGCACGCGCACGTTCTTCAGCTACTTCGCCAGCAAGGAAGAACTGCTGTTCCCGGACGCCGAGAGCCGGGTGCAGGCGTTGCTCGAGGCCCTCTCGAACCGCGCCCCGGACGACCGGCCGATCGACCTGCTGGTCCGCGTCCTCGCCGACGGCGGCGAGGTCAGCGACGACATCATCGGCAAGCTGACCCCGTTGCGGATGCGGCTGCTCCAAACCGTGCCCGCCGTGCAGGGCCGGGCGCTGCAAATCCAGTTCAACGCCGAGCGCCGGATCGCCGAAATCCTCGCCGAAGCCTTCCCCGACGAACTCGACGACCTCACCGCCCGCACGTTGACCGGCGCGTTCGCCGGTGCGGTGCGCGGAGCGTCGCAGGCGATGCTGGACCGCGCCGACGAACTGACCCCCGAGCAGCGCGCCGAGGCGACCCGGCAGGCCATCGTGAAGACCCTCGGGCCGCTGCTCAAGCGTGACTGACGTGCTCCGCGCACAGGCACGCCACCGCGGTGTCGATCCACTCGCGGCCTTCCCACTCCGGATGCCGCTTGATCAGCTCCTCCCGCACTTCCGCGACCACGGTCGCCTCGTCCATCCCGGAATCGCGGCGGCGCCAGGTCTCGTCGCGCAGCAGCTCGAGGTAGACCCGTAGGTCGTCGAGCAGTTCCGGACCGCTGATGTCCCCGTGGCCGGGCACGACGATGTCCGGACGCTGCTGCGAAAGCTTCCGCATGACCTCGATCCAGCGGATCCCGGAGACGTCGGTGTCGTGCGGCGGGAACCACGGGAAGATCGCGAACTGGCCGGTCTCGGCGAGGTCGCCGGTGAACAGGACTCCCGCGTCCGGGACCGTGACGACCTGGTCGCCCTTGCTGTGCGCGCGACCGGTGGCACGCAGGTGTACGACGCGGCCGCCGAGGTCGAGGTCGTGCGCCGAGTCGTAGACAACGTCCGGGGCCGGCAGTTCGACCCCCTCCAGCTGCCGCGCGACCGGCTCCCCCAGTCCGCTGAACATCCGCAGGTAGCCCGGGCCTTTCGCGGCGAGGTCGGTCGCCTGCGCGCGGTTGACCAGATAGGTCGCGGCTCCGGCGAAGGTCTGCGCGCCGAACGCGTGCTCGGGGTGGAAATGCGTGGTGGTCAAGTAAATCCGGCGGCCGCGCGCGTACTCGGTCGCGAACTTCAGCACGGTTTCCGCGTTGCGCGGCCCCATGCCGGTCTCGACGACGAGCACGGAATGCGTCCCGCCGATGACGCCGACGTTCGGCACCAGCTGCACGCCCTGGTTCGGGACCACGACAAGGTCGCGGGCGAGTTCGCGCACCTGGGAGGTCTGCACGACGGGATCGGGATACGGGTAGTCGGCCATCGCCGGGGGCTCCTCGGAAAGCGCGGGATCAGGGACCGTTCCAGTCCAGCGCCGCGCCCGCGCGGTGTCCAAGACCGATCCGCTTTTTCCGATACCGCAAGGGTATTGTCGCTGGTTGTGGATCTCCGTTCGCTCCGGTACTTCGTCGCGGTCGCCGAGGAACGCCACTTCGGCCGGGCGGCGGCGCGGCTGCACATGACCCAGCCGCCGCTGAGCCGCGCGATCAAACAGCTCGAAACCGACCTCGGCGCGATCCTGCTGGAGCGTTCGCCGTCCGGGGTCGCGCTCACGCCCGCCGGGACCGCGCTCTACGACGAGGCCCGCACCCTGCTCGCGGGAGCCGACCAGGTCCGCGCGCGGGTCGCCGCCGCGGCCGGGCCGGGAACGCTCACGCTCGGCACCCTCGCCGACAGCTCGGAACCGGTCGGGATCCGGCTCGCCAGCGAGTTCCGCGAACGGCATCCGGGCGTGCGGATCAGCGTCCGCGAGGCCGATCTCACCGACCCGACCACCGGCCTGCGCGCCGGGCTCGTGGACGTCGCGCTCACCCGGATTCCATTCGACACCACCGGAATCCGCACGCGTGTACTGCGTTCCGACCCGATGGGCGTCGTGCTGCGCGCGGACGATCCGCTGGCCGGACGCGCCGAGGTGCGCCGGGAGGAGCTCGCCGACCGGGCGTGGTTCCGGTTTCCCGACGGCACCGACCCGCAGTGGCAGGCGTTCTGGAGCGGCGGCGGCACCGGCGGCCCGGTCGTGCGGACGGTGCACGAATGCCTGCAAGCCGTGCTGTGGAACGGAACCGTCGGGTTGGCCCCGCTCGCGCACTCGTTTCCCGAGGGCGTCACGACGGTCCCGCTGGCCGGCTGCCCGCCGAGCCGGCTCGTGGTCGCCTGGCGCGAGGACTCGACGCCGCCGCTGGTCCGCTCGTTCGTCGAACTCGCCGTGCGCATCGCCGGGCTCGACGGCCGCGAAACCCCCGCGAACCCGTAGGCTGGGCCCGGACATCGGGGAGGTGCAGGCGGTGCCGGAACGCAATCCGCTGCGGATCCTGCGCAAATGCGCGGACTGGTTCGAAAACCGCGGCGTGTACATCCCCGGCGAGGAAAGCCGCGCGGTCGACCCGGTGCGCGACTTCGGCTGGCTCATGGTCGCCTGGGGCGCGGGGGTCGCGGTGTTCATCCTGTTGTTCGCGTTCGCGGTCTGAATCCCGACCTCCGGCCGTTGACATCGGGGTGACGACTGTCACCCGGTGTGCTCTTTCGATCACGGATCGGCCACGGGTGTACACCAGGTCCGCGTCTTCCGCACCGTGGCGGCATTAGTGCCGCCAGAGTGGAGCGGGTCCGCCCGGCAACTACGCCGAACGGCACACCGCCCCACCCCGACTGGAGTACCCCCGCGATGGCGCCCCCGCGCACCCCGAAGCTGTTGTTGACCGCCTGCCTGCTGTTCTCCGTGGCAGCCTGCGGCGGCGTCAACGCTCGGGAAGGCTCCGCCGCGATGGGCGTCGGCAACCCGGCGGCGCAGCCCGCGGCCGCGCAAGCCTCCGGCGACCTGCAGTTCGGCGCCAACCACCGCTTCGCCAGCGGGATCACGGTCTCGCTGTCGGCCCCGCAGTCCTTCCAGCCGAGCCCGGCGGCGTATCCCCGCAGCGCCCGCGCAGCGGCGTTCTACATCCAGGTCACGAACAACGGCACCGACCCGTACCGCGTTTCCGCGCTCTCGGTCACCGCGACGGTCGCCGGGAAGCCGGCGAAGCAGGTCGTGGACGCCACCCAGGGGCTCGGCGGCGTTTCCGACGCGGGCAAGGACCTGATGCCGGGCCGGTCTACGCAGGTCACGCTGGCTTTCGCGGTGCCGGCGGAGAGTGCTCGGATGGCCGTGCAGGTGCGGCCGAGCACGGGCGAGCCCGCCGTCGTCACGTATTGCGGAGACGCCTGAATTACTCTCGTCCCCATGACCGACCAGCGACTTGCCGTGGGCGACGAAGCGCCCGGATTCACCCTGCCGGACAGCACCGGCAAGAACGTCTCGCTCAGCGACTTCCGCGGCCAGGCCGTGGTGGTGTACTTCTACCCGGCCGCGAGCACGCCGGGATGCACCAAGCAGGCTTGCGATTTCCGGGACAACCTCGCGGAGCTGAACGACGCGGGGTACCAGGTGCTGGGGATTTCGCCGGACAAGCCGGAGAAGCTGGCCAAGTTCGTCGAGGCGGAGAAGCTGACGTTCCCGCTGCTGTCCGATGTGGACAAGGAAGTGCTGTCCGCGTGGGGAGCGTTCGGGGAGAAGAAGAATTACGGCAGGATCGTGCAGGGCGTGATCCGGTCCACGTTCATCGTGGACGCGGAGGGGAAGATCGCCAAGGCCGCCTACAACGTGCGGGCGACCGGGCACGTGGCGAAGTTGATCCGGGATCTGGGGATCTCCGCCTGAATGGGTTCCCGAAGCGCGGAGAGGCCGGGCTGGCCTCTCCGCGCGATCGGTCAGCGACGCACCGGATAGCGCAGGTGCAGCACCCGGTCGCCCTGGACCACGTCAGGGTTCTCCAGCAGGTGCTGTGCGTTGACTGAGCCGAAGTAGCGTTTGCCGGATCCGAAAACCACCGGCACCACGTCCATGCGCACCTCGTCAACCAGGCCCGCGGCTAATGCTTGGCCGCCGACGTCGCCAGCGGCGATCTCCACGATGCGGTCGCCTGCCAGCTCTTGTGCTTTGGCCACGGCTGCCTTGACGCCGTCGACGAAACGGAACGGTGCCGTGGGGTCCCAGCCTTCGGGTGCTGGGCGGTGGGTCACGACGACCACGTGGTCGATTCCGCTCGGTGGTTTTCCGTCCCAACCGTCAGTCAGGTCGAAGACGTGGCGGCCCGCGACGGTTACCCCGATCTGGTCCCAGTACGCGCGGGTGTAGTCGTACGAGGCTTGCGACACCTTCAGCACGCCGCTCTCGTCCAGCGGGACGTCGCCGCTGGTCAACCAGTCGAACAGCGGACCGGGCTGGTCGTTTTCATCGGCGATGAAGCCATCCGCCGACACCGAGCTGTACATGACGACCTTGCCCACGGGGTTCTCCTCTGCCTCAGGTGGCCCCAAATTAGCGGGTCGCGCGCGGTCGCTCTTGTAAGAAATCAATCGGCGGGCAGCGGCCAGCCGTCCAGCGTGTGGCCGGGATGTTCGCGCAGGAACCGCCGCCGGACTTCGAGGTACCGGGTCGGCGTGAACCCGGTGAACTCCCGGAACTCGTGGCCGAAGTGGGCCTGATCGAAGTAGCCCGCGCGACCGGCCAGGTCGCCCCAGTCGACCGGTCCGGCCGGGTCGATCGCGAACACGGCGGCGGTGAAGCGGTGCGTGCGGGCCAGCCGCTTCGGGGTGACGCCGACGAGTGCTTTGAACTGTTGTGCCAGGTGAGTGCTGCTGACCCCGGCTGCCTCGCTCAGGCCGCCGATCGCCACCGCGCCGCGAGTGGCCGCGATGATGCTGCTCATCTGGCGGACCAGGCCCAACCCCGTGGTTTCGGTCAGCCGTCGCATCAGTTCGGCTTCGAGGAGTGCCAGCATTTCGTGCGGTCCGGTTGCCGTGGCTAGCCGGTCTCGCAGTTCGGCGATGGCGGGTCGGCCCCAGACCTGTTCAATCGTCACCGGCCGGTCGCACAGTTCGGCGGCGGGCATCGGCAGGAAGGGAGCCAGCCCCCACGGTTTGAAGTGCACGCCGACGGAGCGGGTCCCGGGCGGATAGCCGAATTCGTAGGCGCGGGTGGGCATGGTGATCACGCAGCCGTCGGCGTACTCGGCTGTCTCGAGACCGGTGCGGATCCGGAACGGTGCCCCGAGGTTGACGATGAACAGCGCCGACGGTGCCGGCGGCAGCGTCAGCCGGGCGTACGGCGGCGTGCCCGCCAGGTAGTAGATGTCGTCGATCAGGCCGTCCAGCGGCGGTCGCGGCACCTGGGACACGTACTCCACGCAGCCAGCATTGCCGAGAGCCGCCAGCCAGCGCTACTCGCGAGGGAATCGCAGGGTGAAGGTGGTGCCGCGCCCGGGCGTGCTCGCGGCGGTGACTTCGCCGCCGTGGGCTTCGGCTAGTTTCCGGACGATCGCCAGGCCTAGCCCGCTGCCGCCGGACGCTCGGCTTCTGGAGGGATCCGCGCGCCAGAAACGATCGAAAACCCGGGGCAGATCTTCGGCGGCGATACCGGTTCCGGTATCGGTTACTTCGAAAATCGCGTCGTTTTCGGCTTGCCTCGCGGTGACGGTTACCGAGCCGCCGGGCGGGGTGTGGCGGATGGCGTTCGAGACCAGGTTGTCCAGGGCTTGGCGCAAGCGCACTGGATCCGCGGTGATGGCCGGGTTTTCCATGGGCGGGACCGAAAGACGGACGTCGGCGGATTCGGCGCGCGGGGCGTGCGCGGCGGCCAAGTGGGTCAGCAGGGTGTTGGCGTCGATGGGTTCGGGGTGGACGCGCAGCGCACCGGCGTCGGCCAGAGCCAGGTCTTGCAGGTCGTCCACGATGTGTTGCAAGTGGACCGCTTCTTCCAGCAGGGAGGCGACCAGGTCGTCGTCGAGCTGGCTGATGCCGTCTTGCGCGGCTTCCAGCCAGCCTCGGATGGTGGACAGCGGAGTGCGCAGTTCGTGCGCGACGTCGCTGACCATGGCCTTGCGGGCGTTCTCCAGCTCTTCCCTCGCCCGCGCCATCTCGTTGAACGCGGTGGCCAGGCGGGCGATCTCGTCTTTGCCTTTGACGCGGACCCGGGCGCCCGTCTCGCCTGCTTTGAGGCGTTGGGCCGCGCCGGTCAACGCGCGGAGGGGGCGGATCAGGCGGATCGACGCCAGTGCGGTGACGATGACCGTCAGCAGCAGGATCGCGGCGGTGACGGCGATCAGCTTCGTGCGGTTTTCCGAGGAGAGGGTGAAGCCGGTCGGGGGCTGGTCGGTGCCCTTTTCGGTGATGTAGAGCCAGGCCGCGGGGGCGACGTAGGGGGTTAGCTGCTCTTTGCGGGCTGAGGTTACGCAGTTGGTGATGGTCTGGTCGGTGGCTTGGACGACGGGGCCGTCGAAGGTCCACAAGAGACCCAGTTTGGCGACCGGGATCGTGCTGTCGTTCCGGCCGAGGCAGGCGTCGATCAGGCCGGACAGCTTGTCCAGGGCGGCTCGCTCGGTCTCGGTGGGGCGTTCCAGGAGAGCGGTGCCGCATTGGGCGGTGCCCGCGGGCGCGATCACCCGGGGGTGGCCGCTCGGGGAGATTTCCAGGCTGCCCAGGCCGGTTCTGCGCTGAGTGCAGGACAGGACCTTGTCGGCGATTTCCTGCAGTTCTTCGCGTTCGTCGGCGGGGAGCCGGTAGGGGCCGACCGCGTCGGGGTCGATGCGGTCCGGAGTGGATTTGATGCCCAGCCGGGTGTCGACCGCCAAGGGGTCGATGACCGCGGACGGCTGCGGCGGGAGTTTGCCCGGGTTTTGTTCGGAACTGGCGATCAGCTTGCCCTGCGGGGTGGTCAGGACGATCTTGCGGCCGGTTTTCTCCGCGTAGTCGTTGATGGTCTTGGCCGCGCCGGACCACGTGGGATGGGTGGCCGCGTACGAGAGGAGGGCCTGGTAGATCGTGCCGTCGTCGGCGAAGAGCTGGCCCTGTTCCCGTTCGATGGCACCGGAAGTGGTCCGGGAGGCCAGCCAGGCGGTGGCGGCGATGGCGCACACCGCGATGGCGGCGGTTACCGCGAAGAGGCGGAAGAGGAGGCTACGGGGCATCGGACTTCGCGGTCAGTTTGTAGCCGACGCCGTAAACCGTCAGGAGTTTCGCGGGTTTTCGGGGATTGGCTTCGATTTTCTTCCGGAGGTTCATGACGTGCACGTCAATGGCGCGCTGCGTGATGTAGCGGTCGAAGCCGTGCAGATGTTCCAGGAGTTGCGCCCTGGTGAAAACCTGGTCCGGCCGAGCGGCCATGATCTCCAGGATCCGGAATTCCCCCGGAGTCGTTTCGATCGGATTTCCGCTTACCGCGACCTCGTGCCTTTCCTTGTCGACGGTCAGCGTGCCGACTTTGAGCGGACCGTCTTTCGCCGAGTTCGTTCTGCGGAGCAGGGTCCGGACCCGCGCCATGAGTTCGCGCGGGCTGTAGGGCTTGGTGACGTAATCGTCCGCGCCCAGGTCGAGGCCCTGGAGCAGGTCGTCCTCGGTCGAACGGGCCGTGAGCATGAGGATCGGCAGGTCGGAGGAGGCCCGGATGGTCCGGCAGACGGTCAGCCCGTTCATGCCGGGGAGCATGACGTCCAGGATCAGGAGATCGGGTTCCGCCGCGCGGATTTCCGCCAGTGCGGCCTCGCCGGTGGGCGCGACGATCACGGTGTGCTGCTCGTGTTCGAGGTAGCGGCGGACCAGTTCCGCTTGTTTCGGATCGTCTTCGGCAAGGACGATATGGGCGCACATGCTTGCCGAGACTAGCCCGAGTCCCATCCCGGAGCCACCAGCGCGGCTCCGGGACGGACCCGGCGGTTATGCGTCGGCCAGTTTCCGCAAGGCCGGCAGAAGTGCGCGCAACGCTTTCCCGCGGTGCGAAACGGCGTCTTTTTCCGCCGGGGCCAGTTCCGCGCTGGTTTTCGTTTCGTTTTCCGGCACGAAGATCGGGTCATAGCCGAAACCGTTGGTTCCGCGCTTTTCCCTCGTCAGCGTGCCGCGCCAGTCGCCGCGGACGACGGTGGTCTCGCCGGACGGAAGGGCCAGTACGGCGGCGCAGACGAAGGCCGCGCCCCGGCGCTCGTCCGGGGTGTCGGTCAGCTGCGCCAGCACCAGGTTCAGGTTCGCTTCGTCGTCGCCGTGCTTGCCGGACCAGCGGGCCGACAGGACGCCCGGCATGCCGTTCAGCGCGTCGACGGTGAGGCCCGAGTCGTCCGCGATGGCGGGCAAGCCGGTGGCGGCTACCGCGTCGCGTGCTTTGGCCGCGGCGTTGCCTTCGAAGTCGGGAGCCGTTTCCGGGGCTTCCGGGAACTCCTCGACGTCGTTCAGGCCGAGCACCTCGATGCCCTGGATGCCTTCCGCCTCCAGGATCCGGCGCAGCTCGCCCAGTTTCTTCGCGTTCCGGGTGGCCAGCAGCAGCTTGGTCACTTCTGGCCCTTCTTCTTGTCCGGCCGCGGTTCCGGCAGCTCGCCCGGGTACGGCAGCGCCAGCGCTTCGTTCTGCAGCCGGGTCAGTTCCGCGCAGCCGCCCAGCGCCAGGTCGAGCATGGTGTCCAAAGTGGACCGCGCGAAGGTGGCTCCCTCGCCGGTGCCCTGCACCTCGATGAGGGTTCCGGCGTCGGTGGCGACCACGTTCATGTCGACCTCGGCGCGCGAGTCCTCCTCGTACGGCAGGTCGAGGCGCACCCGGCCGTCCACGACGCCGACGCTGACCGCCGCCACCGAAGACGACAGCGGCTGCGGGTCGTTGAGCCGGTTCGCCGCGCCCAGCCAGGTGATCGCGTCCGCGAGGGCCACGTACCCGCCGGTGACCGCGGCGGTGCGGGTGCCGCCGTCCGCCTGGATCACGTCGCAGTCGATGACGATCGTGTTCTCGCCGAGCGCGGCCAGGTCGATGCACGCGCGCAGGGAGCGGCCGATCAGCCGGGAGATCTCGTGCGTCCGCCCGCCGATCCGGCCCTTGACCGCTTCGCGGTCGCTGCGGGTGTTGGTCGCGGACGGGAGCATCGCGTACTCCGCGGTCACCCAGCCGAGACCGGACCCGGCCCGCCAGCGCGGCACGCCCTCGGTCACGCTCGCCGCGCACAGCACCCTGGTGTTGCCGAACTCGACGAGCACCGACCCGGCAGGCCACTTCTGGAACCCGCGGGTGAGCTTCACTTCGCGGAGCTGGTCGTCGTTCCTGCCATCTTTTCTCACCACGCAGCAGACGATACTGCGTGGCAACGCCACTCCGTTGAGGGTGGTGGAGGGGAGGAAGGCGGAGCTAGGACGTACGTCTGACACTTTCCGATCAGAGGTCGTAGATCGCGCCCTGCGTCACCAGCTCGGCGTCCGGGAACACCGCTCTGGCCTCGGCCAGAACCGCGTTCCGGTCCGTCCACGGCGCGACGTGAGTCAGCAGCAGACGGCCGACACCGGCGTCCTTGGCCAGTTCACCTGCCTCTTTCCCGGAGAGGTGCACGCCTTTCGGACGGTCGGCAGCATCGGTCCAGGACGCTTCCGAAAGCAGGACATCGACACCGTCGGCCAGTTCGCCGAGGCCACGGCACAGTCCGGTGTCGCCGGTGTACGCGAGAATGGTGCCGCCGTACGCGATGCGTAGGCCGAATGCAGGCGTCGGGTGATACACGGCGACAGCGGTCACGTCGAAGGGACCGATCTCGATCCGCTCTTCGCGCAGCTCGTGGAACTCGTATACGTCCGACAGATCCACGGCGGCTCGTTCAGCCGCGTCGGCTGCGTACGCGTGCGCGAGGCGCGAAGGCGCGTCTGCTGGGGCGTACAGCGGCAACCGTCGCGGCCGCGCGGGGTACGGCGGCGCGGGGTGGTAGCGGCGAAGCACGGTGAGGGAGTTGACGTCGGCGCAGTGGTCGGCGTGCAGGTGCGAAAGGACGAGCGCGTCCAGGTCGAACGGGTCCAGCACGGTCTGCAATTGGGCGAACGCGCCCGAGCCCAGCTCGAGACCGAGCCGGTAGCCCTCCGCCTCCAGGAGGTACCCGGACGCGGCGGCGTTCGGCCCGGGGATGCTGCCCGAACACCCGAGGATCGTCAGTCGCACCCCGTCACCCTAACTCCGCTCAGCAGCGCCGCAGCGTCACGCGCTGACCGGGTCCAGCGCACCCGGCGCGAAGCCCATGAACCGCTGCGCCAACCGGGCGAACGGCTCCGGCGAACCGGTGGCGAGGAACTCGTGCTTCGGCGGCTCGTCGCGTTCGGCGAGCAGGTCGAGTTCGGTCAGCACGCGGTAGAGGTCCTTGGCGGTTTCGTCGGCGCTCGAGACGAGCGTGACGTCCTGCCCCATCACGATCTGCAGCACGCCGGACAACAGCGGATAGTGCGTGCAGCCGAGGATGAGCGTGTCGACTTCGGCTTCGAGCAACGGCTGCAGATAACCCTGTGCCAGACCGAGGATCTGTCGGCCGGTAGTGATGCCGCGCTCCACGAAGTCCACGAAGCGCGGACAGGCGACGCTAGTGAGGCGTACGTCCGGCGCGGCCGCGAAGGCGTCGTCGTACGCCCTCGAACGCACAGTGCCCTCGGTGCCGATCAGACCGACGCGTCCGCTGTGCGTCGCGACTGCGGCACGGCGCGCGGCCGGAAGGACCACTTCGATGACAGGCACGTCGTAACGCTCGCGCGCGTCGCGAAGGCAAGCTGCAGACGCTGTGTTGCACGCGATCACCAATGCCTTCACACCGCTCTCGACCATGTCGTCGAGAGCAGCCAACGCGTACTCGCGAGCGGTGGCGATGGGCAGCGGGCCGTACGGGTTGCGCGCGGTGTCGCCGACGTAGCGCAGCTGTTCGGCAGGCAGCAGTTCGAGAATCGAGCGTGCGACGGTGAGCCCACCGACGCCGGAATCGAAAACACCGATGGGCGCGCCTGGAGAACTCACATCCCGAGGTTACCCGGGGCCGTCGGCTCGCTCTTCGGGGATTTGACGCGTTCCCCGCGTGAGGTCAGCCACGCGGCGAGAATGCCGGCGAGCGCGCCGAAGAGGTGGCCCTGCCAGGAGATGCCGGGGTTGCCGGGCAGCAGGCCCCAGAGCATCCCGCTCCAGATGCCGAGCAGCACGACGGCGACCGCGATCTGCGCGAGCGACCGGTGGAACAGGCCGCGCACCAGCAGGTACGCGAGCCAGCCGAAGGCGAGCCCGGACGCGCCCACGGTGTAGGCGCCCGACGGTCCGACCAGCCACACGCCGAGCCCGGAAACCAGCCAGATGATCGCGGTGACCACGGCGAACCGGCCGATGCCCGCCGCCATCGCGAGGAACGAGAAGACCAGCACCGGCACCGTGTTGGAGAACAGGTGGGACCAGCCCGCGTGCAGCAGCGGCGCCCAGAGGATGCCGTCGAGACTGGACGCCTCCCGCGACAGGATCCCGCCGTGGGTGAACTCGCCGGGGAGGATCACGTCGAGCAGTTCCACGAGGTACAGCACCGCCACGAACCCCAGCGCGACGAACGCCGCGGCCTTGGGATGGGGCGGCAGGATGCGCTTCGCGGCGTCGACCGGCTTGCCGCTGCCAGCAGCGGGCGGCGGCGACGTCGGCGGGAGGGGAGGCAGTGTGCTCACGACCTCAGGCTACGTCGGGGACGAGCGGACGGCCTCGGGAGAAATCCCTGAACTTGGGCTCCGGGTGACGTGGCCGTGAAGGACTCCTTGAGGGAATCTAAGTCCGTGAGGGGCCCCTTCACGGACTTGCCGCTTCCGGACCGTCCGTGAAGGGCCCCTTGAAGGAATCTGGTTCCCTCAAGGAGTCCTTCACGGACCGCCAGTCAGACCATTGCGGGCTTCCGCAGCAAGTTTCCGTAGGCCGCGGCGAACAAGGCGGAAAGCAGCGCGGCCACCGCAGCCACCCCGAAGCTCCATCCCGGACCGCCCGCCGACAGCACCACCGCGCCCACCGCTCCGGCGAGGCTGCTGCCCACCACCCGGACCAGCGCGTTGATCCCGCCCGCCGCGGCCGTCTTCGCGGGCTCGACGTGCTCGACCGCCATCGTGCCCAGCGCGGTGTAACCGAGCCCGATGCCCAGCCCCAGCACCGCTGCGACGGCATAGAGACCCAGCCCGTCCCCAGGCAGCAACGTCAGCCACAGAGCAGCCACCAGCACCACCGCCGAACCGCCTGCGACCAGGGCGGGCGCGCTGAACCGGCGCATCAACGCACCGGCCAGCACGGAAACCACGAGCATCAAGATCGTCGTCGGCAAGAGATAAAGCCCCACCTGCAACACCGACGCCCCGAGCATCCCCTGCGCGTACGCGGAAAGCGTCATGATCGTGGCGAACAAAGCGAAACCGAGCAGGAAAGACGCCACCGTCGCGCCGACCGTTTTTCGGTGCAGCAGCATCGGAATCTCAATCAACGGCGTCTTCGTGCGCCGCGCCGTCGCCACCCACACCGCCGCCAGCACCACGGCCGCGACCAGGAGCCCGACGGTCGCCCAGCCCCATTCGGAACCCTTGCTGATCGCCAGCAGCAGGCAGATCAGCCATCCCGACACCAGCACCGCGCCCAGCAGGTCCGGCGAACCGCTCCGGACCTCGGCCGTCCGGTCCTCCCGGACCGCCGCGACCAGCGCGAACGCCACCACGCCGAGTGCCGCCAGCACCCAGAACACCAGCCGGTGATCGCCGCCGGCGAGCCCGGCGAGGATCATCCCGCCGCCGCTGCCCGCGCCGATCGTCGCGCTCAGCACGCCGATCGCGGTCGGCAGCGATCGCGGCGGCAGCACGTTCCTGACCTGGCCGATCGCCAGCGGCAGCAACGGCGCGGCCGTCCCTTGCAGGATCCGGCCCACCACTAGCAGCGGCAACGATTCCGCGACCGCCCCCAGCACCGATCCCCCGACCAGCAACGCGAGCACGACCAGCGACATCGTGCGCCTGCCGTAGAGGTCGCCCAGCTGCGCGACCAGCGGAATCGCGACCGCGCCCGCCAGCAGCCCGGCAGTCAGCGCCCACGACACCGAACTCAGCGGCGCCCCCAGCTTGAGCTGCAGTTGCGGCAGCAACGGCACCACCACAGTCATCTGCAAAGTCCCGACCGCCACCGCGAACGCCAGCGCGGCGACCGTCCCCCAGTAGTTTTTGTACATGTATAAAAAGTAGCATGGCGGCATGCCAGCGCGCACCGGCCGACCGCCGAAGATCTCCAAGGCCGACATCGTGGCCGCCGCACACCGGGTCATCGACTCCGAGGGCGTCGACGCGCTGACCATGCGCCGCCTCGCCCGGGAGGTCGGCAGCACGGCGATGGCGCTCTATCACCACGTGCGCGACAAAGAGGGGCTGCTTCTTCTGCTGCTCGACGACTACGCGCACCGCGAAATGCCTCGGCCGGAGAACCTCCCCGAGGAACCGTGCGACCGGATCGTGGCGGTCGCGACGGCGATGCGGGACGGGCTGGCGAACTGCCCGTGGATCGTGGAAGTGCTGCGCTCCGACGACCTGCTGTCGGTCGGCGGGCTGTGGTATCCGGAGAAAATCGTTGCGGCGGCGGGAAAAGCCGGGCTGCCGATCGAGGCGGCGGTGGAGGTCTACCGAGCGGTGTGGCACTACACGCTCGGCGAGATCAGCTCACGCGCGGCCGCCGCGCGACGGCGCGATCAGGGCGGCGACACCTACCGCCAGCGAGTCTTCGCGGAACTGGACGCGACGGAATTCCCGGCGCTCGCCCAGATCGGGCCGCGCTGGGAAACCCTTACCGCACAAGACAATTACGAACGAGGCGTGCGCGCGCTCGTCAAGGGATTGCTGCCGTGAGGGGAACCCGCCCGGGCTCCCCTCACGAGCGCCAGGTCAGGCCCAGAGCTGACCGTCAAGCCGTTCTGCCGCTTCGTCCAGCGACCCGGAATACGCGCCGGTCGACAGGTACTTCCAGCCGGCGTCCGCGACCACGAAAGCCACGTCCGCCTTCTCGCCGCGGGCCGCGGCTTTCTCCGCGACCCCGAGCGCGGCGTGCAGCACCGCTCCGGTGGAGATCCCGGCGAAAATGCCCTCGTGCTCCAGCAGCTCCCGCGTCCGCCGGAGAGCGTCGTACGCCCCCACCGAATAGCGTCCGTTGAGCACACTTTCGTCGTACAGCTCCGGCACGAACCCCTCGTCGAGGTTGCGCAGGCCGTACACCAGCTCGCCGTACCGGGGCTCGGCCGCGATGACCTGGACGTCCGGCTTGTGCTCGTGCAGGTACCGGCCGACCCCGACCAGCGTCCCGGTCGTCCCGAGGCCGCCGACGAAATGCGTCAGCGTCGGCAGGTCCTTCAGCAGTTCCGGCCCGGTCCCGCGGTAGTGCGCGTCCGCGTTGGCCGGGTTGCCGTACTGGTAGAGCATCACCCAGTCGGGGTTCTGCTTCGCCAGCTCCTTGGCCCGCCGCACCGCCTCGTTCGAGCCGCCCGCGGCCGGCGAGAACACGATCCGCGCGCCGTACGCCTGCAGCAGCTGCTTGCGTTCGGCCGAGGTGTTCTCCGGCATCACGCAGACCAGGCCGTAGCCCTTGAGCTTCGCGGCCATGGCCAGCGAAATCCCGGTGTTGCCCGAGGTCGGCTCGAGGATCGTGGACCCGCGCCGCAGGATGCCGTCCCGCTCCGCCGCCTCGATCATGGCCAGCGCGGGCCGGTCCTTGATCGAGCCGGTCGGGTTGCGGTCCTCGAGCTTCGCCCACAGCCGCACCTCGTCGGTGGGCGACAGGCGGGGCAGGCCGACGAGCGGCGTGCCGCCGAGCGCGTCGAGGAGGGACTCGTAGCGGGTCATCGGCTCAGCGCGCGCCGCCCGCGACGGCGGGCAGGATGGTCAGGGTGTCGCCGTCCTTGACCTCGGCGTCGAGCCCGCCGGAGAAGCGCACGTCCTCGTCGTTGACGTAGACGTTGATGAAGCGGTGCAGCTTCTCCTCCTTGACCAGGCGCGCCTTCAGCCCGGCGTGCCGCGACTCGACGTCGTCGATGATCTCGAGGACAGTCTTGCCCGACGCCTCGACGGACTTCTCGCCGCCGGTGTGGGTGCGCAGGATGGTCGGGATGGACACGGTCACGGCCATGGTTTTCTACCTCCGGGTGGGTTCCTACACGCTGACGTATCGGACGCCGCGCTTTATTCCGCGAGAGTTCAGTCGAGGATCTCGACCGGCTCCTCGGTGATCTCGGCGTCCACGATCCGGTACGAGCGGAACTCGTGCGAATCGGGCTCTCTTGTCGAGACGAGCACGTAGTGCGCGTCGGGTTCGGCGGCGATGTTCGCGTCGGTGCGCGACGGATAGGCCTCGGTCGCGGTGTGCGAGTGGTAGATGACCACCGGGACCTCGTCGTTCGCGTCCATCTCGCGGTACAGCTTGAGCAGGTCGCCCGAGTCGAACTCGTAGAACGTCGGCGAGCGGGCCGCGTTCAGCATCGGGATGAACCGCTCGGGGCGGTCCGAGCCGGCAGGACCGGCCACCACCCCGCACGCTTCGTCGGGGTGGTCACGGCGGGCGTGGGCGACGATCTCGTCGACGAGTTCACGGCGGATCCGGAGCACACGGACATCTTAGTTCGTGGACCGAACGAGTCCACACTGTGAGAGCTACCGCTCATCCGCAGGTCAGGGCACAATAACGGGATGCCGGTGTCGTCGAAGATCCGCGAACGCTGCCGTGGCCTGCTGGCCGAAGGGGACGTCGTCCAGTACGTGTTCCCCGCCACATCGCTGATGGTTTCGATGATGGCCGCGCACCGGAACTTCGTCGTCGTGGTCACCGACCGGCACGTCACGGTGCTCGCCTGCAGCACTTTCCGCCGGTGGAGGCCGGTTTCGGTGTGGGCGCACTTGCCGCGCTCGACCGAACTGGGCCCGGTGGGCCTGCATCCCTCGCTCGGGCCAACGGTGTCGTTCGGCGGCCTCGTGCTGGAGATCGACGAGGAGTACGTGGCCACCGTGCGCGCCGCCGACCTCGAGCGGAGCGAGGACGCGCTCCCTAAGGACCCGTTCTGACCGTCAGCGCCTCCGGCCACACATCCCGATAAGCCGGGATGCCGGCCGCGGAAGTCGCCGCCAGCAGTCCGTGCACCATCGCCCGCGCGAACACCCGCGCCGCCGCCGAACAGAGGGCGTCCAGCGCGCCCGCTCGCGCCGCCACGGCAAACGACCCGGGCTCCCCCGGCAACTGCTGCGCGCCCGTCGCCAGCGCGAACACGGTGTCGCCGTCGAACATCGAGTGCGCCGGACGCACCGCGCGCGCCAATCCGTCCTGCGCGGCGACCGTCAACCGGCGTGCTTCCGCCTTCGTCAGCGCCGCATCGCAAGCCACCACACCGATCGTGGTGTTCAGATCGGTCCGCTGCCCCGGCACCTCGCCGGGCCGATCCGGCCAGCGGACGCCGAACTCGCCGTCCACCTCGTGATCAGCGGCAAAAGCCCGCCCCGTCGCGAAATCCACGGCCTGGCCCGCCGCGTTCACCGCGGCGATCGCGCCGACCGTCATGTCGCCGACGACCTCGCTCGCCGTCCCGATACCGCCCTTGAGCGAACCGACGACGGCACCGGAGCCCGCGCCGACAGTGCCCATCGCGAACGTCTCTCCGGCGGCTTCGCAAGCGGCGTAACCGAAATCGGCGTCCGGCCGATTGCCCCACGCGCTGCGCGGCAGGTCAAACAGCACCGCCGCGGGCACGATCGGCACCACCTCATACGGCTGCGCGCCAACGGGAAACCCGTAGTTCCGCTCGGAAAGCCACCGCATCACGCCGTCCGCCGCAGCGAGCCCGTAAGCGCTTCCGCCGGACAGGCAAACCGCATTCACCTGCTGCACCAGGTTTTCCGGCTCCAGCAGGTTGGTTTCGCGAGTGCCGGGCGCGCCGCCGCGCTGGTCGACCGCGCCGGTCGCCCCGTCCGGCACGAGCACGACAGTGGTTCCGCTCGCCCAGCCTTCGCCGAGCCGTTCGTGATGGCCTACGAGAACGCCGGGAACGTCGGTGATTTTCCCGCCGGTCAGGCGGTCAGCGCTTGGATCAGCGTCTCCTGCACCCATGTCAGCCAATGGTAGACGCCGAGGTGGGGTGCGCGGGGGTCGTCTTCCGGCAGCTCGTCCGGCATGTCCTCGGTGACGTCGAGCGCCGTGCCCAGCGCCAGCCGGACGTCGTTCAGCGCGCCGAGCCAGGCGTCGGCCTGCTCGAAGCTCAGCTTCACCGAACCGCCGTCGCGCGGGAGCGTGTCCAGCACGATCTTCGCGACGCCGACCTTCTTCTCCAGCAGCTCCGGTTCGTGCAGCGACCGCATCGCCGCCGCCGAATCGAGGTCCTCGCGGCTCGGGTTGTCCGGGTCGAGCCGGTGGAAGTCCGGCAGCAGCCGCGACAGCACCGGGTCGTCCGGCGATTCGGCGGGTCCGGTGCGGATCCCGGTCAGCTCGGCCAGTTCGTCCTGCGGGGCCTCCTCGGCCCGTGCGGTGAGCATGTCCTCGAGCTGCCCGACCAGGCCACGCAGCACCGCGGCCTCCTGCTGTTCGAACCCGGCGAGGATGGCGTCCCCCTTGCGCCGCCAGGCCTTCACGAGGGCTGTTCCATGGTCGCCCACAGGCCCGCCGCGTGCAGCTTCGCCACGTCGGTCTCCACCTTCTCCTTCGAACCGGACGACACGATCGCCCTGCCCTTGTTGTGCACGTCGAGCATCAGCTTCGTGGCGTGGTCCCGGCTGTAGCCGAACAGCTTCTGGAAGACGTACGTCACGTACGACATCAGGTTGACCGGATCGTTCCAGACGATCGTCCGCCAGGGCTGGTCGGATTCGGCCAGCTCGGCCCCGAGTGGATCGACCTGCGTCTGTTCGGATGCGACAGGCGTGGACATGCACACCATGGTGTCACGGGGCCATCCCGGTACGCCGCGCCAGGTCCGTCCATGTGAGTGAATAGGCTGCTCCCATGGGTTCCCCCGAGCCGGTCACCAGCGCCAGCACGGCGCTGCTCACCGACCATTACGAGCTGACCATGCTGGCGAGCGCGCTCGCGGACGGGACGGCCGACCGGCCGTGCGTGTTCGAGGTCTTCGCGCGCAGGCTTCCCGACGGCCGCCGCTACGGCGTCGTCGCGGGCACCGCGCGCGTGCTCGACGCGATCGCCGACTTCCGGTTCACCGACGCCGAACTGGCCATGCTGGAGCAGACCGCGGTCGTCGACCCGGAAACGCTGGCGTGGCTGGCCGACTACGAGTTCCGCGGCGACATCGACGGCTACCGCGAAGGCGACCTGTACTTCCCCGGTTCGCCGATCCTCACCGTGACCGGCAGTTTCGCCGAAGCGGTGGTGCTGGAGACGGTGGTGCTGTCGATCCTCAACCACGACAGCGCGATCGCTTCGGCGGCGGCACGGATGTCCGGCGCGGCGCACGGCAGGCCGATCATCGAGATGGGCGGACGGCGCACGCACGAGTACGCCGCGGTCGCCGCCGCGCGCGCCTCCTACCTGGCCGGATTCGCCACCACGTCGAACCTCGAGGCGGGCCGCCGCTACGGGATCCCGACCCGCGGCACCGTCGCGCACGCCTTCATGCTGCTGCACGACAGCGAGGAAGCCGCGTTCCGCGCCCAGGTCAGCAAAATGGGTCCGGACACCACGCTTCTGGTGGACACCTACGACATCACCGCGGGCATCGAGGCGGCCGTGCGCGTCGCCGGCCCGGAGCTGGGCGCGATCCGGATCGACTCCGGCGACGTCGGCCCGCTCGCCCGCAAGGCCCGCGACCAGCTCGACTCGCTCGGCGCGAAGGACACCCGGATCGTGGTGTCCGGCGACCTCGACGAGCACGCGATCGCGGCGCTGCGCGCGGAGCCGGTGGACGCGTACGGCGTCGGCACCTCGGTGGTCACCGGATCCGGCGCGCCGACCGCCGGGATGGTGTACAAGCTGGTCGAGGTCGACGGCCGGCCGGTCGCGAAACGCAGTGCGCACAAGGAATCCCGCGGCGGGCGCAAGCACGCGCTGCGCCGCCACCGCAGCACCGGGACCGCGGTCGAGGAAGTGGTCTGGACCGCCGCGAGCGGCCGCCCGGAACCCGGCGAGAACGATCTCGACCTGCAGATTCCTCTGGTGCGAGATGGCGCGCCGGTGGAGGATCTGCCCACACTGGACGACGCGCGGGCCCGGTTGCGGCGCGCGCAGGTGAGCCTGCCGTGGGAGGGCCTCAAGCTCTCGCACGGCGAGCCCGCGATACCGACGACTTTTCTGTAGGGAGCCGACCATGGGAACCGCGCTGATCGTGGTGGATGTGCAGAACGACTTCTGCGAGGGAGGCTCGCTCGGCCTGCCGGGCGGGGCGGCTGCCGCGGCGGCCATCTCGCAGAAGATGGCCGAGGGCGGCTACACGCACATCGTCGCCACCCGCGACCACCACATCGACCCGGGCGACCACTTCAGCGACACGCCCGACTTCAACACCAGCTGGCCGCCGCACTGCGTCGCGGGCACGGCGGGCGCGTCGTTCCACTCGGCGCTGGATGTCGTGCCGGTCGAGGCGGTGTTCTCGAAGGGCGAGTACACCGCCGCGTACTCCGGTTTCGAGGGCAAGTCCGGCGACGGCAAGACGCTCGAGGAATGGCTGCGCGCGCACGAGGTGACCGACGTCGACGTCGTCGGCATCGCGACGGACTTCTGCGTGCGCGCCACCGCCCTCGACGCCGCGGGCGCGGGGTTCAACGTGCAGGTGCTGCTGGACCTGACCGTCGGCGGCTCGCAGCCGACGGTGGACGCGACGCTGAAGGACTTCGACGAGGCGGGGGTGCGCTACACCGGCACTCCCGCCCTGCCGCCCGCCTGATCGGTTATTGCTGGGGCGCGCCGCCCTTGCCGTACGGGTTGCACGCCGCGGTGCCGAGGTAGATGTCCCCGCTCGCCGGACCGCCTTGCGGGAACAGCTTCACGTGCACCGCGTGCGTGACCAGGCTGCCGTCGGCGGGCTGCGGCGTCACGGTCTCGTTCAGCGTGATCGTGGCCAGCGCCGTGCCCGCCGCGCCGCCGGGGATCGTGACGCGGTAGTTCGCCGGGATCGACGACGGCACGGTGAAGCCGGAGACCTCGCCGATCGACATCGAACCGGTGCTGCCCGAATCCGTCGTGGTGGCGCAGCCGACCGAGTACGTGCGGACCTTCAGCTCCGGCCCGCCGTACCGGGTGAGCAGGTCGGATTCGAACCGCTGCCCGCCGGTCTGCACGTCCGCGACCGGGCCCTTCCGTTCGCAGGTGGTGCCGCCGAAGCCGAACACCGCGACGTCGCCGGCCGCGCCGCCGGGAGTGCGCGCGGAGGCCGGTCCGTCGGCGTCGCACCGGGCCAGTTCGCCGGTGACGACGTGTTCGTGGTCCACCAGCACGTCGAGGCTGCCCGCCGAGCCCCAGCCGGTGGAGGTCGGCGGACCGGCGTGCGCCACCGCCGGAGCCGTCGCTAGGAAAACCCCGGTGACCAGCAGGATCCGTCCGCGCATTCGCCCTGTCTCCCTTCGCCCGTGCTTCGACATCGGCAGCGCGGCAGGGGTCCCAAACGTCGACGGTCGCAGCTCACCCGGACGTGTGACGGAAGACAGGGGTGGTGAGGAACGCAACTTGTCTCGTTCCGCCGCCTCGCTCGACGATAACCTGCCCGGACGTCCGTTTTCCGTGGTTGGAGGTCCCGTGTCGTCACTGTCTCTCCCGGCCCGCCGTCAGGTGCTGGCCGACCTCGTGCCCGGCACCCTGGTGCGCGACCTGGCGCTGGTCGCCGGCGGCGCCGTGCTCACCGGCGCGGCCGCGCAGCTGGTCATCCCGCTTCCGGGCACGCCGGTGCCGATGACCGGCCAGACCTTCGCCGCGCTGCTCGTCGGCGCGACGCTCGGCATGCGCCGCGGTGCGGCTTCGATGCTGCTGTACTTGCTCGTCGGCGCGGCTGGCGTGCCGTGGTTCCAAGGCGGGACCTCCGGGCTGTCCGGGGCCTCGGCGGGCTACATCGTCGGCTTCGTGTTCGCCGGTGCGCTCGTGGGCGCGCTCGCCCGCCGCGGCGGCGACCGCACCCCGCTGCGCATGGCGGGGACCATGGTGCTCGGCAATGTCGCGATCTACGCCTTCGGCGTGCCGTGGCTGATGGCCGTCACCGGCTTCGATCTCGCCACCGCTTTCGACAAGGGCGTCACGCCGTTTCTCATCGGTGACGTGCTGAAGACCGTGGTCGCGGCCGGCGTGCTGCCGCTCGCGTGGACCGCGGTTTCGCGCTTCCGCAAGGAAGACTGAGCCGGATTTCCGGGAGCTTCGATCCGGCGCGAGGGGTCCGTTCGCGCCGGATCGAAGATCCTGTCGGACCTGGCGGCTATCGTGTCTCGCTGTGCCCGCCCGAACCGATTTCCCCGGCGTCCTCGAACTCCTCACCCACGCGGTGGAGTCCGTCGGCGGCGCTGAACGCCCCGGCCAGGTGAAGATGGCCGATGCCGTCGGCCACGCCATCCGCACCGGCGAACACCTCGCCGTGCAAGCGGGAACGGGCACCGGCAAATCGCTGGCGTACCTCGTGCCCGCGATCCGGCACGCGGTGGAGAAAGACACCACCGTCGTCGTCTCCACGGCCACCATCGCGTTGCAGCGCCAGCTGGTCGACCGCGATCTCCCGCGCCTGGCGAAGGCGCTCAAGAAGCCGCTCGGGCGCGAACCGACTTTCGCGATCCTCAAGGGCCGCCGCAACTACCTGTGCCTGCACCGGCTCGACACCGGCCCGGCCGACGAACCCGAGGACGCGCAGCTGTTCGACCCGTTCGCGGTGTCCCGGCTGGGCAAGGAAGTCACGCGGCTGCACGAGTGGACGTCGGACACCGAAACCGGCGACCGCGACGAACTGGTGCCCGGCGTCTCCGACCAGGCATGGCGGCAGGTTTCCGTCACCGCAAGGGAATGTCTCGGCGCCGCGAAGTGCCCGGTCGGCACCGATTGCTTCGCCGAACGCGCGCGAGCCGAAGCGGGTCGTGCCGATGTCGTGGTCACCAACCACGCGCTGCTGGCCATCGACGCGTTGCAGGGCTACCAGGTGCTGCCGGACCACGACCTGGTGATCATCGACGAGGCGCACGACCTGGTCGACCGGGTCACCTCGGTCGCCACCGGCGAACTCACCAGCGCCATGGTGTCGGCCGCCGCGCGGCGCTGCGGAAAGCTGATGGACGCGGGCATCGCGGACCGGCTGCTGGAGTCGTCCGACGGCCTCGCGCTGATCCTCGACGACATCCCGGCCGGAAGGCTCGACGCGCTGCCCCGCCCGTTGCAGGGCGCGATCCCGGCGGTCCGCGACGCGGCGAAGGAATGCCTCACCGCGCTGGGCTCGGATCGCAAGGAAGACGTCGGCGAGGCCACCGCGCGCAAGCTGGCGCGTTCGCTGCTCGAAGAAGTGCACGACACCGCGGTCCGGCTGCTCGACGCGTACGACGAGGATCTGGCGCACCAACGCGACGTCGTCTGGCTGACAGGCGACAAGTATTCGGCGAACCCGCGTCCGCCGGCGTTGAAGGTCGCACCGCTGGGCGTCGCGGGGTTGTTGCGGGAGCGCGTGTTCAACCAGCACACCACCGTGCTGACCTCGGCGACGCTCACCCTCGGCGGCGAATTCGACACAATGGCACGGCAATGGGGCCTCCCGCCGAGCGGCCCGCGTGTGGTGAAGTCGCCGGGCACGGCCACCGACAAGGAAGCCCCGTCGGACAAGGACTCCGGCCCGAAGTGGACCGGACTGGACGTCGGCTCGCCGTTCGACCACCGCCGCAACGGCATCCTCTACCTCGCCAAGCACCTGCCGCCGCCGGGGAGGGACGGACTCGCCGAGTCCACAATGGACGAACTGGCCGGACTGGTCGAAGCCGCGGGCGGCCGTACGCTGGGCCTGTTCTCCTCGATGCGCGCGGCGAAACAGGCCGCGGAGGCCATGCGGGAACGGCTCGACCACCCGATCCTCTGCCAGGGCGACGACGCCACGCCGTTGCTGGTGCGGCAATTCGCCGAAGACGCGCGCACCTGCCTGTTCGGCACGCTCACGCTGTGGCAGGGCGTGGACGTGCCAGGGCCGTCGCTGCAGCTCGTGGTGGTGGACCGGATCCCGTTCCCCCGTCCGGACGATCCGGTGTCCTCCGCACGCCAGCGCGCGGTGGAAGCCCGAGGCGGCAACGGATTCCTCACCGTCGCCGCGACGCACGCCGCGTTGCTGCTGGCACAGGGCACCGGACGGCTGCACCGCTCGGTCACCGACCGCGGCGTAGTGGCCGTACTGGATTCCCGGCTGGCCACCGCCCGCTACGGCGGTTTCCTGCGCGCGTCGCTGCCGCCGTTCTGGCCGACAACAGATCCGCAGGTCGCACGCGACGCACTGAAGCGCCTCGACGCGGCCGCGCCCGCCTGACCGAGCGAACCGGACAGGCGGGTACGGTGAGTGGAACGAACACGACAGGGAGCACCGTTGACCCAGGATTCGTCCAGCGCCCAATCCCGGACCGTCAGTGTTGACGACACCGGGGTCCGGCGCCGGCTCGCCGATGGCAGCGAAGAAGCTGTGACGTGGTCGGACCTGCAATCCGTCATGGTGAGAGTCATCCCGGACGGCCCCTGGAACGAAGACGTCTTCTTCATGCTGGTCGGCAACGACGGCAAGGGCACCGCGGTCCCGAGCGGCGACCCGGCCGCGGACGCCCTCATCGAACGCCTGCAGACCTTGCCCGGCTTCGACAACGAGAAGTTCATCGAGGCGATGACCACGGACGCCGACCAGGCGTACGTGGTGTGGCAAAGCTGAGCCGGATCAGCTCGACGCCGGGTTGCTTTTGCTGAAAGCGACCCGGCAGGGAAGCCTTGCTGGGCAAGGGTTGGCGCTCCGCGGGTTTCGGTTTCAGCGGCTCTGCTGTGGCCGGCAGGAGCGGCTCGGCAGGCATGACCTTCCGCGCCGCTCCACCGCAGACCTTCGTCGGCCGCTTGACTGCGCGACTCACGAACCGCCCGTCGCAGCCTGACATCCTTGCCACGAAGCGCCCACTAGCGCGATTCGACGGCCCACCGCTGAGACTCAGGCAGTCGGGAAAGTCTCCGTCACCGGAATCGCCTTCTTCAGCGTCCGGCTCACCGTGCACAGCCGCTCGATCGCCCGGTCCACCGCGCCCGCCAGCGCCTCCCGCTGGGTTTCGTCCAGCGCCGACACGTCGACGTCGAACGCGACGTGCACCGCGTCCAGTTCCGAAGCTCCCTCGCGCCGGTCGGCGGTCACGGAGACCCGGAACTTCGAGTCCTCGCCCACCCGCCGCGTGATCAGCTGTTCCGCCGTCACCGCGGAGCAGCCCGCCGCCGCGATCTGCAGCAGTTCCGCCGGGGAGAACGCGCCCTCCGCGCCGGCCCGGCCCAGTCGTACTTCCGCGCCGCGCTCGTTGCGGCCTACGAAACTGTGCGTGCCTTCGCGCTGTACTTCCAAGGTCATCCGAGACGCCTTTCCACCCGTCGGGTCACTGCATTGGCGCAACCGCGCGGGTCACGCCGATGTTCCGGGCTGCTGCGCCAGCACGGTGATCGTGCCGGGATCGACCTCGGTGAATCCCGCGTCGCGGACGGCGATGACGCGGTTGTCCCGCCAGCCCGCCTCCGGGTCCTCGACCGGGCACAGCTCCTTCCACCGGGCCGGGCTGGGCGTGCGGACCGCGACCCGGTAGTCCTTCGCCGCCCAGGCCGCCAGTTCGTCGTCCGGCAGCAGTGCCGCGAGGATCATCGTGGCGTGCCCGACCTGCGCGGACGCCTTGCCGACGGTCATCGGGACGTCCGGGTTCAGCATCACCAACGGGACGTCCGCCGGGGCTGGGCCGGGCGTGTCGGCGGGCAGTTCGCTGCCGGAGATCTGCAGTCGCGAGACCTCTTTCGGGGCCTCCCTGACCAGCCCGGGCACGAGCGCCCGCGCCTGCGCGCCGTCCACCTCGATCGTGATTCCCGGCTGGTCGAGCACCGCCTGCCAGTGCGCGCCACGAGCCCGGCGCGCGACCTTCCGGATGCGGTTGTCGAGCCACGCGTGCACCGGCTCGGCCCATTCGCCGCCGGGCTGGACGCGGTCGTCCAGGCACACCGCCAGCGCCGCCGCGGCCGCCGCTTCGAGCAGCGCGGTGCGGCCGGGCGGTTCGGCGCGTTCGATCCGCAGGATGATCGGCATCGCGCGGACCTCGTCCGGGTTCTCGTCGGACGTGTCCGAGGTGTCCTCGGCGGGCAGCCCGAGCCACGAGGCGTACCGGGCGCGCAGCGGTTCGAGCAGCGGGTTCACGGGCGGGCCAGTTCGAGTCCGTCGGCCGCGTCCGCCGCCTCGACCTCGGCGCGCGTGACGCCGAGGACGAACAGCACCGCGTCGAGATACGGGTGCGAGAGCGCGGTGTCGGCGACCTCGCGCAGCGCGGGCTTAGCGTTGAACGCGACGCCCATGCCGGCCGCGGCCAGCATGTCGATGTCGTTGGCTCCGTCTCCGACCGCGACGCACGCGCCCAGCGGAATCCCGTACTCCCCAGCGAACCGGCGCAGCGCGGTCGCCTTGCCCGCCCGGTCCACGATGTCGCCGACCACGCGGCCGGTGAGCTTTCCGTCGACGACCTCCAGCTCGTTGGCCGCCGCGAAGTCGAGGCCGAGGTCGTCCACGAGATGGTCGATGACCTGGGTAAACCCGCCGGAGACGACGCCGCAGCGGAAGCCCATGCGCTTGAGCGTGCGCACGGTCGTGCGGGCCCCCGGGGTCAGCTCGAGTTTCGCCGCGACCTCGTCCATCACGCTGGCGGGCAGCCCGGCGAGCAGCGAAACGCGCCGCTCCAGCGACTCGGCGAAGTTCAGCTCGCCGCGCATCGCGGCCTCGGTGATCTCGCGGACCTGCTCCTCGACCCCGGCGTACGCGCCGAGCATCTCGATGACCTCGCCCTGCACGAGCGTGGAGTCGACGTCGAAGACCACCAGCCGCTTCGCCCGGCGCGTGATGCCCGCGCGCTCGACGGCGACGTCAATGTTGGCCTCGGACGCCGCGTCGGCCAGCATGGACCGCAGTTCGGCGTCCGTTTCCTCGGTGTCTTCGCGCACCGAGACGTACAGCTCGAGCCCGGTCACCGGGTAGTCGGCGACGCTGCGGATCGAGTCGATGTTCGCCCCGACGCCCGCCAGCCGCCGCGCGATTTCGGAGAACGCCCGCGCGGTCACCGGACGCCCGAGCAGGACGAGCACGTGCGACGAATCGCGCCGGCCGAGCGCGAACGGGTCCGCGCCGATCGCGTCGCCGATCCGGACCTCGACCTCCATGCCGACGGTCGCCATCGCCTGCTCGACGGACTCCTGGAGCCCCTCCGGGTCGCGGTAGACGCCGGCGAGCACGCCGAGCACGAGCTGCCCGCGGATGACCACCTGCTCGATGTCGAGCACGTCCACGTCGTGCCGGGTGAGCACGGCGAACAGCACGGACGAGACCCCGGGCTTGTCCGGACCGGTCGTGGTGATGAGGACGGGAGTCTGGCTCACTGGTTCGGTATCCCTCGTTCGTCTCGGCACCGACGCTTAGGCCACGGCGAGTCGGCACGCCCAGTCTGGCCTCCAGCGGCGGCGGGCAGAACGCCCCCGTGCCGTGCTTCACACCGCCGGTGCCACGAACGGGCAATGAACGACGCTGGGCGGGTCGGATGAGGCCGGGTTGAGCGGCGGGGTCGGGTGCGCGCGGCCGGACGGCTAAGAGTCCATGTGCGGTCCTCAGCGGCAGCAGACGGGCGACTCGGGCCGCCGAGAGGTCTCTGACGAGAGCAGGCCGAGCGGCAACGGATCGGCCGTGCGAACGGCGCTCGGGCTAGGTCTGGCGGCCCAGTCGGTCCTCGGGAGCCTTCACGCCGGTTCCAGCCAGCCGAGCCACGGCACTCCGGGCGCAGAAACGGCGCGTGCCCGGCCGAGGGGAACCTCGACCGGGCACGCGCCGGGCACATCCTGCGAGCGCTCGTTACTGCTCGCTCGCGTTGTCCTTGCTGTGGTCGCCCGGCATGGTGGCGTCCACGAGCTTCTGCGACGGGGCCCCGACGTGCTTGGCCTTGCCGAAGAAGCCGATCTCGCCTTCCGCGTGGAGGCGTTCGACCATGTGCGGGTAGTGCAGTTCGAACGCGGGCCGCTCGGAGCGGATCCGGGGCAGTTCGGTGAAGTTGTGCCGCGGCGGCGGGCAGGACGTGGCCCACTCGAGCGAGTTGCCGTAGCCCCACGGGTCGTCGACCGTGACGATCTCGCCGTACCGGTAGCTCTTGAACACGTTCCAGATGAACGGCAGCGTGGACGCACCGAGGATGTACGCGCCGATCGTGGAGATCGTGTTCAGCGTGGTGAACCCGTCGCTGGCCAGATAGTCCGCGTAACGCCGCGGCATGCCTTCCGCGCCCAGCCAGTGCTGGACCAGGAACGTGGTGTGGAAGCCGATGAACGTGGTCCAGAAGTGCCACTTCCCGAGCTTCTCGTCCATCATCCGGCCGGTGATCTTCGGGAACCAGAAGTAGATCCCGGCGAAGGTCGCGAACACGATCGTGCCGTAGAGGACGTAGTGGAAGTGCGCCACCACGAAGTAGCTGTCCGACACGTGGAAGTCGATCGCCGGGGCGGCCAGCATGATGCCGGTCAGACCGCCGAAGAGGAACGTGACGATGAAGCCCATCGAGAAGATCATCGGCGTCTCGAAGGACAGCTGGCCCTTCCACATCGTGCCGATCCAGTTGAAGAACTTCACGCCGGTCGGGACCGCGATGAGGAACGTCATGAAGGAGAAGAACGGCAGCAGGACCGCGCCGGTCGCGTACATGTGGTGCGCCCACACCGCCACCGACAGCGCCGCGATCGACAGCGTCGCGAAGACCAGGCCCTTGTAGCCGAACACCGGCTTGCGGCTGAAGACCGGGAAGATCTCCGACACGATCCCGAAGAACGGCAGCGCGACGATGTAGACCTCGGGATGGCCGAAGAACCAGAACAGGTGCTGCCACAGGATCACCCCGCCGTTGGCCGGGTCGAACACGTGGGCGCCGAGGTGCCGGTCCGCCATCAGGCCGAACAGGGCCGCGGTGAGGATCGGGAACGCGAGCAGGATCAGGATGCTCGTGATCAGGATGTTCCAGGTGAAGATCGGCATCCGGTACATCGTCATGCCCGGTGCGCGCAGGCAGACCACCGTGGTGATCATGTTGACCGCACCGAGGATGGTGCCCAGACCGGATACTGCCAGGCCCGCGATCCACAGGTCGGCACCGACGCCGGGCGAGTGGATGGCGTCCGAGAGCGGCGTGTAGGCGAACCAGCCGAAGTCGGCGGCGCCGCCGGGCGTCAGGAAGCCGGACAGCACGATCAGGCTGCCGAACAGGAACAGCCAGTAGGAGAACGCGTTCAGCCGCGGGAACGCCACGTCGGGCGAGCCGATCTGCAGCGGCAGGACGAAGTTCGCGAACCCGAAGAGGCTCGGCGTCGCGTACAGCAGCAGCATCACCGTGCCGTGCATGGTGAACAGCTGGTTGTACTGCTCCTGGGACAGGAACTGCTGCCCGGGCTGGGCGAGCTCCGTCCGGATGAGCATGGCCATCGCGCCGCCGATCATGAAGAAGGCGAACGACGAGACCAGATACATGATCCCGATCTGCTTGTGGTCCGTCGTGCGGAACAACCGCAGCAGGTACGAACCCTTTGCCGTCTCGCGCGCGGGATACGGGCGCGTCGCGATCGGCTTGGGGGCTACGGCCGTCACTCCTGCCTCCAACACTGCAACCTTGTGGTGGTCAACTTCGGGGCGCTCGGGCTCAGGCGGGCCTGATCCGGGCGGTCAAGGGGATCGTAGCCCTCGGTACCGACAGTCGCTCGCACCGGCTGCTTAGATCACCGCATGACCGACCCGTTCCGCGCCGCGGCGGTCTCCGCCGCGCTCGCTGCCGGCCGCCGGTTCGGCCTGGCGACGGGGTCGGCCGAGGTGCTGCACGAGCGCTCGAACGTGCTGGTGAGGATGGGTCCGGTGGTGGCGAGGGTCCCGGCCACCACGCGGTTGCTGCGGCCGGACGCGACGGCCTGGCTCGAACGGGATGTCGCCCTTTCGGCCTACCTCACCGAACGTGGTGTGCGCGTCGTCTCACCGACCGCGGATCCCCCGGCCGGACCGCATTTCGCGGAGGGATTGCCGGTCACGCTCTGGCACTGGACCCCGCACGATCCGGACCATCGGCACGGGCCGGACGAGACCGCCGCGTCGCTCGCCCGGGTCCACGCCGCGTTGCGCGGCTATCCCGGCGAACTGCCGTCCCGCGGCCCGGTCGGCGAGCTGCTGGACACCGTCGCCCGCAGCGGTTCGCTGCTGGACGGCTTCGCCGACCGGATCGGCGCGGAAACGGAACGGCTCGCCGCGCTGCTGCCGTCCGGCCCGGTCCAGCCCCTGCACGGCGACGCGCACCCCGGCAACCTCATCGAGACCGCCGACGGCCCGTGCTGGCTCGACTTCGAGGACACCTGGCGCGGACCGCTCGAATGGGACCTGGCGATCCTCGCGCGACAGGGCGGCTCGGAGTTTCTCGCCGCGTACCCGGGCGAAGCGGACGAAGCCGTCCTCGCGACGTGTACGCAGCTTCGCTCGCTCTTCGCGGTCACGTGGCGGTTTCTGATCGCACAGCGCTTCCCGCACCGCCTCGACGAAGCACGCGCCGCGGCCGTCGACTACTTCAGCTGACCCAGCCGAGGATCGCTTCGACCACGCCCGCCGGGTCCTCCAACGGCGTCAGGTGCCCGACGTCCGGGAGAACGGCGAGGGTCGCGTCGGGGAGTGCTTCGACCATGGTGTTGGCGGCGTCGAGCGGCGTGATCGCGTCGCGCTCCCCCACGATGACGAGCGCCGGAACGTCGGTTTCGCGCAGCAGGTCAACGGAATCGGGCCGGTTGCGCATCGCCCGCGCGGCCCAGGCGACCCCGGACGGCGGCTGCGCGTCGATCAATTCGCGCACGCGCGCGCGAACGTCGGCGGACGCGGTGTCGGCCAGCAGGTTCGGCAGATTCGCGTCGGCCAGCCAGCCTTTGACGCCTTCGGCCTCGGCGCGATTCGCGACGTCGAGCCGGGTTTGCGCGGCTTCGGGTGTGTCCGCGGCAGCTTTGGTGTCGATGAGGACCAGCCCGCCGACGCGCTCGGGCGCCTGCCGCAGGACGGCCATCGCGAGGTAGCCGCCCATCGAACAGCCGCCGAGAACCACCTGGTCGAGTTCGAGCTTGTCCAGGAGCGCGACGACGTCCCTCGCCGCGTCCGCCAGCTCCGGCTCGGCTTCGCTCTCCGGCAGCGGACTCCGGCCGAGGCCGCGCTGATCAGGCGTGATGACCCGGAAGCGTTCCGCGAGCGGCGCGCGGACCGGGTCCCACATGCGGGCGTCGAGCGGGAAGGCGTGCAGGAGCACCAACGGCAGTTCGGTCATGGCGGAGATTGTCGCTGTTTTTGGGCGCGATTTTTGTCGGACCCCGTCGTTATGGTCGGGGGCGTGACAGAGATCGTGACGGAAAGGCTGGTGCTGCGGCACTTCGTGGAGGCGGATCGGCAAGCGGTGGTGGAGATCCAGAGCGACCCGGAGACGAACCGGTACAACCCGCGTCCGCCGGACACCGCGACCACGCTGGTGATGTTCGACAGCTGGCTCGAGCACTGGGCGACGTTCGGCTATGGGTATCTGGCGGTCCGGGAGCGAGGCAGGCCGGAAGCCGCCGACGGGTCGGACGTGATCGGCATGGCCGGCGTGCGCAACCGGGAGTTCCGGGGCGAGAAGGTGCTGAACCTGGCGTACCGCTTCCGCCCGTCGGCGTGGGGGAAGGGTTATGCGGTGGAGGCCGCGCGGGCGTCGGTGGAGTGGGCGGAGCGGGAGATACCGGCGATTCCGGTGCTGATCAGCGTCGCGGTGACGAACACGCCGTCGTTGCGGGTGGTGGAGAAGCTGGGTTTTACGGATTACGTGGAGGAGGAGTACGACGGGGCGATTTCGCGGCATTTCCGGCGGTGAGGCTGGGCGGGGCGTGGCTGGGTTGGGCCGGGCGTGGCTGGGTTGGGCCGGGCGTGGCTGGGCTGGGCCGGGCGTGGCTGGGCTGGGCCGGGCGTGGCTGGGCCGGGCGTGGCTGGGCCGGGCGTGGCTGGGCTGGGCCGGGCGTGGCTGGGCGTGGGACCGATTCTGCGGTTCGCTGCCCTGAACCCTGGCGTGGAAAGTCCGCCGGTTATCGCATCAGGTTGGCAGCTTGCGCGGTGGAACTCGCGCCCGGACAAGTCAGCTTTCGCTGAGATGGTTGGTGGTGGTCCGGGTCGAGCGGTTAGCGTTGCCCCGGGTTGAGCCGTCGGTGATGTCTTGAGCCGAGCGGTTCGTGTTGTCCCGCAACAACCATCCGCCGACGAGACCGCTCGTTACCGCGATCGCGCCGCACAGGGACAGGACCAGCAGCACCCCGTGGGTCGCCCCGGCGCTCCCCTCGCCGTGGGTCGCGTAGACCGCGCCGGACACCGCGATTCCCAAGGCCAACCCGAGTTGCCGGGAGCTGTTCGCGGCGGCGCCAGCGGTGCCGCCGTACTCAGCGGGCACCGAAGCGATCGCCACGGCGGGGAAGACCGGGGACACGATGCCCGCGCCGATTCCGGTCAGGCTCAGCGCCGGGAGCAGGGCTAGCCAGGTCGGGCTGAGCAGCACCGCGACCGCGGTCAGGCAGCCTAGGCCGAGTAACACCGTCGCGCCTCCGAGAACTCGGTCTGGCGATGTGGTCTGCAACCGTCCGCTGATCAAGGCCGACACCACGACGAACACCACTACCTGCAGTGCCAGCACCGCCGAGGTCGCCGCCGAGGTGAGGCCGGTCGTGTTCTGCAACCACAGCGAAATCACTGGCAGCGCACCGAATCCCGCGAAGTAGTAGCTGAACGCGACGAGCAGCACGCCGAGGAATCGGCGCGTCGCGAACAAGCCGGGAGGCACCATTGGCGTACCGCTATGGCGTTCCGCGACCACGAAAGCCGCGACGGCTACCGCCGTGACCAGGTACCCGATCACCGCGCCAGCAGACGACCATCCGCGATCGCCGCCGGTGATGACGGAATAGGTGAGGCCCGTCGCGGCGAGCGAGAACGTGGCGATGCCCGGGTAGTCGACGGTGCGGCCGCGCGCTCGCGGCCCCTCCTTCAGCGACGTCGCCGCCATGACGATCGCGACCGCGCAGATGGGCAGGGAGACGAAGAAAACCCAGCGCCAGCCGAGCACCTGCGCGAGCACACCGCCGGAGAAGGTGCCCACCGCGCTGGCCACTCCGGCGACCGTTCCCCAGACCGCGAACGCACGGGCGCGGTCGCGGCCCTCGTAGGTCAGCCCGACCAGCGGCAGGATCGTCGCGAACATCGCCGCGCCCGCGACGCCCTGCACGACCCGCGCGGCGATCAGCTCGCCGGGCGTTCCGGAGAGGCCGCAGGCGAGCGTCGCGACGGAGAACAGGACCAGCCCGGCGAGGTAGACGCGCTTGCGGCCGAGGAGGTCGCTCAACGAGCCGAAACCCAGCAGCAGACCGGCGAGCGCGACCGTGAAGACGTCCACGATCCATTGCAGCTGCCCGTATCCCGCGCCGAGCTCGGCTCCGATCGCGGGCAGCGCGACGGTGACGATGCTGGTGTAGATCAGCAGCAGGAACGTGCCAACGCACGCGGCGATCAACGGAACCCAGGACGGAGCTTCGGGCTCAGCGCGGCTCGTTAGAGACATACCGAGAGCGTGCTGTAATAGGCTTATGCCGCATAACTCTTACTACCGGAGTTTCCTCAAGTTCGTGACCGGCCTCTCCAACGACCGTCCCGCGGACCTCGCCGACCTGCTCGGACGCTGGGACGAACCGGAGATGGGCCCCGTCCCGCCGGTCGCCGACGAGGATTTTCCCGAGGTGTGCGCTTTCCTGGACCGGTGGATCGAGGTCGTCGACGCCACGGACGAGACGGACCGGGTCCGGCTGCTGAACGCCCTGCTGGCCGAGGCCGCCGCCTACCCGCGGATCACCGAGCACGACGGGTACAGCTGGCATCTGCACTACCAGGACGACGGGATGCGCCTGCCCGCGGTATTGCGCGGGGTGACTTCCGTGGCGGCGGCCCAGTACCTGACCTCGACCAGCCTGCACCGTCTCGGTCGCTGCGCCGCGGCGGAATGCCGCCGCGCGTTCGTCGACTTCACCCGCAGCGGGACACAGCGGTACTGCACCCACGCGTGCGTCAACCGCGACGCGGTCCGGCGGCATCGGGCGCGGCGGAAGGAAGCCCTTTCGCGGTAAGGGCTTCTCGTCACCAACGCCGGTTCGGCCGCCGCCGCGCCCGGGCCTCCCAGCAGGGCCGATGCCAATGCCTGCGATCCGCGACGCCGCCGGTCTCGTCGGCGGGCCACACGACCAGGTGCGGGACGCCCGGGCGGATCTCGTGGTCGCAACCGGGACAGCGGTAGGTCTTGGCGGCCTGCGAGCCGGGGACCGTGCGCACCAGCCAGTCGCCGTCGGGGGCGGATTCGCTGCGGGCCCAGCCGCTGACCGCGCCGGCGTCCGGCCGTTCGACGGGACCGGAACGGCCTCGGCCGGGTCGATTGCGTCTGGGCACGCAGCCACGGTAACCGGACGTCGGGTCGGTTCGGCCACACACCCCGAGCCGCACCCGCCGACGCTGCGCAAGGTGCGTGAGCTCCGCCAGGGATCAGCCTCGGGCGATCGCCAGTGGGACGAGTTGCTCCGCCGACGTCAGCGAGCCGTGCTGGCCGACCAGGTTCGATTCCACGGCCTCGGCGAGTTCGCGAACCATGCCGAAGGTTCCCGTCGCCGCGGCAACGACGTCGCCGATCCGCGGACGCACCCGATCGCTCACCGCGGCACCGAACCAGCCTGCCGCGATCGCCTCCTCGCGCGGCAACACCCAGGCCCGCTGACCGAGGACCTCGCGCCACGCGGCCACCACATCAGCCGTCGCGCCGGGTTCGGTGTAGACGTGCCGCGCGCGGACCTCGCCGCCGAACGCGCGGACGCCTGCCAGCAGTTCCGGAGCGTCCTCCAGGTTCAGTTTCTCCTCGACGGTCACCATTCCGTGGTCCGCCACCACCGCCAGCACAGCACCGGCGGGCAGTCCGTCCACAATGGACTCCACCAGCCGGTCGACGTGCCGGAGCTGCATCCGCCACGCGGTCGAGCCGGGGCCGTAAAGGTGGCCTAGCAGGTCCAATTCGCTGTGGTAGGCATAGCAAAACGCGCGCGACGAGAGGATGTCCAAGGTTCGCGCGGCCAGATCACCCAGCGCGTGTACGCCTGCGTATCGGGCACCGCTTTGCGTTGCCTGGGTCAGGGCAGTATTGGCGAAATGTGCCGAGGACACCACCGCGGCCTCGATGCCCGCGGCGGCGGCGCGTTCGAAGGTCGTCGGGAGGGGTTGGACTTCGCGGGGCGGCAGGGCGCCTCGGAGGTCGCTGCCGTCGTCGTGGGAGCGCCAGCGCAGAGCGTTCAGGACGCCGGTTCCCGGGATCTCGAAGGTGTAGCCGACCATGCCGTGCTCGCCCGACGCCAGACCGGTGCCGATCGCGGCGACGCCGGCAGCGGTGGTCGACGGGAAGCCGACTCGCAGGGGGCTGCTGGCGAGTTCGGTGAGGACGGGGGCGTCGGCAGCGTGCTGGGCGAGCAGTTCCCAGCCGAGGCCGTCGATGAGGAGCACGCACGCGCTGCGGGCTTCGGGCAGCGCCAGGCCGCCGTCCTCGCCGGGCACGCCCAGCGCGCCGAGCAGGGCGGGAACGACCTGGCCGAGGTGCGGAACATCCGCGTACTGGGGCACATCCACCCGGACAGCTTCCCACCAACGCGGCCCGCCAGCGATAATCGACGCATGCCCACCTACGCCTACCGTTGCCGCGACTGCACCGAGACGTTCGAACTCCAGCGCCCGATGGCCGAGTCCAGCGCGCCCGCCCCGTGCCCGGAGGGGCATACGGACACGGTCAAGCTCCTCACGACGGTCGCGCTCACCGGTTCGGCCTCCGCGCCCGCACCGGCTGGCGGAGGGTGTTGCGGGGGCGGTTGCTGCAGCTGACCTGCTCTCATCGCGGCTGGGGCGCCCGGCTGGCGAGGGGCTGGCTGGCGGAGCTTCCGGCCTGGCTCGACACGGTTGCCGCAGCCGATCAGCGCACCTCCCGACCGGGCCGACCAGTTGGCGAGGGGCTCGGTCCCGAAGCTGGCTGGCAAAGCTTCCAACCCAGCCCCGTGCTCACCGGTCCGGCGAACTCCTGAACCCCGGCATCCACCGCCAACCCCGGCGGTGGATGCCGCGAGCACACCCGATCAGCAGGACTTCAGCGCCTGATCCAGGTCAAGCCACAGGTCCTCGACATCCTCCAGCCCCGCCGAAAGCCGCAGCAGGCCGTGGGTGATGCCCGAGCCCGTACGGTCGTCCTCGGCGACGATGCGGTGCGTCAGCGAAGCCGGGTGCTGGATCAGCGTGTCGACGCTGCCCAGGCTCACCGCGGGCGTGATCAGCCGGACCGCGCCGATGACCGCGTGGGGGTCTCCGGTTACCTCGAAGGCCACCAGCGGGCCGCCCAGTTTGGGGTAGTGCACGGCGCTCACCGACGGGTGCGAAGCCAGCCGCGAAGCCAATACGGCGGCGGTTTCCGAAGCAGCCTTCACTCGCAGCGGGAGTGTCGAGAGGCCGCGCAGCAGCAGGTATCCGGCGAGGGGGTGCAGCACGCCGCCGGTCGCGAAGCGCAGGGAGCGCAGGCGCGCGGCTTCCTCGGCGTCGCAGGCCACGATGCCGCCCATGACGTCGCCGTGGCCGCCCAGGAACTTGGTCGCGCTGTGCAACACCATTCGGGCGCCCAGCCGGCCGGGGCGCTGCAGGACTGGCGTCGCGAAGGTGTTGTCGACCAGGACCGGGACGTCGCCGCAGGCCTCGGTCAGGGTGGCGATGTCCAGTTCGCTCAAGGTCGGGTTCGCGGGCGTCTCCACGAAAACCAGGCCGGTGTCGGGACGCAGAGCCTCCGCGACATCCTCGGGCGCGGTCCAGGTGACCTCGGTGCCCAGGAGGCCGGTGGTCAGCAGGTGGTCCGTGCAGCCGTACAGCGGCCGGACGCCGACGATGTGCCGTTTTCCTTGCGATACCGCGGAAAGCAGGCACGCGGAGACCGCCGCCATGCCGCTCGCGAAGGCCACGGCGTGGTCGAAGCCTTCGAGTTCCGCCAGCGCCTGCTCGAACCGTTCGACGGTCGGGTTGCCGATCCGGCCGTAGATGCCGGTGACGTTCCCGCCCGCGGCGAACTCGTCGATCCGGCGGGCCTCCTCGGCACTGTCGCGCGCGGGGTAGGTCGTGGAGAAGTCGAGCGGGGCGGCGTGCAGGCCGAGGTCGGCGAGATCGTCGCGACCGGCGTGGACGGCTCGGGTGCGCAAGGCGGAAGTCATGGCAGTCACGTTCGGACACGACACGGCCGCAACGCAACAATCTCGGATAAGATTCAGCGATGAGCGAGACCGTCGAACTGAGTCCGGTTGATCTTGAGATTCTGCGGGTGTTGCAGAACGATGCCCGGACGTCGAACAAGGAGCTCGCGGCCGCGGTCGGGCTCGCGCCGTCGACCTGTCTGGACCGGGTGGCGCGGCTGCGCGAGACCGGCGTGATCACCGGACAGCACGCCAAGGTCGACGCGGCGAAGGTCGGGCGTCCACTGGAAGCGTTCCTGTTCGTGCAGGTCCGGCCGCATCGACGGCCGCTGGTCGAGCAGTTCGTGGAACATCTCCTGGCGCTGCCGGAGATCCGCGCGGTCTACCACCTGACCGGGCCGGACGACTTCCTCGCGCACGTCGCCACCACCTCGGCCGCGGAGTTGCAGCGGCTGGTGCTGGACGAGCTCACCTCCCGCGACGAGGTCGCCCGCGTGCACACCAACCTCGTGTTCCAGCAGTGGCAAGGCGGCCCGCTGCTGCCACCGGACGGCGAACCCGCCCAGGGCGCGCGCATCCGGCGGCGCGACCGGTGACCGGACCGTTCTCTACCCATAGAAGCGTCAGTAGTCCTTGAAGCCCTTGCCGGTCTTGCGGCCCAATCGTCCCGCCGTCACGAGGTGTTCCAACAACGGAGCCGGCGCGAAGCCTTCTTCGCGGAACTCGTTGAACAGCGTCCGCTCGATCGCCAGCGACACGTCCAACCCGACCACGTCCAGCAATTCGAACGGTCCCATCGGCAGACTGCAGCCGACCTTCATCGCGGTGTCGATGTCATCCGCCGACGCGTAATGCGCTTCCAGCATTTTCACCGCGTCGTTGAGATACGGGAACAGCAACGCGTTCACGATGAATCCGGCCCGGTCGCCGCAATGCACCGGATGTTTGCCGACCGCCGCGCACACTGCCGTCGCGGTCGCGGTGACATCGGGAGCGGTGGCGATCGTCGACACCACTTCCACCAGTTTCATCACCGGTGCGGGATTGAAGAAGTGCAGGCCGATCACGTCACCGGGGCGCGAAGTCGCCGCCGCGCATTCGATGACCGGCAGTGAGGACGTCGTGGTGGCGAGCACCGCGCCCGGCTTGACGACCTCGTCCAACGCCGAAAACACCGCCTGCTTAACGGAAAGCTCCTCGGCCACCGCTTCGACCACCAGGTCGACGTCCGCCAGTTCCTCGAATTCCGTCACCGGACGGATCCGGCCAAGCGCGGCCGCAGCGTCCTCTTCGGACAGTTTTCCCTTCACCACGGCCTTGTCGAGCGACTTCTTCACCTTCGCCACCGACGCTTCGGCCTTCTCCATGCTCCGCGCCCGCAGCACGACGTCAAAACCGCGCTTGGCAAACACTTCCGCGATACCGGTCGCCATTGTGCCGGTGCCGATCACGCCGACAGACCGCACTTCGCGAGCCACCAAAGAGTCCACTTCGGACGAAGTGACCGAATCCACCACCACCGGCGAATCGGGTGCGTCGTAGGTGTAGAAACCACGTCCGCTCTTGCGACCCAACTGCCCCGCGGTGATCATCTGCTTCAGCAAGGGCGCGGGCGCGTGCAGCCGGTTCCGGGATTGATGGTACATCGTGTCGAGGATTTCGTACGCGGTGTCCAGCCCGATCAGGTCGAGCAGTGCGAGCGGGCCCATCGGGTAGCCGCAGCCGAAACGCATTGCCGCGTCAAGATCTTCGCGGGTGGCATAGCGCTGTTCGTACATCCGCACCGCGTGGTTGAGATAGCCGAACAGCAGCGCGTTCGCGATGAACCCGGCCCGGTCGCCCATCACCACCGGCGATTTGCCCAGCCGCTGCGCGAATTCCACGACGTCGGACACCACGTCCGGCTCGGTGACCACCGTGCGCACGACCTCGACCAGCTTCAGCACCGGAGCCGGGTTGAAAAAGTGCATCCCGACGACCTTGCCCGGCCGCGCGGTGTGCACGCCGATCTCGGTGATCGACAGCGAGGACGTATTGGACGCGAACACCACGTCCGGCCGGGTCACCTGGTCCAACTGGGTGAATACCTCGGCCTTCGCCGCGAGGTTCTCCGGGATCGCCTCGATCACCAAGTCCACTTCGGACAGTTCGGTCAGCGAGGTCGTGGTGCGGATCCGGCCGAGCAGCGCCTCGCGGCCCGCCGCGTCGAGCTTGCCGCCCGCGAGCGCCCGTTCGGTCGAATGCCGCAGGTGGCCGAGGCCGCGTTCAACCCCGGCCTCGTCGAGTTCCACCGCGACCACGTCGAGCCCGCTGCGGGCGAGCACCTCGGCGATGCCCGCGCCCATCGTGCCAAGACCGACCACACCGACCGTCGAGATTTCCCGTGCCACAGGGCCTCCAGAGGTTACCCGCTGGTAATTGCCGCTCACTGTGCCACGCGAGCCCCTCGAAAGCACATCGGAATCGAGTCAGTCCGGGCGAAGTCACCCGGTCGGAAACCGGCGTTACTCCCCGAAGTTCGACTCCACCAGCTCGGCCACCTTCGCGACCGCCTCCGCCGCCTGCAGCCCGCGAGCCCGCACCACGATCCGGTCGCCCTGGCGCGCACCGAGCGACATCAGCGCCAGCACGCTGTGCGCGTCCGCCTCCTGCTCGCCCAGCCGGATCGACACCTCGGCCTCGAATTCCGCCAGGCTGCGCACCACGACCGCGGCCGGGCGCGCGTGCAGGCCGACGTCGTTGGTCAGCGTGAATTCCTTCTCCACCACGCCTTCCTCACCGGCCGCCGACAGCTCCACCGCGGCCAGATCCGGCGCGACACCGGCGCTCGCCGCGGCCTCGCCCACCGCCTTGGCGTTCGCGCCGCCCTGCGCCGCGACGGCCGCCGCCACCGCGCCTTCCACCAGCGGCGCGTCGACCACGACCGCGGCGGACGGGTCAGCGAGCGATTCGACCGCCAGCTCGGCGGTCATCTGCGCGCTGCCGAGGTCGTACAGCAGCACCACGCCGTCGCCGGAATCCGCCCGCTGGGTGGCCGCGACGACCTCGTCGTAGTCGGTGCCGATGCCGCCGCCGTCGGGCAGCCCGCCCGCCGGGACGATCCGGACGTCCGGGGCCATCTGGGCCGCCAGGTCGGCCAGGCCCTCGGCCAGTTTCGCGCTGTGCGACACAAGAACGATTCCGACGGTCACCGGGCCGCCTCCGCGAACGCACGCAGCAGCAGCGCCGTCGAACGAGCGCCCGGATCCATGTGCCCGACCGCCCGTTCCCCGAGGTACGAGGCACGTCCCTTGCGCGGGATCAAGTCCACAGTGGACTCCGCACCGCGGTCCGCTCCGTCCGCCGCCGCGGTGAGCACGTCCGCGATCGTTCCGTCCGCGGCGCCTTCAGCCGCGGAGAGCGCCGGGATCAGCGCGTCGACCATCGTCGCGTCGCCGCCCACTGCCTTGCCGCGCGCCTGCACGCCTTCCAATGCTGCCCGCAACGCGTCCAGCAGCAACGGCACGTCGATCTCCGCCGCGTCGCCAAGCTTCGCCGACGCACGCAGGAAAGCCGTCCCGTAAAGCGGTCCGGCCGCGCCGCCGACCTTGGAAATCAACGTGGTGGCAGCGAGTTTCACGACTCCGGCCGGGGTTTCCGGCACCGCGGTCTCCAGCGCGGAGACGATGGCGGTGAACCCCCGGCTGAGGTTCTCGCCGTGGTCGGCGTCGCCGATCGCGCGGTCCAGGTCCACCAGTTCGGTGCGGTGTTCGGCGATCACTTCGGCGGCGGCGCGCAACGCGGCCGCGACCCCTTCGGCAGTGCAGGCCATCAGATCCCCCACCGCAGCGCGGGCGTGCGCACCGGCGCGTCCCACAACTGCGTAAGCTCGTCGTCCAGTTTCAGCAGGGTCAGGCTGATGCCCTGCATTTCCAGGCTGGTGATGTACGGGCCGACCAGCCTGCGTTCGACCAGGATCCCGCGCTCGGCCAGCAGCCGCTCGGCGATGCCGTGCGCGAGGTACAGCTCCAGCTGCGGCGTGCCGCCCATCGAGTTCGTGAACAGCAGCACCTTGTCGCCGGATTCGAACGGCAGGTCGGACACCACTGCCTCGACCATCCGGGCGACCAGCACGTCCGCCGGTTCGGCCGGGATCCGCTCGCGGCCGGGTTCGCCGTGGATGCCGATGCCGAACTCGATCTCGTCCGGCCCGAGGTCGAAACTCGGCTCGCCAGCGTGCGGCACGGTCGGCGCGGACAGTGCCACCCCGATCGACCGGACCTGCCCGATCACCTTGCGCGCCAACGCTTCCACCGCGTCCAGCGAATCGCCGCGCTCGGCCGCCGCGCCGGCGATCTTCTCCAGCAGCACGGTCCCGCCGACGCCGCGCCGCCCGGCGGTGAACGTGGAGTCCTTGACCGCCACGTCGTCGTCGATGACCACGCTGCGCACGTCCAGGTCCTCGGCCGCGGCCAGTTCGGCGGCGGTCTCGAAGTTCAGCACGTCGCCGGTGTAGTTCTTCACGATCAGCAGCGCCCCGGCCGGTCCGGTGGTCGCCGCGATCGCGCCCTGCACCGCGTCCGGGGTCGGCGAGGTGAACACCGGCCCGGGCACCGCGGCGTCGAGCATCCCGGGGCCGACGAACCCGCCGTGCAGCGGTTCGTGCCCCGACCCGCCGCCGGACACCACCGCGACCTTGCCCGCCACCGGCGCGTCCGCGCGCACGACCAGCGCCGGATCGTCGCGCACGCGCAGCAGGTCCGCGTGCGCGACCGCGAGCCCTCTCAGCGATTCGGCGACGACGGCCGCCGGATCGTTGATGATCTTTTTCATGGCGGACCTCCGGCACCTCGGCGTCGTGGACGACCCCAACCTATGAGGTCGCCGGGCGCGCCGCAAAGCGCCCCCTGGTCACGCCGCGGGCAGTTTCCCGGCCAGCTGCTTGGCGAGCCCGACGGTCTTGCCGCACGGGTCGTCCTTGTCCGGCTGCGCGTCGGAGTTCGTGTACTCCAACTGGACCACCTCGACGCGCTCTTCCTTCCACTGCCGGTGCTGCCATTTGACCTGGCAGCTCGACCCGGAGGTGCCTTGCTTCGAGTACGCCTGGCTCGGCGTGCCGACGTCGGCCTTCAGCCAGCCGTCGCCCTCGCTCGGCGCGACGCCGGGGAACATCGTCACCCGGACGCTCGGGATGAGGCCCCATTCGCACGAGTGCAGTCCGGACGGCCGCGGCTTCCCGCCCTTCACGACCCCGTCCACCGCGGCCGGGTCGAGCACCGTGCACGGGTCGACGGCGAGCAGCGTGCCCGGACCGGGCGTGTACTTCTGCGGGTTGTTGTGCAGCTTCTCGACCGCCGTCGCGACGAGTTTGCGGCCCGCGGCGCAGGCGTCGCCGCCGGTGTAGTCGATCCGGAAGGAGACGCCGACGGCCGGGTTCCGCGCGGTGAGCGCGCTGACGACGCAGCCGGATCCGCCGCCGAGGTCGGGCACCTCGACCTGCGGCAGCCCGCCGACCACGCCGGTGGTCTTGTCGGAGGCGAACGTCACGAGGCCGCCGACGTCGACGCTCGCCCGGATTTCCTTGCCGCCCGGGTCGGTCGCCTTCGCGACACAGGAGTCGAACTGCGTGCTCGACGCGGTCGCCTCGCCCTGCATCGTGCCGAGCGGGCTCATCGCGGTCTTGTCCACGAACTGGCACGGCAGCAGGTCGCGCAGCACGGCGGGAGCGACCGCGGGATCGGTGATCGGGCCGGACGTCGCGGCGCTGTCCCCGCCGGCGGGGACAGTCGTGCGCGCGAAGTTCTCCTTGCCCAGGTTCGGACCGCCGCACGCGGACATCGCGATCACGCCCGTCGCGACCAGGGCGGACAACTTGAGGAACCGGCCGAACCGGCGATCGTGCACCACGTCCGGCAACCTAGCGGGCGAGGCTGCCGGACGTGGGCGCATTGAATATTTCGGCGTGGCGAAGCCACTCCGTTGAGGGTGGCGGTGGGGCGGGGCCCGGGTTATTCGGCGGGTGAGGTTTCCGTCGTTTCCGTGCTCGGCGGCACGACGAGCGGCCGCAGCACCGCCCACAGCACGAACATCGCGGTCACCACCAGCAGGCCGATGCCCGACCAGAGGTTGATGTTCACGTCGGCGGCCTTCTTGAGGTCGTCGTCGCTGGTGAACCCGGCGCCCATGATCGTGAGGATCACGCCGTAGACGCCGAGCAGCAGCGCGATGATCAGCCGGATGTCGAAGGCGCCCGCCTTGTGCGGCCGCGAGGTTTTCTCGGTCATGCGGGCCTCCTCAGAAGATGATGTTGAGAGCGATCGTGAGCACGAGGACGATGCCGGCCAGCAGGCCCGGCTTGCGGTACCAGCCCGCGTTCTCGCCCGTGTTGTCGTGCTTGAGCGCGTCGCGCGGGGTCAGCGAGTAGACCAGGCCGACCAGCTGCGCGTCCGGCTTCGGCTGAGTGGCCAGGGAAACCCCGACGCTCACCACGATGTCGACGACGAACGCGGTGCCCGCGGCCACGAAGCTGGTGCCCTGCCCGGCGAGCGACAGCACGTCCAGCTGCGACAGCGCCCAGATCGTGATCGCCGACGCGGTGCCGGCCACCAGGCCGATCCACCCGGCCGCCGCGGTCATCCGCTTCCAGAACATGCCGAGGATGAACGTGGCGAACAGCGGCGCGTTGAAGAAGGAGAACAGGTCCTGCAGGTAGGTCAGGATGTTCGCCGACTGCGACGCGACGAACGCGGTGCCGATGGCCAGCACGGTCGCGACGACCGTGGTCTTGCGGCCGAGGCTCAGGTAGTAGCCGTCCGGCTTGTCCTTCTTCACGTACGTCTGCCAGATGTCGTACGTGAAGACGGTGTTGAACGAGCTGAGGTTCGCCGCCATGCCCGCCATGAACGACGCGAGCAGACCGGCGATCGCGATGCCGAGGATGCCGTTGGGCAGCAGGTCGCGCATCAGCAGCAGGAGCGCGTTGTTCGCGGTGACCCCGCTCGGCGCGGTCTTGTCCTGCAGCAGAAGTCCCTTGTCCTGCATGTACTCCGGCACCACGACGCCGGCGATCATGCCGGGGATGATCACGATGAAGGGCACCAGCATCTTCGGGAACGCGCCGATGATCGGCGTCCGCCGCGCGGCCGACATGCTCTTCGACGCCATCGCGCGCTGGACCTCGACGAAGTTCGTCGTCCAGTACCCGAAGGACAGCACGAAGCCGAGACCGAACACGATGCCGAGGACGGACAGGAAGTTGTTGCCGAAGCCGGTCAGGTTGTCGCCCGGCCAGGAGTGCAGCTGCGCGGTGCCGCCGGGGCCGTCGGTGATCTTCTGCACCAGGCCCTGCCAGCCGCCGACCTTGACCAGGCCGACGATGGTGAGCGGCAGCAGCGCCACGACGATCACGAAGAACTGCAGCACCTCGTTGTAGATCGCGGCGGACAGCCCGCCCAGCGCGGTGTACGTGAGCACGATGGCGGCCGCGACGACGATCGACACCCACAGCGGCCAGCCCAGCAGCAGCTTCACGACGCTGGCCAGCAGGAACAGGTTCGCGCCCGCGATGAGGATCTGCGCCGCGGCGAAGCTGATGCCGTTGACGAGGTGTGCCGTCGGACCGAACCGCCGCCGCATGAACTCGGGGACGCTGCGGACCTTGGAGCCGTAGTAGAACGGCATCATCACCAGGCCGAGGAACAGCATCGCCGGGATGGCGCCGATCCAGAAGTAATGGACGGTCGGCAGGCCGTAGAGGACGCCGTTCGCGGACATGCCCATGACCTCGACCGCGCCGAGGTTCGCGGAAATGAACGCCAGACCGGTGACCCACGCCGGCAGCGACCGGCCCGACAGCAGGAAGTCGAGACTGCTCGACACCTGCCTTCGCGCGAGATAGCCGATGCCGAGCACCAGGACGAAATAGAACGCCAACTCGATGTAGTCGATCGGACTCGCGTCGAGCCGCAAGTTCGCGTCGGCGAGGAACGGCACCCTGCCACCTCCGAATCAAACATTCTCACACAGAAAACACCATCGTTCCTGTCAGACCGGCACAGTACTGCATGGATTCCGAAGAGGCACCCCGACACCGCGGTTTTTCACCAACCTGCCGCTGACCTGTGCATTCCGCGTGCCCGGAAGCACCCGTGTTGAGTCCTGTCGCTTCGCTCGCCAACCCCTCACCAACGGGACAGATTCACTCGTTCCGGGGTGGCGCTCGGTGCCGGGCCCATAAGATCCCGGCGATGACCGGCCCCGCGCTGCCCCTCCCCGGACGGCTTCGCGCCGCTTTCGGGCTCGTGGTCCTGCAAGCGCTGCTGAACGGCGTGTTCGGCGTCTTCGCCCATCGGCAAATCGACAAGCAGCGCGCTGGCGGCGAGGAACCGTTTTCGATTCTGTACTCGCTGGAGTACCTGTCGTACGCCTTCGCCGCCGGACTGCTGGCGGCCGGGATCGTGGTTCTGCTCGGCTACGGCTGGGGCCGGTGGGCGCTGCTTGCAGTCGAGGTGTTGTCCGCGCTCGGCGGGCTGCTCAACCTGGCGGGCGGCGGCGTGGCCGCGGCGGCGGGCCTGGTGCTGGCTGGAGCAGTGGCGACGACGTTGTTCCACGCGGAAGCGAAAGCGTGGTTCGCCGCGAAGGCTGCTCAGCGTCGCGCCGGGTCGACGCTCTGACGCATTCCGTCCGGTGTCATCGGCTGGCTTCGTTGAGCCGGGCGAGCCATTCGCGCAGCAGACCGGCTTCGAAGACGCTGAAACCCGCTTCGGTGACCGGGTCGGCGTCCTTGGTGGGGGTGACGATTCCGAGCAAAGCCTGCGCACGGTCGGCGATCGGGGAACTTTCGGGGGCCGGTTGGTCGATCAGCGCGTCGAGCACCAGGTCGCCCAACGGCCGGATCACCTCGACGTCCCGCGCTTCTTCCGGCTGGGCCAGCAGGAGCAGAACCGCGCCGGTCGTGGACGCCTCGATCGCCACCGCGGCCGCCTCGACCGGCACTCGGAGCCTGCCCTGTGCGTTGGCGCGTTCGAGCATGCCGCACAGGATGGCCCGGTTTTCCGCCGCCGCCGCGGGCTGTTTGCCCGGCCGGACGGTTCCGTACATCAGCGTGTAGATCGCGGGATTGGCCAGCCCGAACGCGACGTGCATCTCCCAGCCGTGACGCAGGTCCTCGACCGGATCCTCGCTGGGCTCGAGCGCGTGTTTCTCCGCGAGGTAGCTCTCGAAACCGAAGGTGACCACGGCGTCGAGCAGCCCGTCCTTGTCCGCGAAAAGCCGGTACAGCGTCGGAGTTTGCACTCCGGCCGCCGCCGCGACCGCCCGGGTGGACAACCCCGACGGGCCGGCCGTCGCCAGCAGTTTCACCGCTTCGCTCAGGATGCGCTCGCGCTGGTCGTCCGATGCCATGTGCCGACGATAACAGATACCTGTTGACGTTGACACTGACACTGTCATCGGAATAGCGTTATCAACGTCAACAGCGAAAGGAACCTCTGATGTCCTCTGTTCACGTCGCCATCGCTTACTTCTCCGGCTACGGGCACACCCTCGAGATCGCGAAGGCCGTCGCGGCGGGCGCCGAGTCAGTGCCCGGCACCCGCGCCGACCTGGTCGACGTAGCCGAAATGACCGACGCGAAATGGGAAACCCTCGACGCCAGCGACGCGATCATCTTCGGCACGCCGACCTACATGGGTTCGGCGTCCGGCGCGTTCCACGTGTTCGCCGAAGCGACCTCGAAGCGCTGGATGTCCCAGCGCTGGCTGGACAAACTCGCGTCCGGGTTCACCAACTCCGGCTCGATGAGCGGCGACAAACTGCACACGCTGCAGTACCTGGCGCTGCTCGCCGCGCAGCACGGCATGCACTGGGTCAGCCTCGGCCTCATGCCCGGCTGGAACACCACCACCAGCACCGAACACGACGACAACCGGCTCGGGTTCTACCTCGGCGCGGGCGCGCAGACCTGGAACGACCAGGGTCCGGAAGCCGTCCACGCCGCCGACCTCGCCACGGCACGCCACCTCGGCGCCCGGGTCGCGACGCAGGCCCGGCGCTACCGGCAGCCGCTCGCCGCCTGACCCCGGGCGGTGCTCAGAACAGCCGGAACTCGTCCGAATCCGTGCCGCGCAACGCGTCATAGTCCAAGACGACGCAGCGGATCCCGCGGTCCTCGGCGAGGACGCGCGCCTGCGGCTTGATCACCTGCGCCGCGAACACGCCCTGCACCGGGGCGAGCAGCGGGTCGCGGTTGAGGAGTTCGAGGTACCGGGTCAGCTGCTCGACGCCGTCGATCTCGCCGCGGCGTTTGATCTCCACCGCGACCGAACCGCCGTTGGCGTCGCGGGCCATGATGTCGACCGGGCCGATCGCGGTCGGGTACTCGCGGCGGACCAGCGTGTAGCCGTCGCCGAGGGTTTTGATGTGCTCGGCGAGCAGTTCCTGCAAGTGCGCTTCGACGCCGTCCTTCTGCAGGCCCGGGTCGACGCCGAGGTCGTGCTTCAGGTCGTGCATGACCTCGTCGATGGTGATGACGAGTTTCTCGCCCGCCTTGTTCTGGACCGTCCAGACGTCCGGGTCCTCGATCAGCCAGCACGGCGGCGACATCCAGTTCAGCGGCTTGTAGGAGCCGCCGTCGGAGTGCACGAGCACCGAGCCGTCGGCCTTCACCATCAGGACGCGGTTGGCCATCGGGAGATGCGCGGTCAGCCTGCCGACGTAGTCGACCTGGCACCGGGCGACGACGAGCCTCATCGGACCCGCCCCGCACGGAGCGGGCTGGCTTGCTGAGAGGGGAGCACGAGACGCACCCGCCGAGGGTAGGACAGGCTCGGCGATACTGGCGAGGTGGACCCCATTCAGCGTGTCGCGACCCGCGAGGTGTATCGGAACAATTGGATGACGGTGCGCGAGGACGCCATCCGCCGCGCCGACGGCAGCGACGGCATCTACGGCGTCGTCGACAAACCGACCTACGCGCTGGTCATCCCCCTCGACGGCGACCGGCTGCACCTGGTCGAGCAATTCCGGTACCCGCTCGGAATGCGGCGCTGGGAATTCCCGCAGGGCACCGCGCCGGACCTCGCCGAGACCCCGCCCGCCGAACTGGCGCAACGGGAATTGCGGGAGGAGACCGGATTGCGGGCGTCGGCGTTCACCGAACTGGGAATGCTGGACGTCGCGCCCGGGCTGACCAGCCAGCGCGGGCACGTGTACCTCGCGACCGGTCTCACCGAGGGCGAGCCGGAGCGGGAACTGGAAGAACAGGACATGCGGACGGCGTGGTTCAGCCGGGCCGAGGTCGAGAAGATGATCTCCACCGGGGAGATCTCGGACGCGCAGACGGTGGCGGCTTATACGTTGCTGCTGCTGCACGAACGTCGCTGACTCACGGCAGCCCGCCCCTCCCGCTCACCGCACGACCGAGCGGTCCGTGAAGGGCTCCTTGAGGGAATCTGGTTCCCTCAAGGAGCCCTTCACGGACTTCTCCGGAGCAGAAGAGCCGGGCGTCAGTCCGTCCAGTCAGGTTTGCGCTTCTCCAGGAACGCCGCCATTCCCTCCCGCGCCCCCGGCAGCTGCGAAGCCGAAGCCATCACCTCGACGGCGATCGCGTACGCGTCCGCTTCCGGGCGGTCCAGCTGCGCGTACAGGGTCTGCTTCCCCATTGCCTTGCTCGCCCGGCTGCCGCGAGTCGCGCGGCCGAGCAGGTCGGCGACCGCCTCGTCGAGGGAATCGTCCGGGACCACGCGGTTGACCAGGCCCCAGTCCAGCGCCGTCGCCGCGTCGATCACGTCGCCGGTCAAGGCCAGTTCCATCAGGCGTTTCCGGCCGATCGCGCGCGCCACCGGCACCGCGGGCGTGTGGCAGAACCAGCCGCCCTTGCCGCCGGGCAGCGCGAATCCCGAGGACTCCGCCGCGACCGCCAGATCGCACGACGCCACCAGCTGGCATCCGGCGGCCGTCGCCAGGCCGTGCACCCGGGCGATCACCACCTGCGGGACCGATTCCATCGTCCGCATCAACGTCGTGCACAGGGTGAGTAGTTCGCGCACCCCCATGAGGTCGCGGGCGGCGACGTCGCCGAAGTCGTGCCCGGCGGAGAACACCGGCCCCGCGCCGGCCAGCACGATGCCGGTCGCGTCGGACTCGCCCGCCTCGCGGAACGCGGCGAGCAATTCGCCGAGATGGTCGGCGGACAGCGAATTGCGCCGTGCCGCGCGGTTCATCGTGATGGTGACCGTGTCCCCGTCCCGCTTCACGAGGAGGTGCTCGTACTCGCCCATGCCCCGACCGTAACCCCGACCGGCGGGATGCGGAAAGTGCGCCGATACGAATCCGGCCCGACCCCGACCTCCGCCCGCAGCCGTCGGCGCAGGTTCGCGGCGCTGCCGAGCCCCGCCCGCTCGGCCACCCGGGAGACCGGCAGATCCGTGGTCTCCAGCAGCCGCTGCGCGTGCTGCACCCGCTGGACGAGCAGCCACCGGCCGGGCGTGCTCCCCGTCGCGGCAGCGAACTCGCGATGGAAGGTCCGAGGGCTCATCCCGGCGTGCTCGACCAGATCCGGCACCCCGATCTCGTCGGCGAGCCGGGTCAGCGCCCAGTCCATTGTGGACGCGATACCCGGCCGGGAAGCGTTGGCGGGCAACGGAGCCTCCGCGTACTGGCGCTGGCCGCCTTCCCGCACCGGCGGCATCACCAGCCGCCGGGCAAGCCGCGCGGCGACCTCAGCTCCATGATCACGGCGAACCAGATGCAGGCAAAGATCAAGACCGCCGACGACGCCCGCTGAGGTAAGCACGCCGTCCTGTTCGGTGTAGAGCACGTCGCGGCGGAGTTCGGCAGCGGGCGCGGCCGTCGCGAGTGTGTCCAGGTCCCGCCAATGCGTGGTCGCGGGGCGGCCGTCGAGCAATCCGGCAGCAGCGAGGGTGAAAGCTCCGGAGCAAAGCCCAGCCACCGTCGAACCGGCGCGATGGGCCCGGCGAAGCGCGGCGCGAGCGGCGGCGGGTACTTCGGCCAGCGGATCGTCCCGTCCTGGGGCGAGAACCAGGTCGCAGTCGGCCAAGCCGGAAAGCCCGTGCGTCGCGACGACTTCGCCGAACGGCGACACCCGCGTCCTTCCTCGCCCCGGCGCGCAGACGCGCACCGCGAACGGGCCGATCCCGCTGTCGGTGCGGTCCTGCGCCCACACCTCCGCGATCACCGCGAGGTCGAACATCCGGCTGCCCGGCAGGAGCAGCACCCCGATCGTGCGCATGGCAGAAAAGTATCGCATCGCGCGTCTTGTGCCACTCCCCGCCGCGTGCTCCCCCGGACAGAATCGAAGCCATGACCACCGCATTGCTGCTGATCGACGTCCAGCGAGGATTCGACGACGCCGAGTTCTGGGGACCGCGCAACAACCCCGGCGCGGAAGCGAACATGAAGGCGCTGCTGCATGCCTGGCAGGACCGGCGCGACCCGGTCGTGCTCGTGCACCACGATTCGACCACGCCCGGTTCGCCGCTGCGCCCGGGTCAGCCCGGCAACGATTTCAAACCCGAACTCGACGGCGCCCGCCCGGACCTGCTCTTCGGCAAGAAGGTCAACTCGGCGTTCCTGGGCGACGTCGACCTGGACGCCTGGTTCAAGACCCGCGGCATCACGAGCTTCGTGCTGGCCGGGATCCAGACCAACTTCTGCTGCGAAACCACCGCGCGGATGGGCGGAAACCTGGGCTACGACATCACTTTCGCCCTCGACGCGACCTTCACCTTCGACCTGGAAGGCCCGGACGGCACCGTCCTCACCGCCGACGAGCTGTACCGCGCGACCGCGACGAACCTGCACGGCGACCGTTTCGCGACGGTCAAGTCCACCAAGGAAATTCTCACTCTCGATCGATGACAGCGCGCAGGAATTCCTTCGTGCGTTCGTGTTCCGGCGCAGTGAACAACCGATCCGGCGGCGCGTCCTCCAACACCTGACCGCGGTCGAACATCATCACCCGATCCGACACATCGCGAGCGAACTGCATCTCGTGCGTCACGCACAGGATCGTGATGTCCGTGGTCGAGGCGATTTCCCGGAGCACCCGCAACACCTCCGCAACCAGTTCCGGGTCCAATGCCGACGTGACCTCGTCCAGCAGCAGCACTTCCGGCCGCATCGCCAACGCGCGGGCGATCGCGACGCGCTGCTGCTGGCCGCCGGAAAGCTGCGTCGGATGGGCGTCCGCCTTGTCCGCGAGGCCGACCAATTCGAGCAGTTCGGTCGCGCGCGCCGTCGCGTCCCGCGCGGACAGGCCGAGGGCGCGGATCGGGGCCTCGGTGATGTTCTGCAGCACCCGCATGTTCGGGAAGAGGTTGAACTGCTGGAACACCATCCCGATCGACCGGCGCATCCCGCGCAGGTACTTTTCGTCCGCCGGAACGAGTTTTCCCCGCCGGGGCATGTGGCTCAGCGGCTTGCCGCCGACCTCGATCCGGCCGCCGTCGACCTTCTCCAGGGTCATCAGCAACCGCAGGATGGTCGTCTTGCCGGAACCGCTCGGCCCGATCAGCGAGACGAATTGCCCTGGCGCGACGGTGAAATCGAGGTCGCGCAGCACGGTGGTGCCGCCGAACTTCTTCACCACCTGATCGAAGCGGATCATCGGTTCATCTGCTGAGTCCAAAACGACGCTCCAGGAATCGCACGAGCAGGGACGCCGGGTAGCTCAGCACGAGGAAGAGCACGCCCGCCAAGGTGAGAGGTTCGACGTAACGGAAATTCAGCGAGCCGACCTCGAACGCGGCGCCGGCGAGGTCGAGCACGCCGATCGCCAGCAGCAGCGGGGTTTCCTTGAACATCGAGATCGTGTAGTTGCCGAGCGCGGGCAGCACCCGCGGGATCGCCTGCGGCAGGATCACCCGCAGCCAGGTGCGCGCCTTCGGCAGGCTGAGCGCGACCGCGGCCTCCCACTGTCCTTTCGGGACAGCGTCGATCCCGGCGCGGTACACCTCGGACGTGTAAGTCGCGTAATGCAGCCCGAGTCCGAGCACGCCCGCGGTCAGCGGCGAGAGCGTCACCCCGAACTGCGGCAGCACGAAGAACAGGAAGAACAACTGGACCAGCAACGGAGTGCTGCGCACGAACTCCACCACCAGCCAGGTCGCCCAGCTGACCGCGCGAATCCGCGACCGCCGGAGAATCGCGAAAACCAAACCCAGCACGTAGGCGAGCAGTGCGCCGAGGACGGTAGCCTCGAACGTCACCAGGAGCCCCTCCAGCACCGAAGGAAGCACCTTCCACAGATAAGCCCAGTCCCAGCTCATGTGCCCGCCCCGCTCAGCACTGCCCGCCGCCGGGCCGGTGCGCGACCTACCCGCGCGGCCGTCCGCCGTTCCAGCAGTTTCATGCCGCTGCTGATCAGGATCGACAGCCCCAGGTAGAACACCAGCACGATCGTCCAGATCAGCGCGGCCTGCCCGGTGTAGCGCGTCACCAGGACCTGGCTCGCCTGGTAGGTCATCTCGGGCACGGTGATGAAGGTGAGCAGCGCGGTGCCCTTGAGCAACTGAATGAACAGGTTCGTGAACGGCGGCACCATGTCGACCAGCGCCTGCGGCAGGATCACTCGCCGCATCCGCTGCGCCGGCGTGAAGTTGAGCGCGACGCAGCCTTCCCGCTGCTCACGCGGCACCGCTTGCACCGCGCCGCGCACGATCTCCGCGCCGTATGCGCCGAAGTTCAAGCCGAGCACCGCGATGCCCGACCACAACGGCAGGATCTGGAAACCGGTGAGCACGGGCAGCGCGAAGTAGATCCAGAACAGCTGGACGACCTCCGAGGTCCCGCGCCACACCTCGACGTAGATCCGCGTGACCGCACGCAAAACGGCGAACCGCGACAGCATCGCCAGCCCGGCGAGGAACGACAGGACGGTAGCGACCAGGATGCCGCCGACCGTCGCCTCGACCGTCAGCAGCAGTCCGTTCGCGACGGTGGAGACGAACAGTCCGAAGTGGTCGAACATCAGCCGTCCACCGCCGTCAGGAACCCGAGCAGAGCTGCTCGGTCGTGACGTCGGCGGGCGGCAGGTTGTCCTTGGTGAAGCCGAACGGCTTGACGATCTCCAGCCATTGGCCGTTCTGGTGCAGCTTCGCCAGTTCGGCGTTGAACGCGTTCACCAGATCGCTGTCGGTCTTGCGGAACACGAAACCGCCTGCCTGGATCTGTTTCTTGCCCTGCACCTGCGGCACGAATCCGCTCGTGACCTCCAGTGCGGCACCCGGATTCTGCTTGAGCAGCGCCTTCAACGAGATGTCGGTGAGCGCGCCCGCGTACGCGCGATTCGCCTGCAATGCCTGCAGCATTTGCGGTTGGCCGTCGTAGGTCTGAAGCTGGCTGTCCGGGATCCCGGTCGCCTTCGCCACCTGCTGCTCGACCGTGCCGGACAGCACCGCGAGGTTCACGCCCTTCGCCTTGATGTCCTCAAAATTCAGGACTTGCTTCGGATTTCCTTTCGGCACCAGGAAAGCCGTGGGGGTCACGTAGTCGACCGCGGAGAACGCCGCCTGTTTGCACCGGTCCGGCAGGATCGCCATGCCCGCTGCGACCATGTCGTACTGGCCCGCCGCGAGCGCCGGGATGAGCTGTTTGAATTCGACCTGCGTCGCTTCGACCTTCGCGATGCCGATGTTCTTGAAGACCGCCTTGGCGACCTCGGGCGATTCGCCGGTCACGTTGCCGCCGTCGGTGTAGCCGTAGGGGATCTCGCCCGCGATGCCGACCTTGATGGAGCCCGCCTTCTTCGCCCGGTCGAGCGCTCCGCCGCCCTGCCCGCCCGCCTGCGGGGCTTGGGTGCACGCGGCGGCGAACGCGGTTCCGCCCAGCACCACCGCTCCGGACGCCGCCAGCCGGAAGAAGTCCCGTCGCTTCCATTCGTCGTGAACCATGTCGCGGCCCCTTCGCCCTGATCGGGTCACGAACCCGTGACCTGCGATTTCCGGTCACGGCCGGCCAGGGACCCCACCCCGCGAAGCTGGCGGCAGTGACGCCGACAAGGATCGAACGTAGGCACCCGCCGGGGCGCGGTCAAAGATTCTTTTGCGCCCGGTCGGTTCTGTTACCGATTAGAAACGCGCTTCCCGGCACATTTTTCCGGGCGGACGGAAATTGATCATCGAGGATTCCGCCCGGACGCAGCGGCTCCCCGGGAATTCGATCATCCACAGTGGACAAAAATCGGCCGCAGGCCAAGATTGCGCCACTGTAACGGTAATCGATCACCGCGGGGTTTCACACTGGAGAACCGAACGGCTACGCACCGCTCAATCCGTGCCGTTCGCGAATCAATTCCACGATACCGGCCATGATGTCGGTCAATTCGTAGTCCTTGGGCGTGAACACCCGCGCGATCCCGCGTTCGGTCAGCAGCGCGGCGTCGTCCGGCGGGATGATGCCCCCGACGATCACCGGGATGTCCCCGGCCCCGGCCGCGCGCAGGCCGTCGACCACCAGCGGCACGACCTCCAGATGCGACCCGGACAGCACCGACAGCCCGACGACGTGCACGCCCTCCTGTACCGCGGCCGCGACGATCTGGTCCGGGGTCAGCCGGATGCCCTGGTAGATCACCTCGAACCCGACGTCGCGGGCCCGCACCGCGACCTGTTCGGCACCGTTGGAGTGTCCGTCCAGCCCGGGTTTCCCGACGAGAATCCGCAGCCGCTCGCCGAGTTCGGTTTCGGTGCGGCGCACCAGTTCCCGGACGCGCTCCAATTCCGGATTGCCCTGCCCGGCCGCCGAAGCCGCGGAAACACCCGTCGGCGCCCGGTATTCCCCGAACACCTCGCGCAGCGCGCCCGACCATTCCCCGGTCGTCACGCCCGCCCGCGCACAGTCCACAGTGGCCTCGAACAGATTGTCCGAAGTGGACGCTTTCGCCTTCAGCGCGGCGAGCGCCTTCGCCACCGCGGCGTTGTCCCGTTCCTCGCGCCACTTTTCCACTGCGGCGACCGCGGCCTTCTCCACCGCCGGGTCGATCGTCTCGATCGCTTTGGCCCCCTCCGCCTGCAACGGCGACGGCTCAGTGGTCTCGAACTTGTTGACCCCCACCAGAATTCGCTCGCCGTTCTCCATCCCCCGCCGGTACTCCGCGAGCGACGAAACCAGCTGCGACTTCATGTAACCGCTCTCGACGGCGGCCACCGCCCCGCCAAGGTCCCGCACCCGCGCGATCTCCTCGCGCGCGCCGGAAACGATCTCGTCGACCTTCGCCTGCACCACGTGCGAACCGTCGAAAATGTCCTCGTACTCCAGCAGATCCGTCTCGAACGCGAGCACCTGCTGCATCCGCAGCGCCCATTGCTGATCCCACGGCCGAGGCAGCCCCAGCGCCTCGTTCCACGCAGGCAGCTGAATCGCCCGCGCCCGCGAACCCCGCGACAGCGACACGGCGAGCATCTCCAGCACGATCCGCTGGACGTTGTTCTCCGGCTGCGCCTCGGTGAGCCCGAGCGAGTTCACCTGCACGCCGTACCGGAGCCGTCGCGCCTTCGGGTTCTCGACGCCGTAACGCTCGCGCGTCAGCTCGTCCCACAGCTGCGTGAACGCGCGCATCTTGCACATCTCTTCGACGAACCGGACGCCCGCGTTGACGAAGAACGAGATCCGCGCGACGACCTTCTCCATGTCGGCCTGGTCGACCTGCCCGGAGTCGCGCACCGCGTCCAGCACGGCGATCGCGGTGCACAGCGCGTACGCGACCTCCTGCGTCGGCGTCGCGCCCGCTTCCTGCAGGTGGTAGCTGCAGATGTTGATCGGGTTCCACTTCGGCACGTGGTGCACGGTCCACGCGATCATGTCGGTGATCAGCCGGAGGCTCGGCCCGGGCGGGAAAATGTAGGTGCCGCGGGAGAGGTACTCCTTGATGATGTCGTTCTGCGTGGTGCCGGTGAGCTTGGCCAGCACCTCGTCGACGTCGCGGCCCTCGGCTTCGGCCTGCTCGCGCGCCACCGAGACGTACAGCGCGAGCAGCCACATCGCGGGCGCGTTGATGGTCATCGAGGTGTTCGCCTCGGCGAGCGGGATGCCGTCGAACAGCTGCCGCATGTCGCCGATGTGCGACACCGGCACGCCGACCTTGCCGACCTCGCCGCGCGCGAGCACGTGGTCCGGGTCGTAGCCGGTCTGCGTCGGCAGGTCGAAGGCGACCGACAGCCCGGTCTGCCCCTTGGCGAGGTTCCGGCGGTACAGCTCGTTGGACGCGGCGGCGGACGAATGACCCGCGTAGGTGCGCATCACCCAGGGCCGGTCGCGCTCGTGGTCGGTGGGGTACGGCACGGTGCACCTCTCTTCGCCGAGACGACCGCCCGAGTGTACCCGCCGGTAACTTAATCGGCGGAGTGGATTCGGCCACTCCCGGGTGAAGCCCCGGGCCGGACGACCACTACCCCGCGGTCGAGGTCGACGGTACCCAGCGGAGGCGCTCCCTGCGCGTCCTCCTCGAGGGTCATCTCCACCGAATCCCGGTGCTCGAGCTCATTGCGCTTGGTGCCGTAGAGGAACGCGGTGACCTCGTCGAGGTACGTCGAGGACAATCGCGCCTTGAGCCGGGACGGTTTCTTCTTCCGCCGCAGCTCCCATCCGCCGACGATCAGCAGCACGATGGTGGCGACCGGCAGCGCGAGACCCAGCAAGGTCAGCAGCATGTTTCACCCAACGACCGGGGCGCTCGAAGCGTTCCGGGCGATCAGCTCGGCTACCCGAGCGGCATCCGGGACGGCCATCAGCTCCGGCAGGATCGGAAACCAGGCGGGCCGGGGGCGGAAGCCCTGGTCCCGCAGCCATTCGAGGGCCGTGGGATGGAAGTCGACCGTCCCGGTGCCGTCGCCGTGGTCGTGCACGCGCGGCGCGCGGAGGTCGGCGAGCTGGACCCAGCGGAACTCGATGCCGGGCGGCGACTCCGACGCGAAGATCAGCCTGCGGTCGGTGACCAGGTAGGTCGTCACGGCGATGAAACCGCGACGCTCGCGGTTGCGCTCGAAGCCGGCGTTGAGAAACATGCTGAGCACGACGATCCAGCCGATCAGGACTCCGTAACTCAGGTCCAGGGCCGCGGCCACTACCGCGGTGGCGAGGAGCAGGACCCCCACCGCGAGGTAGTAGCGGTAATCGCGGTAGCGCTGCGGCCGTCCGGACCAGAGCAGTTGTCCGCCTTCGGCCAGTGGGTACACGACGCCCTCCTCGCTCCCGAAGCGTGCACGCTGGCCGGTTCGCCAGGGTTGCCCGGCTGGCCGGAATTATTGATGCGGTGCGGGCGAGCGCGGAGCGTGCTGGGCGATCAGGTCGGAGACGTGCTCCGGCTCCTCGATCGCGATCAGTTCGGGCACCATCGTCGCGAGCGACGACTGCGCCCGGAACTGCTGGTCACGCAGCCAAACGCGCAGGGACGCCCCGAAACCGACCGTGCCGGTGCCGTCACCGTGCTGGCGCACCCGCGGCTCGCCCAGGTCGGGAAGCCATACCCAGCGGAACTCGACGCCGCTCGGGTGATCGGCGACGAAGACGAGCCTGCGATCCGTGACGAGGTAGGTCAGCACCCCGAGCAGCAGCTTTCGCTGCCGGTTCCGTTCGGCGGCCAGCCCGAGGACCAGGCCGAAGAAACCCGGCCACATTGCGAAGAGGGCGAGGTCCGTGCCGAACTTCACGGTGCCGATGACGCCGACCGCGACAAGCGCCACGAAGCACACGACCGCTATGACGTATCCGTGGTAACGCGCGTACCTGTGGGGGTACCGCTGCGGCCGCCCGGACCAGAGCAGCTGTTCACCTTCGGACAGTGGGTACATGATGCCCTCCTCGCTCCCGGAGAGAGCACGCCGCCCGGTTCGAGTGGGTTGCCCGGCTGGCCGGAGTCAGCTGGATGTTCCGCCCGACGGCTGGAGAGCGCGGAGCGTCCGAGCGATCAGTTCTGCGACGTGCTCCGGCTCCTCGATCGCGATCAGTTCGGGCGTCATTGTCGTCAGCGACGACTGCGCCTGGAACTTCTGGTCGCGCAGCCGGACACGCGAGGGCCTCTTGAAGCTGACGGTGCCGGTCCCGTCGCCGTGGTCGCGCACCCGCGGCTCGTCCAGGTCGGGAAGCCACACCCAGCGGAACTCGATGCCGCCCGGACGGTCGGCGACGAAGACGAGCCTGCGATCGGTCACCAGGTAAGTCAGCACGCCGAGCAGCAGCTTTCGCTGCCGGTTCCGTTCGGCGGTCTGCGCGACCGCCGCGCCGAAGAAGCCCGGCAACAGCGCAAGGACGGCGAGCTCCATGCCGAGCTTCACGCTGGCGAAAACGCCTAGCGCGCCAAGCGCGGCGAAGCCCACCGTCGCTGCGACGTACCCGTGAAAGTCCGCGTACCGACGCGGGTACCGCTGCGGCCGCCCGGACCAGAGCAGGTGCTCGCCTTCTGCCAGTGGAAACATGTCGCCCTCCTCGCTCCCGAAGAGAGCACGCCGTCCGGTTCGCCCAGGTTGCCGAACCGGTGTGACGGAAATCCGCGAGACGTCGGCCGGTCCGGGATCTACCGTGGTCAGACGTGACGTGGAGCGGGTACGGCAGTTATCTGGTGATCGTGGTTCTCATCGTGCTCGCGCCGGGGCCGGACACGATGGTGATGCTGAAGAACGCCCTGTCCGGCGGCGCGCGCGGCGGCTTGCTGGCCACGGCAGGCATCCTCGCTGGCAACGCAGTGCAGGGCACGGCCGCGGCGCTCGGGCTCGGCGTCGTGATCGCCCGTTCGCAGCCGGTGTTCCTCACGCTCAAGTGGCTCGGTGCCGCATACCTCCTGTTCCTCGGCTTCCAAGCGCTGCGCGGCGCCTGGCGCGGCAACTACGACGCGGTCGCCGACACCCAGCGCAAGCGCACCAGCGGCTTCCGGCGGTGGCGCGAAGGGTTCCTCTCGAACATCACGAACCCCAAGGTGCTGGTGCTGTACCTGTCGGTGCTGCCGCAGTTCCTCGACCCGGTGCGCACGACGACCTGGGACGCACTGGTGCTCGCGTACACGGTCGCCGTGCTGGGCACGATCTGGCTGCTGGTGCTGCTGTTCTTCGTGCACCGCGTCCGCGCGTGGCTCAGCCGCCGCAAGGTCCGCCGCGCGCTGGACGGGGTGACCGGCACCGCGCTGGTCGGGTTCGGCGCGGCGCTGGCCCTCGAATCCTCGTGAGCGTTGGCGGACGACGGAGTGTCCGCGATGTCCTGAGACATCAACTGTCGGCGATGTCCTGAGACTCAGCAGCCGGTGAGAACCGGCGCGAACACTCACGAGAACTCACAGCACGTCGTCCAGCCAGTCATAGATCCGGCCGCTCGCGAGCCGCATCGCGCCGACGTGGCAGTGTGCGTCCGCGCCCCTCCTCCGCGGTGAAGTTCAGCAGCTTCTTCGGACCGCTGATCCGGTCGTACAGCTGCTGCGGCTGCCCGGTGAAGAACAGGTCCTCCGGCGCGTCGCAGATCAGCGCCGGGCACGTGATGCGCTCGGCCACGCCGTCGTAGAGGTTGTACTCGAGGTACTTCGCCAGGAACTCGCGATCGGTCGCACCGCCCATCACGTAGCGGCCGTGGCCCAGTGCCCAGCGGACGGTCGGGTTCTGCTCCTTCGCGCCGGCTAGAAAGGCGTCCAGTTCAGGGTCCTCCGGCGCGTTCGCGCGGCGGACGATCTCGTCGCGGTCCCACGGGAGTTGCTGCACGAAAGCCGCACCGGCGTCGAAGAGCCCGTCCACGGCGACGACGGCCGACAGCCGCGGTTCGAACGCGGCGGCGCGCGGCGCGAGCATCCCGCCGAGGCTCCAGCCGATCAGCGCGACCTTCTCCGGGAGCACGCCAGGGAGAGCGAGGGCGTAATCGAGCACCTGGCCGACGACGTGCTCCCAGTCCGGGCGGAACAGCATCCCGTCGCGGTGGACGGCGCTGGGCTGGCCGGGACCGTCGAAGGTCAGCACGTGGTAGCCACGTTCCTGGCCCGCGGTCGCGCCCATGAAGTGCAGATCCTCGGCGCTGCCGTCGAAACCGTTGTGCGCCACCAGAAGCGGCTTCGGGCCGTCGCCGGGAGCGCGGTAGAAGTAGCCGCGCAAGACGTGACCGTCGTAGGGGATTTCGATCCGTTCGACGTGGTCGAGCGTTGCTATCGCGTTCTGGAAGCACTCGACGTTGCGCTCGTAGGCGTAGTCGATTCGCGGGTCTTCCGGGTTGCCGTGCAAGAAAAACTCGGCACGGCGGTAGTACGTCGAGGCCCGCAGGTACGCGTCGCGTGCGCTGACCGGGTGCATGGTCGCGGCCTCGGCGTAAAGCCGCTCGGCGGTGGCGAGCCACGCGTCGTGCCAGCTGTCGTAGTCACCGGATTTGATGTTCGACGCGATCGCGACGATCTCGCCGAAATCCGCGCCCCCGTACGCGATCTCGCCGAACGCGAGCAAGGTCTCGAACCAGAATTGCGGGTCGTCTTCGAACAGCAGCGGCTTCATCGGATCTCTTCCTTCGCGAAAGTGCCGAAATCACGGGCGGGTCGTCCGACGACCCGCTCGACGGTGTCGGTGACGCGGTCCTCGGCGCCGCCGCGAATCGCCTCGTCCAGCAAGGCGAGCATTTCGGCGTACGACTCGGGGAGCCCGTCGCGGACCAGGAATTGCTGGTACTGCGAGGTGGAAACGGGCTCGTGTACGACCGGATGGCCGAGCCGTTTCCCGACGATCTCGGCGGCCTCGGCGTAGCTGAGCGCGCGCGGACCGGTGATGAGGTGATCGGTGTTGTGCGGTTCCGGGTCGAGCAGCGCGCGGACGGCGACCGCGGCGATGTCGCCGGCGTCGACGAACGCCACCCGGGCGTCACCGGTCGCGGTGACGATCCGGCCCGCGCGGGCGCTGTCGCCGACCAGATGCCCGACGGTGAAGTTCTGCATGAACCACGACGGCCGCAGCACCGCCCAGCCCGGCTGACGGCGAACGAGGCCGGGCAGTCCGCCCACCACCGGGGTGTGCTCGTCCACCGCGGACGAACTGAGCAACACCACCCGCGCGTCCGGCGCGTGCTTGAGAAACTCTTCGACGAGCGACTGCGGATCGGCTCCGACCGGGGCGATCAGGTAGACCGCCGAGACCCCTTCCAGCGCCGGGCCGTACGTCGCGGGCTCGTCCCAGTCGAACCGGATCTGGCCGGGTTCGACGGGATTCCGGGTCGCCGCGCGCGGCCGCACCCCGGCGGCTTCGAGCCCGCGCACGACGCGGCTTCCGGTGGTGCCGGTGGAGCCGAGCACGAGGACGTCAGACACCCGGCACCCCGAGAACGTCGATCACCGCGAGCGGGCTGAAGTAGTCGCGGTACCGGTGGATCTGGCCGTCCCGGACGGTCAGCACCACGACGTAGCCGAGGCGGTACGGCTTCTGCGTGGCGACCGCGATGCCGGCCAGTTCGAACTCCGCGATCGAGACCTCCGGATCGGTGGTCTGGTGCACGGTCTTGGCGGCGACCTCGTGGATGTCGAACAGGTTCGGGTAGTTGCGCAGGTACTCGGCCAGTGCGGCGCGGCCTTCGACCCGCCCGGGCTCACCGGGCGCGGCGAACGGGAACTCGAGCACTGCGTCTTCGGCGAACAACTGCACGAATCCGGCCATGTCGTGCTGGACCAGCAGGTCGAGCGCGTGATCGATGAGCTGCATCGAACCCCCTCCTCAGGAATGGACGAGACGGTACCGTCTCATCCACAACGTACACGGGACGGTACCGTCCCGTCCACACGCTATGCTGATCGCCATGACGACCCGCCGGACGCCGACCGGAGCTGCCGTTCTGCAGCCCGACGTCACTTACGCCATCACCGAAGCCGTGATCGACGAACTGGCCGACCACGGCTTCGGCAGGCTGTCGATGGAAGCGGTCGCGAAACGCGCGGGCGTCGGGAAGAGCGCGCTGTACCGGCGCTGGCCGTCGAAAGACGAGATGATCGGCGCGGTCATCGCGGAATTCAGCGTGGCGCGCGCGGTGGACCCGGACACCGGCAGCCTGCGCGGCGATATCCGGGCCTCGCTGGAAGCGCTCTGCGAATGGATCACGCATCCGCGGTTTTCGCGGATCTTCCCCGGGCTGATCGCGGAAGCCCGCCGGAACCCGGCCATGGCCGAATTCGCCCGCCTGACGATCGGCGGCCCCCGGCGGGCGGTCAACCGGGCGGTGTTCACGAGAGCGATCGAGCGCGGGGAGATCCCGGCGGACACGGATATCGAACTGGCGCTGGATATGGGCGCGGGAATCGTTTACTGGCGGCTGATCGTGCGCGGGGTTCCGGCGGAGGAGGGGTATTTGGACCAGGTGACGGATTTGGTGGTGCGGGCGTTGAGCGCGTAACCGGCTTTACAGCAGGGTTTTCAGTTCCAGCGACACTTCGACCGGAGTGGCGACCTGGAAAGTGCCCTGGTGCGCGCCGGTCGGGACGTACGAGCGGGTGGTCGCGTCGAGTCGGTAGCAGAAGACGGTAAGTCCGCCGACCTCGTCGGTGGTGTTCTCGACCCGCCAGAACTGCGGAATCCCGGCGGCCGCGTACTCAGCGGGTTTGTCGAGCTGATCGACAGTGATCGATCCTGGCGACATCACCTCGACAACGAGGCGGCAGTGCTCCGGGCGCAGCACTGCGTCGGTGGGCAGATCTGCGTCGTAGACGACCAAGTCCGGACGCCGGTTCAGCAACGGGACATCGCGCAGCCGGAGGTCGACGTCGAACTCGACGGCGAGATCGCTGCCGCAGGCCGATTCGAGCTCGTAAGACAGCCGCCGAATGATTCTCTGATGCCTTCGCGACCGCATCGGCCGAGCACGGATTACCCCGTCGACGACCTCGACGTCGCGGCAGCTTTCTTCGTCCCGCTCCGCGTAGTCGCCTGCGGAGCACCCGTCGCTCAAGCCCGCTCCGGCTCCCCCGTCACCCGCTCGATCCGGGCGCCCAGCCGGTTCAGGTTTTCCACGAAATGCGGGTACCCGCGGTCGATGTGGAACACGTCCCACACCTCGGTCACGCCGTCCGCGCACAGTCCGGCCAGCACCAGCCCGGCCCCGGCGCGGATGTCCGACGCCCACACCGGCGCGCTCGACAGCTTCTCCACGCCCCGGACCACCGCGTGGTGGCCGTCCGTGCGGGCGTCGCCGGAGAGCCGGATCATCTCTTCAATGAACCGGAACCGGGCCTCGTACACGTTCTCGGTGATCATCGACGTGCCCTCGGACACCGCCGACAGCGCGACCGCGAACGGCTGCAGGTCGGTGGCGAAACCGGGGTACGGCAGCGTCACCCAGTCGACTGCCTTCGGGCGTTCCGGCTGGACGACGCGGAAGCCCTTGTCGTCGTAGGTGGTCACCTCCGCGCCGGCCAGGCGCAGTTTGTCCAGGACCAGGTCGAGGTGGTGCGGGTTCACGCCGCGCACGGTCAGGTCGCCGCGGGTCATCGCGGCGGCGAACGCCCAGGTCGCGCCGACGATGCGGTCGCCGATCACGCGGTGTTCGGTCGGGTGCAGCGTCTCGACGCCGTGGACGGTGAGCGTCGAGGTGCCCGCGCCCTCGATCTTCGCGCCCATCTCGGTCAGCATCGTGCAGATGTCGGCGATTTCCGGCTCGCGGGCGGCGTTGTCGATCACCGTCGTGCCTTCGGCCAGCACGGCCGCCATCAGGATGTTCTCGGTCGCGCCGACGCTCGGGAAGTCCAGCCAGATCTGGGTGCCCACCAGCGTCCCGGCCTTCGCGACGACGCAGCCGTGCTCGATGGTGCTCGTCGCGCCGAGCTTGCGGAGGCCGTTCTGGTGCATGTCGAGGGGACGCTGGCCGATCGCGTCGCCGCCGGGCAGCGCGACGACCGCCTGCTTCAGCCTGCCGACCAGCGGGCCCAGCACGCACACCGAGGCGCGCAGCTTGCCCATCGCCGCCGAATCGGCGCGGTGCGACAGCTCCGCGGGCGTCGTGATGCGCGCCGTGTCGCCCTCGATCTCCACCTCGCAGCCGACGCTGCGCAGGACGTCGCCCATCAGCGGGACGTCCAGGATCTGCGGGCAGTTCGTGATGGTCGTGGTGCCTTCGGCCAGCAGTGCCGCGGCCATCAGTTTCAGCACGCTGTTCTTCGCGCCGACCACGTCGACCTCGCCGACCAGCCGGGCTCCGCCATGCACGTCGAAGTGCTCGCTCATGGCCGCCAATCATGCCCTCTCGCCCAGTTTTGCCCGAACCCGGGCCGGTAGAGTCGAACGTATGGTGGTTCGTATCAACCGGGTCTACACGAAGGTCGGCGACAGCGGCACGACCGCGCTCGGCGACGGTTCCCGGGTGCCCAAGACTTCGGCCCGGCTGTCCGCCTACGCCGACACCGACGAGGCCAATTCCGTGCTCGGCCTGGCGATCGCGCTCGGCGGGCTCACCGACGAGATCGCCGCCGTGCTGCGCCGGATCCAGAACGACCTCTTCGACGTCGGCGCGGACCTGTGCCTGCCGATCCAGGAAGACCCGCCGTACGAGCCGCTGCGCATCACCGAGGCGTATCTGGAGCGGCTCGAAGGCTGGTGCGACGAGTTCAACGAGCGGCTGCCGAAGCTCACCTCGTTCATCCTCCCGGGCGGCACCCCGGGCGCGGCGTTCCTGCACCAGGCGCGCACGGTCTCCCGCCGCGCGGAACGGTCCGCGTGGGCGCTGATGGAGGCCGAGCCGGACACGTCCAACCCGATCGCGGCCAAGTACCTGAACCGGCTCTCGGACCTGCTGTTCATCCTCGCCCGGCTGGCCAACCCCGAAGGCGACGTGCTGTGGCAGCCGGGCGGCTGATCGCGGCAGGCGCCTCCGTCCTGGCGACGGCAGGCCTCGCGGCCGGCGGCTGGGCCGTACGCAACCGCAAGACGTACGACTGGGCGCTGGCCCGCACCCGGCGAGCCGGATTCACCGAGCACGACGTGGCGGTCAACGGCTCGAAACTGCACTACGCCCAAGGCCCGGCGGGCGACAAACCGCCGCTGCTGCTGATCCACGGCCAGGCCGTCGACTGGCAGAGCTACGCGCGCGTGCTGCCGGACCTGGCGCGGGACTTCACGGTCTACGCGGTCGACGTCCACGGGCACGGCCAGTCCGCGCGGACGCCGGAAAAGTACACGGCGACCGCGGTCGGCACCGATCTGGGGCGGTTCGTCGAGGAGGTCATCGGCACGCGGGTCGTCGTGTCCGGGCATTCGTCGGGCGGCCAATTGGCGGCCTGGCTAGCCGGGAACCGGCCGGACCTGGTCAGGGCGGTCGTGCTGGAGGACCCGCCGCTGTTCACCACCCTGCTGCCGCGGGCGGAGAAGACCTGGAACTGGGTCGACCTCGCCACGGCCTGCCACACGTACCTGCAGTCCGGCGAATCCGACTGGGGCGCCTACCTCTTCGCGCACCAGAAGCTCTGGGACTTCTTCGGCGACGGCGCGGAACGCATCATCCGCTCCGGGCTCAAGCGGCGGGAAAAGCATCCGGAGCGGCCAATCACGGTGTTCTTCATGCCGCCGAGCTGGAACGACATGCAGCGCGCGATCGAGCACTACGACCCGCGGTTCGGGGACGCGTTCTACACCGGTGCCTGGGACGAGGGCTTCGACCACGAGGCGACGCTGCGCAAGATCGAAGCGCCGACGGTCCTGATCCACGCGAACTGGAAGTACGGCGAGGATGGCGTCCTTCAGGGGGCGATCGACGGGGAGGACGCGCAGCGGATCGCCTCGCTGATCAGCGACGTCGAGGTCGTGCGGGTGGACAGCGGACACAACGTGCACGGCGAGAAGCCAGCACGGTTCGCGGGAATCGTCCGCTCCGTGCTCTGACCTACCGGGACCAGTTAGCTTCCTGAGCAGCCCAGTAGCGCTCGTAATCGACGTCCCACGTCGAATCGCGGCCTGGCTCGACAGCCTGGGCCACGGTCAGCTCCTCGAGCCGCACCGGCTTAGGCAAGGTCTGCCACCGGCGCGCGCGGTCTTCCCGTTCTCGGGCGTCCATGTTCCCAGCGTAGCGCCGGTCGACCCGGCACACGAGAAGCAAACGGCCCGCCATCGTGGAGACACGATGGCGGGCCGGAAAAATCACGAAGCCCGCGGCAGCCTTCGACCCGGCGGGGCCGATTCGAGCCACGACAGGAACCCGGTCAGCGCGCCCGGTCCCATCGCGATTTCGATCGCTTCCTGGTCCGAGGATTCGCACCGCAGCACCGTCGAGCCCTCAGGCACCGCGTACGCCTCCGAACCCGACGGGTCCCGCCGGTCGGCGATCTGCATGCTTTCCCGCTGGAACACGCGGTCCGGACCGGTGCGCAGGCTCCACACGCGGTACCAGACGAACTTCTCGCCCTCGTACCGGCCGAGGCCGAGATGCCAGCTCGACCGCGGGCTGTCCGGACGCCACCGCAGCGCCACGCTGACGCCGCCGCCGCGGCGCATCCGGATCCACCGCTGGCCGTACCAGCCGACCACGACGACGAGCACGATCAGGAGCACTAGCACCACCACAGCGATCTGCACGGCCCGGCTCCTGCCCGTCTAGTCCGCTCAGACCGATTGTCCAGCCGCGCGGAGCTGGGCCGAGGCCCTCGTCCGCTCGGCCTCGTCGCCGGTGCTGAGGGCTGCCTTCGCGGCGGCCACGTCGATTTCGTCGGACAGTTCCGCGCTCTCCGCGAGCACGCTCACCCCGGTCGCGGTCACGGACAGGAACCCGCCGTGCACCGCCGCGGTCAGCACGTCGCCGTCCGTCGTGGTCACCTTCACCACGCCACCCTCGACGAGCTGGCCCAGCACCGGCTCGTGTCCGGGCATGATGCCGATCTCGCCCTCGGTGGTCTGCGCCACCACGAAGGCGGCGGTACCCGACCAGAGCCGGCGCTCGACGGCAACCAGCTCCACGGACATCTCAGCCACGTAGCACTCCTTCGCTCGGGGTGTCACCACCGAGTGTAATAGGTCTTGCTTCGGTTACGAGAACGGCGGGGGCCGATGTCCATAATGGACAGTGCCCCCGCCGGTCTCACGCACTCACTTGCCGGTGATCTCGTGGTACTTCTTCTCGAGGTCCTCGAGCCCGCCGATGCCCAGGAACGCCTGCTCCGGGTAGTGGTCGAAGTCGCCCTTGGTGATGCGGTCGAACGACTCGATCGTCTCGGCCAGCGGCACCGTGGAGCCCGGGATCTGCGTGAAGGCCTCGGCCACCAGCATGTTCTGGGACAGGAACCGCTCGATCCGGCGCGCCCGCTGCACGGTCAGCTTGTCCTCTTCGGAAAGCTCGTCCATGCCGAGGATCGCGATGATGTCCTGCAGCTCCTTGTACTTCTGCAGGATCCGGATGACCTCGGAGGCGACGCGGTAGTGGTCCTCGCCGACGATCGCCGGGTCGAGGATCGTCGACGTCGACGCCAGCGGGTCCACCGCCGGGAAGATGCCCTTCTGGAACACCGACCGGGAAAGCTCGGTGGTGGCGTCCAGGTGGGCGAACGTCGTCGCCGGGGCCGGGTCGGTGTAGTCGTCCGCGGGCACGTAGATCGCCTGCATCGAGGTGATCGAACGGCCTCGGGTCGAGGTGATCCGCTCCTGCAGCTGGCCCATCTCGTCCGCCAGCGTCGGCTGGTAGCCCACGGCCGAAGGCATGCGGCCCAGCAGGGTCGACACCTCGGAACCGGCCTGGGTGAACCGGAAGATGTTGTCGATGAACAGCAGCACGTCCTGGTTCTGGACGTCGCGGAAGTACTCCGCCATGGTCAGCGCGGACAGCGCGACGCGCATACGCGTGCCCGGCGGCTCGTCCATCTGGCCGAACACGAGGGCGGTGTCGTTGATGACGCCGTCCTCGGACATCTCCAGGAAGAGGTCGTTGCCCTCACGGGTGCGCTCGCCGACGCCGGCGAACACCGACGTACCGCCGAAGTTCCGGGCGACACGGGTGATCATTTCCTTGATCAGCACCGTCTTGCCCACGCCCGCGCCGCCGAACAGGCCGATCTTGCCGCCCTGCACGTACGGGGTCAGCAGGTCGACGACCTTCAGGCCGGTCTCCAGCATCTCCGTCTTGCCCTCGAGCTGGTCGAAGGGCGGCGGGTTGCGGTGGATGCCCCAGCGCTCGAGGTCCTCGCCGTAGCCGGGCTCGTCGAGGCACTCGCCGAGCGCGTTGTAGACGTGGCCCTTGACCTTGTCGCCCACCGGGACGGTGATCGGGCCGCCGGTGTCGGTGACCTCCGCACCGCGGACGAGGCCGTCCTGCGGCTGCAGCGAAATCGTGCGCACCAGGTTGTCGCCGAGGTGCGCGGCGACCTCGAGGGTCACCGTCTTGCGCAGCTGCTCGAACTCGATGTCGACCTTGAGCGCGTTGAACTGGTCGGGAACGGAACCGCGCGGGAACTCGACGTCGACGACCGGCCCGGTCACCGAGACGATGCGCCCCTTGGCGCGCGGGGCTTCAGTACTGGTCATCAGTCATCACTTCCTGCTGCGGTGAGCGCGTTCGCGCCACCGACGATTTCGGAGATCTCCTGGGTGATCTGCGCCTGCCGGGCCTGGTTCGCCTCCCGCGTCAGCGTGTTCACCAGTTCGTTCGCGTTGTCCGACGCGGCCTTCATCGCCGTGCGGCGGGCGGCCAGTTCGGACGCCGCGGACTCGAGCAGCGCGGAGTACAGCCGGGTGTTGATGTACTTCGGCAGCAGCGCGGAGAGCAGCTTGTCGGCGCTGGGCTCGAACTCGTAGCTCGGCAGCAGACCGGCAGGCTTCTCGTCCTCGCCGTCGGAGTACTCGACTTCCAGCGGCGCGACGCGCTTGGCGACCGGGCGCTGCGTCAGCATCGAGACGAACTCGGTGTAGACGACGTGGATCTCGTCCACGCCCGTGATGCCGTCCGCGTTGCCCGAGGCGTCGTCGACACCCGCGTTGAAGGACTGCACCAGCGTCTCGGCCGCGGTGACCGCGTCCGGGTAGGCAGGCTGGTCGGAGAAGCCCGTCCAGCTGCCCGCCACCGCGCGGTTGCGGAACCGGTAGTAGTTCAGGCCCTTGCTGCCGGTCGTGTAGATGTCGACCTCCTTGCCTTCCTTCTTCAGGAGGGCAAGCAGCTCTTCGGTCGCCTTCAGCACGTTCGAGTTGTAACCGCCGCACTGGCCCTTGTCACTGGTGACGACCAGGACGGCGGCGCGCTTCGGGTTCGGGCGCTCGACCAGGAGCGGGTGGTCGAGGTTGGCCGCCGCGCCGGCCAGCGCCGAGAGCACCTTGGTGATCTCGTCCGCGTACGGCCGGGAAGCGGCGACCTTCGCGCGCGCCTTGGTGATGCGCGCGGTGGCGATGAGTTCCATCGCCTTGGTGATCTTGCCGATCGACTTCGTCGCCTTGATGCGCGAGCGAAGCTCCCGGAGTTGTGCGGCCATGGGCTACCAGCTCACTTCTTCGGGGCGGGCTTGTTGACCTTGACGGTCTCCTGCCCGACCTTCTCGGCGGCCATCGCGTCGGCGTTCGACTCGAGCGGCTTGCCCTCGGAGGTGGTGAACTCCTTCTTGAACTCGTTCACCGCCGCGATCAGCGCGTCGCGGGTGTCGTCCTCGAACTTGCCGGTGTCGCGGATCGCGCCCAGCACCTCGGCGTGCTTGCGCCGCGCCGAGTCGAGGAACTCGAGGTTGAAGCGGCGCACGTCCTCGGTCGGGACCGAGTCGAAGTAGCCGTTCGTGCCCAGGTACACCGTGGCGACCTGCTCCTCGACCGGGACCGGCGAGTACTGCGGCTGCTTGAGCACCTCGTACAGCCGGGCGCCGCGCTCCAGCTGCGCCTTCGACGCGTCGTCCAGGTCCGAGGCGAAGGCGGCGAACGCCTCCAGCTCGCGGTACTGGGACAGGTCGATGCGCAGCGAGCCCGCGACGTTCTTCATCGCCTTGACCTGCGCGGCGCCACCCACGCGGGACACCGAGATGCCCACGTCGATGGCCGGGCGCTGACCGGCGTTGAAGAGGTCCGACTGGAAGAAGCACTGGCCGTCGGTGATCGAGATGACGTTCGTCGGGATGTAGGCCGACACGTCGTTGGCCTTGGTCTCGATGATCGGCAGACCGGTCAGCGAGCCCGCGCCCAGCTCGTCCGAGAGCTTCGCGCACCGCTCGAGGAGACGGGAGTGCAAGTAGAAGACGTCGCCGGGGAACGCCTCGCGGCCCGGCGGGCGGCGCAGCAGCAGCGAGATCGCGCGGTAGGCGTCGGCCTGCTTGGTCAGGTCGTCGAACACGATCAGGACGTGCTTGCCCTCGTACATCCAGTGCTGGCCGATGGCCGAGCCGGTGTAGGGGGCGATCCACTTGAAGCCCGCCGAGTCCGAGGCCGGGGCCGCGACGATGGTGGTGTACTCCATCGCGCCCGCGTCCTCGAGCGCCGACTTCACCGAGGCGATCGTGGAGCCCTTCTGGCCGACCGCGACGTAGATGCAGCGAACCTGCTTCTTCGGGTCGCCGGTCTCCCAGTTGGCCTTCTGGTTGATGATCGTGTCCACCGCGACCGCGGTCTTGCCGGTCTTGCGGTCGCCGATGATCAGCTGGCGCTGGCCGCGGCCGATCGGCGTCATCGCGTCGATCGCGGTGATGCCCGTCTGCAGCGGCTCGGCCACCGGCTGGCGCTCGACCACCGAGGCGGCCTTGAGCTCCAGCGCGCGGCGGCCGGTGGTCTCGATCTCGCCGAGGCCGTCGATGGCCTGGCCGAGCGGGTTGACGACCCGGCCGAGGTAGCCGTCGCCGACCGGCACCGAGAGGACCTGGCCGGTCCGCTTGACCTGCTGGCCTTCTTCGATGCTCTCGAAGTCGCCGAGGATCGCCGCGCCGATGGAGCGCGCGTCCAGGTTCAGCGCCACGCCAAGGACGCCGCCCGGGAACTCGAGCAGCTCGTTGGCCATGGCCGAGGGCAGCCCTTCGACGTGGGCGATGCCGTCACCGGCGTCGGCGACGACGCCGACCTCTTCCCGCTCCACCGAAGGGGCGTAACTCGAGACGTAATTCTCGATCGCGTGGGCGATCTCGTCCGAGGAGATCGTCAGCTCCGCCATTTCGTTCCCGCTCTCGCTTCTGTTCTGTCCAGTGTGCAAAGTCTGTTGTGCCGCTCAGGCCCGGCTCAGCGTGCGGCGCACCGCCGCCAGCTGCCCGGAGGTGCTGCCGTCGATGACCTCGTCCCCGACGCGGACGACGAGGCCGCCGCCGAGTGCCGGGTCGATCTCGACGTGCAGCGCGATCGGCCGCCCGTAGATGCCGTCGAGCTTGGTCCCGAGAAGGGCCCGCTGCTCGTCGGTGAGCGCGTTCGCCGAGGTCACGTATGCGACCGAGCGTTCGCGCCGCTCGGCGGCCAGCGCGACCAGCTTGTCGAGCGCGTTGCCGATGCCGCGCCCCTTGGCGCGTTGCACGGCCTGCTCGACCAGGGTCTCGACGACCGCGTCGACCTTGCCCGCGAACAGCCCGCGGACCAGGGTCCGCTTCGCGTCGGCGGGAGCGCTCAGGTCGGACAGCGCCGCCTCGAGTTCCGGGGCGCCCGCGACGATCCGCGCGACCTGGAACAGCTGAGACTCGACGGTTTCGATGTTCCCGGCCTTTTCGGCGGCGGTGAGCAGCGCCGAACGGCCGACCGACTCGAGCCCGTCCACCAGCTCGCGGGGACTGGACCAGCGGCTGCCCGCCACGGTGTCGAGCACCTTCAGGGCCTGCTCGCTCAGCTTTCCGTCGAACAGGCGGCGGACCAGGCCCTGGCGGCTCTCCGGAGCGACCGAAGAATCGCCGACCGCGCGGCGCAGGCCGATTTCGCGGTCAAGGAGGTCGACGACCGAGAGCAGCTCGTCCCCGACCTTCGCGGGGTCAGCGCCCGCTCCGGCCAGCACCTCGCCGAGCGAGCGCTCGGCGAGGTCGAGCGCTTCACGGCTCGCAGCATGCAGCGTCATCTCTGGTTACTTCCCCGCTCCGTTAGTGGCACCGGCGGTGTCCAGCTCCGCGAGGAACCGGTCGACGGTGCCGCGACGGCGCGCCTCGTCCTCGAGCGACTCGCCGACGATCCGGCCGGCCAGCTCGACCGCGTTGCGGCCCATTTCGGCCCGCAGCTCGGCGACGATCTGCGCCTTCTGCGCCTGCAGCTGGGCGTGGCCCTGCGCCACGATCCGCTGGGATTCGGACTCCGCCTGCTCCCGCAGCTCCGCCTTGATCTGCTCGGCTTCGAGCCGGGCGTCGTCGCGGATCTTCGCGGCTTCGGAACGGGCGTCCGCCAGCTGCGCCTTGTACTCCGACAGCGCCTTCTCGGCCTCTGCCTGAGCCTTCTCGGCCTTCTCGATCCCGCCTTCGATCTTCTGCGCCCGCTCCTCGTACGTCTTCTCGAAACGAGGGACGACGTACTTCTTGAGGATGAACAGCAGGATCAGGAAGGCGACGATGCCGAGGATCAGTTCCGAGATGTTCGGAACGATCGGGCTTTCTGATGCGAGCACCATTTCGGTCTTCAGCACAACGTCTCCTTACGCGAGAGCGAACGACTCAGGCGGAGGCGATGAAGTAGATGACGATACCGATCAGGGCCAGCACCTCGGTGAGCACGAAGGTGGCGTACCCGATGCCCTGGAGCTTGCTCTGGGCCTCCGGCTGGCGCGCGGTGCCGTTGATCACCGCGGCGAAGATCAGGCCCACACCGATGCCGGGGCCGATCGCGCCCAGGCCGTAGCCGATCGCGGCGAGGCCCTTGTTGATGCTGACGGCTTCGGCGGCCTGCTGGGCCAGAACGATGTTGCTCACGTGCGTTTCCCTTCACTTCGGTCCGCGCACTCACGCGGATCGGGGTCTGTGTGTGTTCTCAGTGCTCCGACGCCAGCGCGGCGCCGATGTACCCCGCGGACAGCAGGGCGAAGATGTACGCCTGAAGCACCTGGATGAAGGCCTCCAGGAACGTCAGGCCGATGGCGACGATCCACGCCACCAGCGACGCCGGCTTCAGCACGATGCTCGAGGTCTCGGTCAGCAGGAAGGTGCCGCCGAGGGTGAAGACCGCCAGGATCAGGTGACCCGCGAACATGGCGGAGAAAACTCGGATGGCGAGCGTGAGCGGGTTGAGGAAGAACTTCTCCGCGAACTCGATCACCGCGAACAGCGGCAGCACCGGACCGGGAACCCCGGCGGGCGCGAGCTCCTTCTTGAAGTACGCGCCGATCCCGTGCTTCTTGATCCCGGCGTAGTGGTACATCGGGTAAACCACGAGCACCGACAACGCGATCGGGAACCCGAACCGCGCCATGGTGGGGAACTGCAGGAACGGGATGACCCCGTAGAGGTTGTTCAGCAGGATGAAGGTGAACAACGCGAAGATGACCGGCACGAAGCGCTGGAAGTCTTTCGAGCCGATCTGCTCGCGGGCGATGTTGTTGCGCGCGAAGTCGTAGATGCCTTCGGCCACGAACTGGCCTTTGGTCGGGACGACCTTCATCTTGCGCGTCGCCAGCAGGAAGTACCCCGCGATGATGATCACCGAGAGCACCACCAGGAGCATCGGCTTCGTGACGAAGCCGAACAACGGCGGCAGCTCAAAGCTTTCGGCGCCAGGGGGTACGAAGGTCGCACCCTCGGTCAGTACCAGCGCGGCCACTGGGCTCCTCCCGGTTCTCCCGGCCGGCGTTCACTCCGCCGGGGGAATCGTCACGATCTGGACTTAACGTACCCGATACGCATCGGGACGCCGGAGGCGGCGGTACCCACCGTGCGCGGAGCCAAACACCGGTCTGCGCTCGAGGGATGTCTCGCGTGAACACTGCCCTGCGGTCTACTTCGGACCAGCTGGTGAAAGAGGCGGAACCATCCGGTCGCCACACTGCTGATCGCGGTTCGTCGTCGGGAGTGCGCGGCCGAGGCCGCCACCCATGACGCGGACCATACCAGCAGGTCAATCACTGCCGTACAGGCGTACTCCTTACCAGCCGAACGGTCCAGGACCTAAGTCCCGGATCCGGCTGGGACCCTTGTCCCGAATCCGTCAATTCGAGGCGGGAATGATGGTCGGGATACGCGCTTTGCGGAATGTCGCGAACTCCACAGCGGCGGCTACGAGAATGGCGACGATCATCGTGATCCCGAGGGAAAGCGGGTGCAGCACGGTGACGCCCTTGAGCAGAGTGAGCGCGAGGAACAGGAGGATGACCTTCGCCGCGTAGCCGCCGAGAGCGATGAGCATCACCAGCGAGGGGTCCTGTCCGGCGGATACCTTCATCATGCCCAGCGTCGACAGCGAGGCGACCATCGCCAGCACGCCGCCGACCAGGGCCCCGAGGAAGCCGTGCAGTCCGTTGAGGACGGTGAAAAGCACAATGCAGACCAGGATGAACGGCGGAGTGAACAGCAGCGAGGCGCGCGTCATCGAGCGCGCGAGCTGGCGCACCGGAGCGGCGTGCGGGTTCTCCGAGGAGGACACAGCTTTGGCCTGAGCCGTGGCCTGGGACGTCTCGGGCGTCGTCTCCGGCGTCTCGGTGTCGCTCACTGCAATCGCTCCTCGTTCGGTTCGACCCGCCAGTATAGACCGCCCGCGGGCTCAGACCCCGTGGCGGTGCCGGGAACGCAGTCGCGGCACCAGGGAAACCAGCACCGCGACCACCAGTGCGGCGGCAATCGCCCAGAACACGACCGGGCTGTCGAAAATCGTGATGGAGACCGCTCCGAAAGAGAGAATTCCGGCCCACAAATAGATCAGCAGCACCGCGCGCCGTTGCGAATGGCCGATTTCCAGCAGCCGGTGGTGCAGATGCATTTTGTCGGCGGCGAACGGGCTCTGCCCGCGCCGCGTGCGCCGGACGACGGCCATCACGAGGTCGAGCACCGGCACGAAAAGCACGGCCACGACGACCACCAGCGGGGACAGCAGGGCGAGCGCGTCCGAGGCGGAGAACCGGGTGTAGTTGACCCGTCCGCTCGCCGAGGTGGTGGCCCCGGCGAGCATCAGCCCGATCATCATCGATCCGGAGTCGCCCATGAAAATTTTGGCGGGCTGGAAGTTGTACGGAAGGAAACCGAGACACGCCCCGGCGAGCGCGGCGGCGATGAGCGCGGGCGGGTACGCGCCGAAGTCGCCGCCCGCGTTGTCGAGCAGGCCGATCGAGAACGCGCAGGTGGCCGCCGCGGCGATGAAGCCGAGCCCGCCGGCCAGCCCGTCGAGGCCGTCGACGAAGTTCATCGCGTTGACCATCACCACGACCATCACGACGGTCAGCAGCGCGCCCTGGTTCTTGTCCAGCACCAGCACCGAGCCGATGGAATCGCCGTTGCCGCCCCACGGCACCCAGAACGACACCCACTGCACGCCGAAGATGACGAGGATCCCGGCGCACATGACCTGTCCGGCGAGCTTCGTCCACGCGTCGAGTTCGAACCGGTCGTCCAGGATGCCGATGAGCGAGATGACGCCCGCCGCGAGCAGCACGCCGACCGCGTCGTAGGAGACGTCGAAACCGTGGCTGAGCGCGGGCAGCTGGTGCGCGAGGCCCATCGCGGCGGCGATCCCGAGGTAGATGCCGACGCCGCCCATCCGCGGGATCGGCTTGACGTGCACGTCGCGCGCGCGGGGGTTGGCGATCGCGCCGATCCGGATGGCCACGCGCCGCACGACGCCGGTCAGCAGATAGGTCACCGCGGTCGCGGTCAGCGCGACGAGCAGGTACTCCCGGATCGGGAGAAGTCCTTGGACTACAGGCATGACCGCGTCACGCCCGCCGGGAGGTCGGAGTCACCGCGCCACGCTACCGCGCCCGCGTGCGGCCACGGTGAACGGCAGTCACTTCCGCGGCTCAGTCCAGCGTCTCCTCGGCGACGCCGATCACCTCGGCGATGGCGGCCTTCGTGACCGCGCCCTCGCGCAGCACCAGCGGCTTGTCGCCGGTCAGGTCCACGATGGACGAAGCCACCGTTTCCCCGCTCGACCCGCCGTCGAGGTACACCGACACCGAATCGCCGAGCTGCTCCTGCGCGTCCTCGACGGTCGATGCGGGCGAACGCCCGGAGACGTTCGCGCTCGACACCGCCATCGGGCCGACGTCGCGCAGCAGCTCGAGCGCGACCGGGTGCAGCGGCATCCGCAGCATCACCGTGCCGCGGGAGTTGCCGAGATTCCACTGCAGACTCGGCGCGTGCGGCAGCACGATCGACAGGTCGCCCGGCCAGAACGCCTCGATGAGCGCCCGCGCCTGCGGCGGAACGCCGAGCACCAGACCGTCCACAGTGGACCAGGAGCCGACGAGGACGCCGACCGGCATGTCCGGGCCGCGGTTCTTCGCCCGCAGCAACGCCTGGACGGCGCCGGAGTCGAACGCGTCCGCACCGATGCCGTACACCGTGTCCGTCGGCAGGACGACCAGCCGGCTCGACCGCACCGCGGCGGCCGCCGCGGACAGGCCTTCGGCTCGGGATTCGCGCTTGCCGCAGTCGTAGACCGCACTCATGCCGCGAAGCCTATCCCCCGCCACCCCGGGCGGGCGCTGCCGAGGTACGTGAGGGGAACCCTGAAGGAATCAGAGTCAATGCGGGTTCCCCTCACGGACAGTCAGCGGTCAGGCGCCGTAACTGGCCTGCTTCACCGCGAACACGTTGCGGTTTCCCGCGCCCTCCTGCAGCGACCACAGCAGATCCGCGTCCTTCGGGTCCTCCCAGTACGAAATGCTCTCCCCGCTGCTCACCCAGGCGTGCGTGGCCGGGCCGGCGGTCGGGGTCCAGTAGTAGAGCTGCTTCGCGGCGGACGAGTTGAACCACCAGCGGCCGTTGTGCGAGGCGACGCCGTTGAGGTTGTACCAGGGCAGCTTCAGCGCCTGGCTCGCCGTCGTGGAGGCGGCGAACGTCGTCGCTCCCGAGGCGAACGGGAAGCGCACCGCGCGCGGGGCGCGGTTCGGGTAGTCGGTGCAGTCGGCCTTGCAGGTGTACTCGGTCATCACGATCGACTTGCTGACCCGGTCCAGCGAGATGCTCGACCAGACCAGGTTCGTGCCGGACGTCGTGTGCGCGGCGACCGTGCCCACCTGCGGCAGCACGTAGCGGTAGTTGTGCGCGTAGTACTGGCCGCCGGACAGGCCGATCTGGTCCGCCGTGCCGCCCGAGTTGACCTCGAGGATCTTGCGCATGTCGAAGACCCGCATGCCGCCGCCGGTGTCGGCGACGTACAGGTAGTCGCCGTACCAGGAGACGCCGCCCGCGTGGATCGGGATGTCCTTGTAGTTCGGCGATGCGTTCGTGCCGGTCGGTTCGACGAGCAGGATCTTGCGGTACTTGTTCGGGTACGTCGCGTCCCAGTCGGCGAGCGTGATCCGGCTGCGGACCTGTTTGCCGCCGCATTTGTCGCGCGTGTACCAGCTGACCGCGACGAGCTGGTGCCCGTCGTAGTTGCCGCCGTTGTCGCCGCCGACCGCGTCGCGGCTGGTGGTGATGCCCTGCGGGTAGTTGGTGCAGTCGCTGTTGTCGCCGTCGTCGAACCGGAAACCGCCGGTGAGCCCGGCCGGTTTGAAGGTGGACGGCAGCGCTTGGCGGTCGTGGTTCGCGTTGTCCATGACGGTGTGCACCGGCACGGTGTGCAGCTTCCCCGCGAGGCCGGAGTAGACCGCGTCGTACTTGTGGTAGTCCGACGTCAGCGTGTATTCGCTGGCAGGGAGGGTGGTCGGTCCGGCGGCGGCGGACGCGCTGGTGGCGCTCGCGGTGAGCGCGCTGGCGGCGATGAGCGCCGCTCCGCAGCCGGCGGTGATGCGATGACGCAAGAACATGGACTCCCCCAGAAGTCTGATTGTTCGGCCGCCTCAAGGTAGGGGGTCGCTCGATAGAGGGCAACCCGGTCGAAAGGCGCCATCCGCCGTTCGGACGGATGGCGCCTTTCGTGGCTCAGAACCCGATCGCGGTACAGGCGGTCGTCGTGGTCTTCGCCGGGTCGGCGATCGACGTCGCGGTCAGCCGCACGCGAGCGGTGTGCGGTGCGCCCGCCGAGCGTTTCGCGTACGCCTGGATTTGCGTCGAGCCGCCGAACTTGGCGGTGGCCAGCGCGTTCGGGAGCCGGACTTCCCAGCCGCGGGTGTCGGTGGACGCGGTCAGCCGGTAGGTGTCCTGGTCGTACGGGGCTGTCGCGCCGCGTGCCGAACCCTGGTTCGACAGGCGGAAGTCGCAGGTAGCGAGGCCACCGCGGGCGAACGCGGGCAGTGCGGGCCACAACCACGCGCCACGCGCCTGCGGTCCGGCGCCGTCGAGCGACGCGACGGTGACCGTGTACGACAGCACGCCGCGGCTGTCGCGGTCGAGGTCGGTGACGAGGAACCGCAACCGGTTGGCCTCGTCGGTGTACTCATAACCGCTGGACGCGCCGGTGCCCGCCTTGAACGTGGCGTCGTTGAGCTGCCGGTAGTCGCCGACGGTGATCTTGACCGGGGTGCCGTCCGGGCGGACGTAATCGGTCAGGCCGATGTCCTGCGGGTTGGCGTCGACGATCCATTCGAACGGCGCGGCGTCGCGGCTCTTGGTCTTGGCCAGCAGGACACCGGAGTCCGGGGCGAACGAGTCCGAGCCCATCCGGTCGACGACCTCCACGCTGTAGTGGTCATACCCGCCGCCGTCGCACTTCGGGTCCTTCGCGGGATCGCACTTGGGCGAACGGTCACCGCCGGTGAGCGCGATCGTGATGCCCGCGTACGCGCCTTGCTCCGGCACCGCCTCCCGGGCGGTCACGCGGGCGGTGACCGGACCGGTCGTGGCGAGCTGGTTCCGGTCGAGGTTCAGGACGGACTTCGGATCGACGATGCCGAGCTTGAGTTTGTTGCGCAGCATGTGGTGCGCGCCCATCGAACCGCCCTCGGTCGCCGGGATCTGCCAGCGCGTGTGCGGGCCGCCGGGACCGTTGAAACTGCCGCGCGACAACATTTCCCACGGTCCGGTGTAGGACCGGCGGGGCGGATCGCCGAACGGGTTGTTGTAGTTGTCGCCGATGCCGAGGATGTGGCTGAACTCGTGCGCGAACACGCCCTGGCCGGAGCTTTCCGCCTGCGTCGAGGATCCGTTGGCCGCGTTGGGCCAGATGGTCGACGCCGAGGCCCACGACGTCCACGGCACGTACCGCGTGTGCGCCCAGTTCTGGTCGCCCGGTTTGCTGCCCGGCGGGCCGAATTCGGCGGGCACGTTCTCCTTCGAGCCGAATTTCATCTCGCCGAATTCCTGCCACGTCGAGCTTTCGTCCTGGGCCGCGGAAAGGAAGAAGACGAAGTCGAACTGGTCGGCGACCGGACCGACGTCGGCGCGCCACGCGTCGCCCGCGTCCTTGCGCAGGTCCCGGGTGCAGTCGGCGTCGGCCGGACAGTCCTGCGGCTGCATTTCCATGCCGTACTCGAAGGATTTGCCCGGCATCCGGTAGGGGCCGAACGCGGTGAGGTCGACGCCGAACCGTCCGCCGGAGTCCTCCATCCAGTACTCGTTGATGGTGTGGCCGTGGTTGAGGGTTTCGGGTTTGTTGAGGAAGTCCTGGTAATGCTGCGCGACTTTCTCGCGCGGCAGATTGCTGGCCGACGGCGACGGATTGCCGAAGACGGTCGAATGCGGCGGCTTCGTGACGACGAAATCCGCGTCCGGGTAGTCGGCGAGCACGACGGCGCCCTTGAACTTGCGCACGGTCGGCTTGAGCGACGGGTCGGCCCAGTTGGTGCCCGGGACGTGGCGGTAGTCCTGCCAGGTCATGCTCGCCTGGTCGGCCCAGTGCGCGGAGTCCAGCGGCGCGGGCCAGCCCTGCGCGATCGGATCAGCCGCGGCGGTCCCGGCGAGCAACGCGGGAGCCAGCGCCGCGACCGCCACGACGACAGCGACCCGGCCGCGCCTCGTACGGGCGCGGTGATTCCGGCGGGGTAAGGGGGATCTCATCGTCGCTCCTCACTTCTCCGCCGGTCCGCCCGGCGGTCCCGAGGCCCGACGCTAACGGTGATCGTTAGGCGAGCGAACGAAATCCACCCCGCTGCCGCACGACGAAAGTCGGGCAAGACGAAGGCAAAGGTGCGAATGGCCCAGCGCGGGGGGTGGGCAGCAACGCGGGGAGTCTGTGAGGGGTCCCTTCACGCACGTCCGGGCAGGGCAAGGTTCGTGAGGGCCACCCTCACTGACGCTGATTCCTGCAGGGTTCCCCTCACGAACGCCTGCGGGCCGTGAAGGGCTCCCTCACGGACCTAGATTCCCTCAAGGAGCCCTTCACGGACATCCAGGCAGTGCAAGGTCCGTGAGGGCCACCCTCACGAACGCAGATTCCCCCAGGGTTCCCCTCACGACCCGCAACCGGCCGTGAGGGAGTCCTTCACGAGCGTTGGGCGTAGCGGGACTCAGCCCAGTCGGCGAGCGGTCACGAACCGTGCGCGCCCGCTGTAGTCGGGATGGTCCTCCACCCCGGTCAGCACCCGGCGCGCCCGGACCAGTGCGGGCACCGCTGAGCCATGCGTGTCGTCGTGTTCGATCGCCAGGCCGCCGCCCGGGCGCAGCAGCCGCGCGCCTGCCGCGATCGCGTGCCGGATCACTGCCAGACCGCTTTCCTCCGCGAAGACCGCGCGGGCCGGGTCGTGTTCGCCTACCTCCGGCGGGACCGGGGTGCCCTCCGGGACGTACGGCGGGTTGCAGAGCACCAGGTCCACGAGACCGTCGAGTTCGGCGAACATCGTCGGGTCCGCGATGTCGCCGGAGTAGAGCCGGATCGGGGTGTTGCCCGCCGCGGTGTGCACGTCGGCGTTGTGCCGGGCCCAGGCGAGCGCCTGCGGGTCGACGTCGACCGCGTAGACCACCGCGTCCGGGCGTTCGTGCGCGAGCGCCAGCGCCAGCGCGCCGGACCCGGTGCACAGGTCGACCACCACCGGGTATTCGCGGCCCTGGAGGAACTTCACGCCCCATTCGAGGAGCAATTCAGTCTCCGGGCGCGGGACGAACACGCCCGCGCCGACGTTGACCGTGATGTTGCCGAGCGCGGCCCAGCCGGTGAGGTACTGCAGCGGGATCCGCTTGGCGCGCTGCGCGACGAGCTGGCCGATCGCGTCGATCACCGGCGGGTCGACCAGCGGCACCATCGGCAGCCTGCCCCGTTCGACGCCGAGCACGTGCGCGGCGATGAGATCCGCGTCCGACCGCGGCGATTCCACGCCCGCCTCGGTGAGGATCCGGGTGGCCTCCATGATGGCCAGGCGCAGCGGCTGCCGATTCACTGGTCGTCCTTCACTCGTCGAAACTGCCCCCTGCGGGGGTGCTGCCCAGCGTATCGACCCCCGGCCGCGCGGGGGTCACGCCTGGCCGAGATATCCGGACAGGACTTCGCGCCGCTGGGCGAGATCCCCGATCCGGCGGTCCACCTCGGCCAGTTCCCCGCGCAGCCTGCGCACCAGTTCCGGGCACAGGTCGAGGTGCGCGGCGGGTCCGCTCGCGCAGTCGAGCATCCCGGCGATCATCTCCGTGGTCAGGCCCGCGGCCAGCAGTTTCCGGATCTGGCACACCCGGACGACGGCCTCCTCGTCGTACACCCGGTACCCGCTCGTGTTGCGCTCCGAGGCCAGCAGGCCCTGTTCGCCGTAGTACCGCAGCAGCCGCGGCGCGACGCCGGTGCGCTGCGCGAGTTCGCCGATCAGCATCCGATTTTCTCCTGCTTCTGGCCTTCACACTGGTGTCAATCCTTAACGTCGCGAACATGACAGAACATTTCGCGCCCCTCGTCGCCGGACAGGGCCCCGGCCTGCTGCTCGCCCACGGCGCGGGCGGCGGCGTGACCGCCAATTTCGGTCCGCTGCTGGACGATCTCGCCCGCACGCACACCGTGGTCGGGGCCGATTACCCGGTCGCGGGCGGCACACTCGACGAACTGGCCGACGGACTGGTCGCGACCGCCGTCGACGCCGGGGTCGAGAAGTTCGCCGTGCTCGGCTACTCGCTCGGCACGGCCGTCGCGGTCCGCGTGGCGACCCGGCATCCCAAGCGCGTGACCGGCCTCATCCTCACCGCGGGCTTCGCCCGGCCGGACGCGCGGATGGAACTGGCGCTGGATGTGTGGGCAGAGTTGCTGAAAGGCGACCGCACTCTGCTCGCCAAGTACTTGATGCTGACTGCGGTCAGCGAGCCGTTCCTCGCCGCGCTGACGCCGGAGCAGGTCGCCGAGGCGGTCGCCGCGTTGGCCGCGTCGGTGCCCGCGGGGACGGCGAAGCAGGTCGAACTGGTCCGGAAGGTCGACACCCGGGCGGAACTGGCGTCGATCGCAGTTCCGACATTGGTGATCGCCACGACGCTGGACTCCCTCGTGCCGCCAAAGCACTCGCAGGAGTTGGCCGCCGGAATTCCCGGCGCGGAGCTGGTCGAAATCGCATCCGGGCACGGCATCGGCGAGGAAGCGCCGGTAGCCTGGCTCACCGCGATCCGGAAGGTGCTGCGATGAGCCGCCAGGTGGTCCTGCCGAACGAGTCCCCCGACCTGACCCCGCGCCGCCTCGCCGACCTCGCCCGGCTGGCCGAGGAGCTGGGCTACGAATCCGTCTGGCTGCCGGACCACGTGCTGCCGCCCGAGCCGTTCGGCGAGGTCTTCGGCGGCGTGTACGAACCGCTGGCGACGCTCGCCTATCTCGCCGCGGCGACCGAACGCGTGCAGCTGGGCACGTCCGTGGTGATCGTGCCGCTGCGCGAACCGCACCTGCTGGCCAAACAGGCCGCGACGATCGACCGGCTGTCCGGGCACCGGCTGGTGCTGGGCGTCGGCGCGGGGTGGAACGAGCCGGAGTTCGCGGAGATCGGCGCGGATTTCCCCCGCCGCGGCGCGACGCTGGACGAGACGCTTTCGTTGCTGGATCAGCTGTTCACCACCGGACGAGGCCGATCCGGCGGGTATTTCGAACCGCGGCCGGAGGGCCGGATCCCGATTCTGGTCGGCGGGAATTCGACAGTCGCGCTGCGCCGGGCGGTCCGGGCTGGAGACCAGTGGCTCAGCGCGGGCCTCTCACCGGAGGCTTTCGCGGAACGGGTCGCGAAGCTGTCCCAGCTCGACCCGGAGCGGCGCGTGCGGCGGATCGCTAGGCAGCAGTACGACGAAGAAACAGCCGTCGAGACCTACCGTGCGTACCGGAACGCCGGCGCGGACGCGGTGGCCGTGCATTTCGGGGATGACAAGGGATACGAGAAGCGGATGACGGCGTTCGCCGCGGCGACCTCGTGAGCGCCTGACCCGAGGACAACCACGGCCGCCGATTCCATTGTGGACGGACAGCGCGCCGCTCGGATTACTTGGCTGGCACCGATTCCGGTGCTCGTCAGCCCGACTGAGCGGCGAGCCGTTCCTCCCGGTCGGCCGACGCCAGCGCGTCGAGCACCCCATCCAGTTCCCCGTCGAGGACCTGGTCCAGGTTGTACGCCTTGTAGTTCACCCGGTGGTCCGAGATCCGGTTCTCCGGGAAGTTGTACGTCCGCACCCGCTCCGAACGGTCCACCGTCCGGACCTGCGAACGGCGCGCGTCCGACGCCTTCGCCGCGGCCTCTTCCTCGGCGACCTGCTGCAGCCGGGCCTGCAGCACCTGCAGCGCCCGCGCGCGGTTCTGGATCTGCGACTTCTCGTTCTGGCACGACACGACGATTCCGGTCGGCAGGTGGGTGATCCGCACCGCCGAGTCGGTGGTGTTGACGCTCTGCCCGCCGGGACCCGACGAGCGGAACACGTCGATGCGCAGGTCGTTCGGGTCGATTTCGACCTCGACCTCTTCCGGTTCCGGATAAATCAGCACGCCGGACGCGGACGTGTGGATGCGGCCCTGCGATTCCGTCGCGGGCACGCGCTGCACCCGGTGCACGCCGCCCTCGAACTTCAGCCTCGCCCAGACGCCTTCGACGTCCGCGGTCTTGCTCTTGAGCGACAGCGTGACGTCCTTGTAGCCGCCGAGGTCCGACTCCGTCGAGTCGAGCACCTCGGCCTTCCAGTTGTGCCGCTCGGCGTAGCGCAGGTACATCCGCAGCAGGTCGCCGGCGAACAGCGCGGATTCCTCGCCGCCCTCGCCGGATTTGATCTCCATGACCACGTCGGAGCCGTCATACGGGTCGCGCGGCAGCAGCAGTTCGGTGAGTTTCGCTTCGAGCTGCGGGATTTTCGCCGACAGCTCCTCGGCCTCGGCGGCGAACGCCGCGTCCTCGGCCGCCAGTTCCTTCGCCGCGGACAGGTCGTCGCGGGTCTGGTCCAGCTCGCGCACCGCGCGCACGACCGGGCTCAGCTCGGCGTAGCGGCGGCCCAGTTTGCGGGCCCTGGCCTGGTCGGCATGCACCGCGGGGTCGGCGAGCTGCTGTTCCAGCTGTGCGTGCTCGTCGAGCAGCCCCTTGAGCGAACTCGAATCCACTTCGCCGTCTCCCTCTCGCGAACAGGCCCGGACAGAACAACGGCGCCCACCCGGGCGTGCGGGTGGGCGCCGTTGGACAAGCTACTTGGCGTCGGTCTTCTGCTGACGCTTGCCGTAGCGCTTCTCGAACCGGGCAACCCGGCCACCGGTGTCCATGATCTTCTGCTTGCCGGTGTAGAAGGGATGGCAGTTCGAGCAGATCTCGACGTGGATCTGACCCGACTCCTTCGTGCTGCGGGTGACGAAGGTGTTCCCGCAGTTGCACGTGACGGTCGTGGTCACGTATTCGGGGTGAATACCGCTCTTCATGGTGTCCTCTCTCGTTGGCCCCGGGTCCCCAGTACGGGGTGAACCGGTGCCGGACTTCAGCGGGTCATTCTGCCAGACGTGCCGGCAAGGGCTTCAACACACCCCGGTGACCAGGTATTCCGCCGCCGGCCGCGACCGTGGGTAGTGAAGGACATTCGCATTGTACGGATTTTGTACCCCCTGGCGTGAAGCTGGCCGAGTTCGTGAATCGCTCACTTACTGGAGGTCCGGACATGCGCACGACCGACCTGCTCACCCGGCTCGCGAAGCCGGCCGCGGCGCTCGCCCTCGCCGCTTCCGCCGCGGTCTTCGCGCCTGCCGCGAATGCTTCCGGCGGCATCACCGCGGCGGACGTGAACCCCGCCGCCGGAACGTTCTCGGAGCTTTCCGAGGCGAACCTGACCGGGGCGGGCGACGGCACCCCGGCCGGTGCGGTCGCCTGGTACAAGGCGCACGCCGGAAGCACCGGGTGGGAGCACTACTGCGAGAAGGCCGCGGAGAATTCCTACGGCGTCACCGGGGTGTGGGCGTCGGCCAACGCACATTGGAACGGCGCCAGCCCGAAGCACACCAGCGGCAAACCGCCCGCCGGTTCGTTCGTGTACTGGAACATCAGCGCCTACGGCCACGTCGGCATCGCGGACGGCAACGGCGGTTTCTACGCCACCAGCGTCGGCGGCAAGATCGGCCACGGCAGCTCCACGAGCTACTTCAACAACTACCGCGGCTGGACCCCGGCCGCCGTCCCCCGCCACTGAGTTTTCTGCCGCGCCACCTCCCCGGTGCGGCAGAAACGTCCGTGAAGGACTCCTTGGGGGAATCTGATTCCCCCAAGGAGTCCTTCACGGACCTCCACACGCACCACGGCCCGCCCCCCGGAAGTGATGGGGGCGGGCCGTGGTGCGTGAAGCGGGAACTCAGTCGTCGTCTCCGCCGCCGAGGGCGGTCTTCGAGACCTGCATCAGGAATTCGATGTTGGTCTTCGTCTTGCGCAGCCGCGAGATCAGCAGGTCGATGGCCTGCTGCGAGTCCAGCGCGTGCAGCACTCGGTGCAGCTTGTGCGTGACGGCCAGCTCGTCCGGCGAGAGCAGCAGCTCTTCCTTGCGGGTGCCGGACGGGTTGACGTCCACCGCCGGGAACACGCGGCGCTCGGAGATCTTGCGGTCGAGCTTGAGCTCCGCGTTGCCGGTGCCCTTGAACTCCTCGAAGATCACCGTGTCCATCGTGGACCCGGTCTCCACCATCGCGGTCGCGAAGATGGTGAGCGAGCCGCCGTTCTCGATGTTGCGCGCGGCGCCGAGGAAACGCTTCGGCGGGTACAGCGCGGTCGAGTCGACACCACCGGACAGGATCCGGCCGGACGCGGGCGCGGCCAGGTTGTAGGCGCGGCCGAGACGGGTGATCGAGTCGAGCAGGACGACCACGTCGTGGCCCATTTCGACCAGGCGCTTGGCCCGTTCGATGGACAGCTCGGCGACCGAGGTGTGGTCGGACGGCGGGCGGTCGAAGGTGGAGGCGATGACCTCGCCCTTCACCGACCGCTGCATGTCGGTGACCTCTTCCGGACGCTCGTCGACCAGCACGACCATGAGGTGGGCCTCAGGGTTGTTCGTCGTGATCGCGTTCGCGATGTCCTGCATGATCGTCGTCTTGCCGGCCTTCGGCGGGGACACGATCAGCGCACGCTGGCCCTTGCCGACCGGCATGATCAGGTCGATCACGCGGGTCGTGAGCTTGTGCGGCTCGGTCTCGAGGCGCAGCCGCTCGTTCGGGTACAGCGGGGTCAGCTTCGTGAAGTCGGGACGGCGCTTGGCCTCGTCCGGCTCCAGGCCGTTGATCGAGTCGACGCGCACCAGCGGGTTGAACTTCTGCCGCTGCTGCTCGCCCTCGCGCGGCTGGCGCACGACACCGGTGATCGCGTCGCCGCGGCGCAGGCCGAACTTGCGGACCAGCGACAGCGACACGTACACGTCGTTCGGCCCGGCCAGGTAGCCCGAGGTGCGCACGAACGCGTAGTTGTCGAGCACGTCCAGGATGCCAGCGACCGGCAGCAGGACGTCGTCCTCGCGGATCTCGGTGTCCGGAGCGCCGCCCTCGCGCTGGCCGCCCCCGCTGCCCCGGCGGCGGCGGTCGCGGAAGCGACGGCCGCGGCGGCCGCCTTCCTCGTCGTCGTCCTGCGGGCCGTTGTTCCGGTTGTCCTGCTGGTTCCGCTGCCGGTTGTCCTGGCGGTCCTGACGGTTGTCCTGGCCGCCGCGGTTGTCCCGGTTGTCGCGGCCGTTGTCCCGGTTGTCGCGGTTGTCCCGGTTGTTGTCGCGGTTGCCGCCCTGGCGGTCGCCGCGCTGGTCGCGCTGGCCGTCGCCCCGGTTCGCGCCGCCGCGGCGGCGGCGGTTGCGGCCGCCCTCCTCGGACTGGCCGTCGGACTGGCCCTCGGAACGGTCGTGGCGCTCCGGGCGCTCCTGCGCGGCGGGCTTGCCGTCCTGCGCGGTCTCCGCCTTCGGGGCCTCGGCCTTGGGAGCCTCCGCCTGGACCGGCTCCGCCTTGGGCGCCTCGGTCTTGGCAGCCGCGTCCGCCTTCGGCGCGTCGGCCTTGGCCCGGCGGGCGGGCTTCTCGGCCTTCTCCGCCTTGGCAGGCTCGCCGACGCCCTCGAGCGGCAGCGTGTCGGCCGCGGCGGCGCGCTTCTTGCTCTTGCCCTGGCGCTCGCGGATCGCGGCGATCAGGTCCCCCTTGCGCATGCCGGTGGTCTCGCCCACACCCAGTTCGCCCGCCAGCTGGCGGAGCTCGGCGATGACCATTCCGGACAGGCCCCCGGTGCGGCGCTTCGGAGCGGCCGCGGCCCCATTGGTCTCAGCGGCCGCGGCGGGGGTCTCCACGTCGCCGCTCAACAGATCGGTGTTGCTCACACATGTCCTTCCTGACCGATCCACGTTCCAGGTGGATCAGCGGACTGCCGCCGGTAGCGAGACGGCTTCTGCCTCCGATGCGGACGGCTCGCGCCCAGCCGTGCGAGACACAGCGAAGCGCCGCCAGCACAGGGTGTTTGCCCCCTCCGGACGGAGAAAGCGGAATTCGGCACCGCCGGAACCGGAAACCCGCCTGCGTCCCTCCGCCTCCCGCGTGCCGGGCGGTGCGGAATCGGCGGATCGACGAAGGATGCGGACCGGAGCCGCCGCTAGGGGCGAACAGGCCCGGCATCGGGTGCGGAAACGCACGGTGATCGAACGCCCCCGAGGGTAGACCGCGCCCTGTCCGGGTGCAACAACCACCCCCCGCGTGGCGCACGCTGCCGTCCAGCCTGTGACCAGGTCGTCACCTGGCCACAACCTGCACGCCATCGCGATCCACGGGCAATTCGGCGACGTCGAAGCCCGTAACGTCCACGCCCGCCGGGAGTATTCCCGTCAGCGTGAGAGCGAGCACAGTGGGGCCGGCGCCGGAAACGGTCGCGGGAACGCCTTGCGCACGCAGCGTGCGCACCAATTCCGTGCTCGCCGGGTACGCCTCGGCGCGGTAATCCTGGTGCAACCGGTCCTCGGTGGCGGCCAGCAGCAGTTCGGGCCGTTCGGTGACAGCCAGCACCGCGAGCGCCGCCCGTCCCGCGCTGTGCGCCGCGTCGGCGTGCGGCACCTGCGCCGGCAGCAGCCCGCGCGTCGTGTTGGTGGACGACTTCTCCCCCGGCACCGCGACTACCGGCCGGATCGCCGCGTTCGGCTCCACGCGTTCGGCACGGAACCGGCCGTCCTCCGCCCACGCCACCACGAGCCCGCCGAACAGGCTCGCCGCCGCGTTGTCCGCGTGGCCCTCGAACTCCGCCGCGAGCTGGAGCGCGTCGGCGTCGAGCGGACGCTCCGCCAGCGCGTAGCCCAGCGCCACGCCGGTCACCACCGCGGCGGCCGACGACCCGAGGCCGCGCGCGTGCGGAATGCTGTTGTGGCAACGGAGATGCAGGCCGGGCGGCCGCACGTCGAGGTGTTCGCAGGCTCGCCGCAGCGCGCGGACCACCAGATGGGATTCGTCGGTCGGCACGTCCTCGACGCCGCCCGCTCCCGCGTCGAGCACCTCGATCTTCAGACCGCCCTCGGTGACCTGCAGGTCGACCACGTCGTAACGGGCGAGCGCGAGGCCGAGCGCGTCGAATCCCGGGCCGAGGTTCGCCGTCGACGCCGGGACCGTCGCGCGGAACGCGGGCAGCGCCGTCATCGCAGGTCCAGCGCCGCCGCGACGGCCGTCGGGTCGACCGCGAGCGGTTCCACCTCGACGTTGCCCTCCAACGCCGTCGCCGGGTCCTTCAGGCCGTGCCCGGTGACCGTGCAGACCACCTTCGAGCCCTTCGGCAGCCGTCCGTCCGCCGCGGTGGCCAGCAGGCCCGCCACGCTCGTCGCGGACGCCGGCTCCACGAAAACGCCCTCGCGACGGGCCAGCAGCCGGTACGCCTCAAGGATCTTCTCGTCGGTGATCGCGTCGAAGAGCCCGTTCGATTCGGCGCGCGCGTGCACCGCGCCGTCCCACGAAGCCGGGCTGCCGATGCGGATCGCGGTCGCGATGGTGTCCGGGTCGGAAACCGGTTCGCCGTGTACCAGCGGCGCGGCGCCGGCGGCCTGGAAACCGAACATCCGCGGGGTGTTCTTGACCACACCGTCCGCCGCGTACTCCGAATAGCCCTTCCAGTACGCGGTGATGTTGCCCGCGTTGCCGACCGGGAGGCAGTGCACGTCCGGGGCCTCGCCGAGCACGTCGCAGATCTCGAACGCGGCGGTCTTCTGCCCCGCGATGCGCACCGGGTTGACCGAGTTGACCAGCGTCACCGGGTAGTCCGCCGCGGTCTTGCGGGCGAGTTCGAGGCAGTCGTCGAAGTTGCCGTCGACCTGGAGGATCCGCGCGCCGTGCAGCACCGCCTGGGCGAGCTTGCCCATCGCGATCTTGCCTTGCGGCACCAGCACCGCACAGGTGAGCCCGGCCCGCGCGGCGTACGCGGCGGCCGACGCGGAGGTGTTGCCGGTGGACGCGCAGATCACCGCTTTCAGGCCGCTCGCCAGCGCGTGCGTGATCGCCACGGTCATCCCGCGGTCCTTGAACGAGCCGGTCGGGTTCGCGCCCTCGACCTTCAGGTACACCTCGGCGCCGGTCAGCTCCGACAGGTGCGCGGCGGGCAGCAGCGGCGTGTTTCCTTCGCCGAGCGTGACCACGCGCGCTCCGTCCGGGACCGGAATCCGGTCGCGATACGCCTCAATGATTCCCGGCCAACCACTCACGCTGCCGCCTCGATTCGGAGTTTCACCATGCTCATCGGCGAGGCGGAAGCATGAATATCCATGATTCGCTTGCAAGCTGCGCTCATGCGTCTTCGCCTTCCACCCGCATCACGCTGACAACCTCGTGCACCACATCGAGTTTCGCGATTTCGTCCACAGTGGACTGCAAAGCCGCGTCGGGTGCGAGATGAGTGACCACGACGAGGCTCGCCGTGTCGTTCGCGTCGCGCTGGCGCACCGCGGCGATGCTCACGCCGTGCGCGGCGAACGCTTGCGCCACCTGGGCGAGCACGCCCGCGCGGTCCGCGACGTCGAGGCTCACGTGGTAGCGCGTCGGCGTCTGGCCCATCGGCCGCACCGGCAGCGCGGCGTGCGCCGATTCGCGCGGGCCGCGGCCGCCGTGCACCTGGTTGCGCGCCACCGCGACGAGGTCGCCGAGCACCGCGCTGGCGGTCGGTGCGCCGCCGGCGCCCTGGCCGTAGAACATCAGCTCGCCGGCCGCGTCCGCCTCGACGTAGACCGCGTTGAACGCGCCGCCGACGCCGGCCAGCTGGTGGCTGCGCGGAATCATCACCGGATGCACGCGGGCGGACACCGATTCCGTGCCGTCGTCCGCGGTCACGCGTTCGCAGATCGCCAGCAGCTTCACCGTGCGGCCGAGCGTGCGCGCCGCGGCCAGATCGGACGCCGTGACGTCCGCGATGCCTTCGCGGTGCACGTCTTTCGCGGTGACCCGGGAGTGGAACGCCAGCGAGGCAAGGATCGCGGCCTTCGACGCGGCGTCGTAGCCGTCGACGTCCGCCGTCGGGTCCGCTTCCGCGTACCCGAGCCGGCTCGCCTCGTCGAGCGTTTCGGCGTAGCCCGCGCCGGTGGCGTCCATCGCGGAGAGGATGTAGTTGGTGGTGCCGTTGACGATCCCCATCACGCGGGTGATCCGGTCGCCTGCCAGCGATTCGCGCAGCGGGCGCAGCAGCGGGATGGCCCCGGCGACGGCGGCCTCGAAGTAGAGGTCCGCACCGCTGGCGTCGGCCGCCTCGAACAGCTCGGCCGAACACTCGGCGAGCAGCGCCTTGTTGGCGGTGACCACGGACTTGCCCGCGTTCAGCGCGGTGAGCAGCCAGCTGCGCACCGGGTCGATCCCGCCGACCAGCTCGACCACGACGTCGACGTCGTCGCGGGCCACGAGCGCCGCAGCGTCGTCAGTCAGCAGTTCGGCGGGCAGTTCCGGGTGCTTGTCCGGACGCCGCACCGCGATGCCGACCAGTTCCACCGGCGCGCCCGCGCGGGCCGCCAGCTCGCCGGCCTGTTCGGTGAGCAGCCGCGCGACCTCGCTGCCGACCGTGCCGCAGCCGAGCATCGCTACCCGGATGGGTGACCGATCCGTGGGAGACAGGCCTTTCGGAGACACAGTGGACACTTCTCAAACCTCCAGGCGCAGCATGTCGTCCGTCGTCTCCCTGCGCAGCAGCAGCCGGGCGGCGCCGTTGCGCACGGCGACCACCGCGGGCCGCGGCAGCCGGTTGTAACCACTGGCCATCGCGTAGCAGTAGGCGCCGGTCGCCGCGACGGCCAGCAGGTCGCCGGGAGCCAGCGTGTCTGGCAGCCAGCAGTCTCGGACGACGATGTCGCCGGACTCACAGTGTTTTCCCACCACGCGAGACAACGCAGGGGTCACCGGCTCGTTTCCGTCGGAGGCGGAGCGCGAAACCACCCGGCAGTCGTACACCGCGTCGTAGAGCGCCGTGCGGATGTTGTCGCTCATCCCGCCGTCGACGCTGACGTACCGGCGGGCGGTCTCGTCGCCGAGCGCGACGTCCTTGATCGTGCCCACCTCGTACAGGGTGAACGTGCCCGGACCGGCGATCGCGCGGCCGGGTTCGCCCGCGATGCGCGGCACCGGAAGCTCCGCGTACGCGCATTCCTTGCGGACGATCTCGCGGATCTGCGTGATCATCTGCGAGGGCGGCGGCGGGTTGTCCTTTTCGGTGTAGGCGATGCCGAAACCGCCGCCGAGGTCGACGACGTTCATCTGCTCGAGCAGGTCCCGCCCGTGCTCCTTGGCCAGGTCCGCGAGCAGCCCGACGACGCGGCGCGCGGCGACCTCGAAACCGTCGGCGTCGAAGATCTGCGAACCGATGTGGCTGTGCAGGCCGACCAGCTTGAGCGACGGCGCGTTCAGCACCCGGCGGACCGCCTCGGCGGCATCGCCGGAAGCCAGCGAAAAGCCGAACTTCTGGTCCTCGTGCGCGGTCGCGATGAATTCGTGAGTGTGCGCCTCGACGCCGACCGTCACCCGGACGAGCACCTTCTGCTCGATCCCGTGCGCGGCGGCGATTTCGGCGAGCCGGGCGATCTCGTAGTACGAGTCGACCACCACGGTGCCGACGCCTGCCTCGACCGCCGCGTCCAGTTCGGCGACCGATTTGTTGTTGCCGTGGAACGTGATCCGCTCCACCGGGAAGTTCGCGCGCTGCGCGACGGCCAGTTCGCCGCCGCTGCAGACGTCGAGGCTCAGTCCCTGTTCGGCCACCCACCGGGCGACCTCGACGGACAGGAACGCCTTCGACGCGTAGTGCACGAGCGCCGGGTCGTCGAACGCCTCGGCGTAGTCGGCGCAGCGGGACTTGAAGTCCGCCTCGTCGACCACGAACAGCGGCGTGCCGTAGGTCTGCGCGAGGTCGCGCACGTCGACGCCGGCGATCCGGACGACGCCGTCCGCGGCGCGGTAAACGTTGCGCGGCCACACTTTCGCGGGCAGCTGGTCGAGTTCGCCCGCACTCGCGGGCGGGAACCCGGAGGCGTCGGCATGGGGGTAGACGTCGGCGTGGCGGGGGCCCGCGGGGTGCGCCATGGTTTACATCCGTTCCGGAGCGGAGACACCGAGCAGCGACAAGCCGTTCGCCAGGACCTGGCGCGCGGCTTCGCACAGAGCGAGCCGGGCGTACGTGAGGGGAGTGGCCTCCTCGTCGCCCTGCGGGAGGACCCGGCCCACGGTGTAGAACTTGTGGTACGCGCCGGCCAGTTCCTCGAGGTAGCGGGCCACGCGATGCGGTTCGCGCATCTCCGCCGCCCGGCGCACCACGGCGGGGAATTCGCCGATGGTGCGGATCAGGTCGCCTTCAGCAGGCAGGGTGAGCAGTCCGAAATCGACGTCCTCGCCGGACTCGCCGACCTTCAGGCCGAGGTCCGCCGCGCCGCGCCGCAGCGACGACAGCCGGGCGTGCGCGTACTGCACGTAGTAGACCGGGTTGTCGTTGGAATGCTTGCGCAGCAAGTCCAAATCGATGTCCAAAGAGGAATCGACGGAGTAGCGGATCAGCTCGTAGCGGGCCGGGTCGACGCCGACCGCCTCGACGAGGTCCTCGAGCGTGATCACGGTGCCCGCGCGCTTGGACATCCGCACCGGCTTGCCGTCGCTGACCAGGTTCACCATCTGGCCGATCAGCACCTCGACCGTCGCCGGGTCGTCGCCGAACGCCGCGGCGGCCGCCTTGAGCCGCGCGATGTAGCCGTGGTGGTCCGCGCCGAGCATGTAGATGCACAGGTCGTGGCCGCGGTTGCGCTTGTCCTTGAAGTAGGCGAGGTCACCGGCGATGTAGGCGGTGTTGCCGTCCTTCTTGATGACGACCCGGTCCTTGTCGTCGCCGTACTCGCTGGACTTCAGCCACCACGCGCCGTCGGCGAAGTAGAGGTTGCCGGAGTCCTTGAGCTGCTGCACCGCCGCGTCGACCGCGCCCGATTCGTGCAGCGAGTTCTCGTGGAAGTAGACGTCGAAATCGGTGCCGAACTCATGCAGGCTCTGCTTGATCTGGCTGAACATCAGCTCGATGCCGATGCGCCGGAAGGTCTCGTTCCGCTCGTCCTCGGGCAGGCTCAGCGCGCTCGGCTCGGCCTTGATCACCTCGGCCGCGATGTCGCTGATGTAGCCGCCCGCGTAGCCGTCCTCCGGCGCGGGCTCACCCTTCGCGGCGGCGATCAGCGAGCGCACGAAGCGGTCGATCTGCGCGCCGGCGTCGTTGAAGTAGTACTCGCGGGTGACGTCCGCGCCTTGTGCGCCGAGCACCCGGCCCAGCGCGTCGCCGACCGCGGCCCAGCGCGTGCCGCCGAGGTGGATCGGGCCGGTCGGGTTCGCGGAGACGAACTCCAGGTTGATCCGGCGCCCGGCCAGCGCGTCGCCGCGGCCGTACTCCGCGCCCGCGGCCAGCACCTGGCGCACGACCTCGCCCTGTGCGTCGGCGGCGAGCCGGAAGTTCAGGAAGCCCGGTCCGGCGACCTCGGCCGCGGCCACGCCGTCCGCCCCCGCGACGACCTCCGCGAGCGCGTCGGCGAACTCGCGCGGCTTCAGTCCCGCCTTCTTGGCCACCTGCAGCGCGAGGTTGGTCGCGTAGTCCCCGTGGTCCGGGTTGCGCGGGCGTTCGATGGTCACGGTCTCCGGCAGCACAGCGGCGTCGACGCCGCGTGCGGCGAGGACCTGCTCGGCGGAGCTGCGGACCAGATCGGCGAGAGCGGCGGGAGTCACTCGCCGAATTCTAGGTGCGCTCGTGCCGCGCGCCTCCGGCGGTACAGGCTGGCGAGACGGCGGGCACACCGGAGGCGGATGTTCCGCTCGCCGGGGCGCCTCGCGGGCGTTCACGGTGATCGAACGCCCGGTCTCTACACTGGGCTACCGGCAGGGTTCCGTCCGGCTCCCTCCCCCGCTCTCACGAGGAGATCTCGGCAATCATGGCCAACGGGACCACCAAGAAGAAGGGCTCCGGCGCGTCCGCGGTGAAGGCGGCGAAGAACCGCTCGGTCGTCGCGGGCAAGCGCACGCCCTGGGGCACCATCATCGGCGTCGTCGTGGTGGTCGCCCTGCTGGCCGGCGTCATCGTCTACTACCTGCAGGCCTCCGCGCCCAAGCGCGACCAGGCCGCCCGGGACGAGGCGGCCGCCTCCTTCGCGCCGACCGCGAGCAATCCGGACCCGTCGAAGAAGATCCCCGGCGTCGTCATCAAGCAATACACCGGATCGGTGCACATCCTGCCCACCGAACGGGTGGCATACGACCAGAGCCCGCCGTTCGGCGGCCCGCACGACGGCTACTGGGCCACCTGCACCGGCGTCGTGTACCCGGAAGCGGTGCGCAACGAGAACATGGTGCACTCGCTCGAGCACGGCACGGTGTGGATCGCCTACAACCCGGACAAGGTGAAGGGCGACCAGATCCCGCTGCTCGAGGCGCGGGTCAAGGGCAAGCCGTACATGATGATGTCGCCGTACCCGGGCCTGGACAAGCCGATCTCGCTGCAGTCGTGGGGCCACCAGCTGAAGCTGGACAGCGCCGACGACCCGCGCATCGACCAGTTCATCGCCGCGCTGCGGACCAACCCGAACGGCGTGTACCCGGAGATCGGCGCCTCGTGCGACGCGCTCGGCAAGGGCATGTTCGACCCGAGCAACCCGCCGAAGTTCGACCCGAGCAAGCCGGGCAAGGACGCGAAGCCGATGGACTACAAGGGCAGCACCGGAGCCCAGACCGAGCAGCAGCCGGGCATGCCGGGGACGCCGCCGGCCGGGCAGTGACCGTGGGCTCCGAAAACCGCGCGGACCAGGCCGAGACGGGCGGCGTCGAAACCGCCCGTTCCGCCTCCCCCTCCGCCGAGGTCGCCGAAGAGTCCGCTCCGGCGGAACGGACCGGCTGGTCGCGGTGGGTGGTCATCGGCGGGACGCTGATCGCGGTGCTGCTGGTCGGGGCCGCGATCGGGGTCTTCGCGACGCGGCTCACCGACGGCAGCGACGCCGTGCCCGCGACGCCGGGCGCGGGTTCGGTCGAGGTCGGGTTCGCCCAGGACATGTCGGTGCACCACCTGCAGGCGGTCACCATGGCCGGCTGGGCGCGCGACCACTCGACCGACCCGGAGATCCGCCAGCTCGCGTTCGACATCGAGCGCACGCAGACCGAGCAGGTCGGGCGGATGAAGGGCTGGCTCATGCTGTGGGACCAGCCCGAGCAGGCGACCGGCGCGTACATGACGTGGATGACCGAGCCGATGGGCCACGCGGGCATGCAGATGCCGACCAGCAGCCCGGCCGGCGGCGCGCCGATGCCGGGCATGGCCACCGACGCGGACCTCGCGAAACTGCGGTCGCTCTCCGGCCGCGCGCTGGACGTCGAGTTCCTGCAGCTGATGCTGCGGCATCACCAGGGCGGCGTCGCGATGGCCGAGTACGCGCAGGACCACACGTCCAACGACGCGGTGAAGGCGTTGTGCCGCAGCATGCTGGTGTCGCAGGGCGCGGAAATGGACCAGATGAAGCTCATGCTGAAGGGGCGGGGCGCGCAGCCGCTGCCCTTCTCCTGACCTCCGCTCGTGAGCGCCTGTCGCGGTTCTGACCGGGACGGGCGCTCACGAGTTTTTGTACGTGGGCCGCGCCAGTTCCTTGATGTCGCCCAGCGTTCCCCATTCGTCGCGCCCCAGCCGCGCCAGCGGCCGCAAGCGCTCGATCAGCGGGTGGTCGCCGTCGAGGACGTCCTCGTTGACCGCCAGGTGCACGACCCGGCCGAACACCACCGTCGAGCGGCCGAAACCGACCGTGCTGTGCAGTTCGCATTCGAACGCCACGGGTGATTCCGCCACCCGCGGCGGGCGGACCTTGAGGCTCGGCTCGCGGGTCAGCCCTGCCTCGTCGAATTCGCTCAGCTCGGGCGGGAAATCCGCGCCGGTGGCGTTGATCTGCTCGAACAGCGGCTCGGGCGCGAGGTTGACCACGAACTGGCGGGTCGCCTCGACGTTGCGCAGGGTGTCTTTCCGGCCGACCGAGGTGAACTGCAGGACCGCGGGCGCGGCCGAGGCGACGGTGAAGAACGAATGCGGCGCGAGGTTGTCCACTCCGTCGCGGGAAACGCTCGACACCCAGGCGATGGGCCGCGGCACGACGGTCGCGGTCATCAGGTGGTAGAACGCGTTCGGGGCCAGCTGTGCGGGGTCGAAGTCCTTGCGCATAGCCCCCGGTCTACCAGGACAGCTCCGTGCACCGGCGGGCGCATTGCGGTCCCTCGACTTGCAGCGTCGCGTGTTTGATCTCGTAGCGGACCGAGAGCAGGTCCTGCGCCTTGGTGAGCACAGTGGACTGTTCGGCGTCGGCCTTCACCGTCAGGTGCGCCGACGCGACCTCCATGCCCGAGGTCAGCGTCCACACGTGCAGGTCGTGCACGTCCGCGACACCCGGCAGCGCGGCGAGTTCGGTGCTGATCTCGCCGACGTCCACGCCGGCCGGCGCGTGCTGGAACAGGATCCGCAGCGCGCGGCGGGCGAGCGTCCAGGTGCGCGGCAGCACGAACAGGCCGATCGCGACACCGATGATCGGGTCGGCGTAGCGCCAGCCGGTGGTGAGCGTGATCGCGCCGCTGAGCAGCACGCCGACCGAACCGATGAGGTCGGCCAGCACTTCGAGGTACGCACCGCGGACGTTCAGGCTCTCCTTCGCGCCCGATCGCAGCACCAGGAACGACACGATGTTGGCGACCAGACCCGCGGCCGCGGCGAGCAGCACCGGCAGGCCAGGTACCTCCGGCGGGTCGGTGATCCGGCCGATCGCCTCGACTGCCACATACCCGGCGACACCGAACAACAGGACCGCATTCGCCAGCGCGGCAAGGACTTCCGCCCGGTACATGCCGAACGTGCGGCTGGGCGTCGGCCCGCTGCGCCGGGCGAGCACGATCGCGGCGAGCGCCATTCCGACGCCGAGAACGTCGGTGAACATGTGCGCGGCGTCGGAGATCAACGCGAGGGAACCGGTGGCGAAGCCGACCGCGAACTCCAGCACCATGAACCCGGCACCGACCGCGAGAGCGATCAGCAGCGCGCGGACGTAGCGGCCGGACGCGCTCGCCGGAGCGGCGGTGTGCCCGTGGCCGTGCCCGTGTCCCATCGCTCGCCTCCCAAGTTTCGGTGTCGAGAGGAATATATAGTGACATGCGCATATGTGCAATACAGGGTAGCCTAACTTCACCCTAACGCCTGGTGACGCGTTTCCCCCAGCCCTGTTCCGCGAGGTGGGAAAGATCAGCGCACGAGCCGGAAGAACCCGCGGATCTGCTCGACGAGCGACGCCGGTTGTTCCATGGCGGCGAAGTGCCCGCCGCGCGGCAGCCGCTCGAACCAGCGCAAATCGGTGTACTTGAGCGCCGCCTGCCGCCGCGACGGGCGGATGATGTCGCGCGGGTAGACGGAGATGCCGGACGGCGCCGTGACGAGATCGCCGAAGCTGCGGTAGCTCTCCCAGTACAGCCGCGCGGACGACGTCGCCGACGCGGTGAACCAGTACGCCGAGATCGCGTCGAGAAGCTGCTGCCGGGTGACCGCGTCCTCCGGACGGCCGTTGTTGTCGGTCCAGGCCCAGAACTTCTCGGCGATCCAGGCCGCCTGCCCGGCCGGCGAGTCGGTCAGTCCGTAGCCCAGTGTCTGCGGCCGCGTGCCCTGCTGCCCCGAATACCCCTGGCCGGTGCGCCGGAACTCGGCCGCCGCCTGCGCCCCTTCGCGTTCCTCGTCGGTCTCGTCCGCGAACTCGCCTCGCGGCGCGGCCGCCATGTTGACGTGCACCCCCGCGACCCGCTCCCGCGCCACCTCGCCGAGCGCCCCCGACACCGCCGAACCCCAGTCGCCGCCCTGCGCGCCATAGCGGTCGTAGCCGAGCGAGACCATCAGCTGATCCCAAGCGGTCGCGATTTTCCGCACGCCCCAACCGGTTTCGCTCGGCTTGTCGCTCCAGCCGTACCCCGGCAACGAAGGCGCGACGACATGAAACGCGTCCGCCGGATCGCCACCGTGCGCCCGCGGGTCGGTCAGCGGCCCGAGAATGTCGAGGAATTCGAGCACCGACCCCGGCCAGCCGTGCGTGATCACCAGCGGGAACGCGTCCGGCTCCGGCGAACGGAGGTGCACGAAGTGAATCCCGAGGCCGTCGACCTCCTGACGGAACTGCGGGAAGACGTTGAGCCGGTCGGCGAACCCGAAGTCGTAGTCCTCGGCCCAGCTGCGGCAGAGCTCCTCGGCATAGCCGAGCGGCACTCCCTGCGCCCAGTCGCCGACGGTCTCCGCCTCCGGCCACCTCGTGCGCCGCAACCGCGCCCGCACGTCCTCGATGTCCTGCTCAGCCACCCTGACCTGGAACGGCTCGGCGCCCACCGCCGCCTCCCTCCGCGTCGATGATCCGACGCTACCGCGTTAAGCCCCCTCCTGTGCACAGCCGGAAAGGGGCATGCGCTAGGCTCTGTCCAGTCGCGCAAGCGAGCCCTCGTAGCTCAGGGGATAGAGCACTGCCCTCCGGAGGCAGGTGTCGCAGGTTCGAATCCTGCCGAGGGCACCACAAGGATGGGAACGGGAGAGATGTCAGACATGACATCCTCCTCTTTCTCGTGTTTACGCTGGTCAATGCGCTTGCTGCGGTCAAACGGTAAGATGACGGCACCGCGAGCAGCCTGCCGCACCGCTGAGACTGCGGGTCCTACGAGCGTGGCTGTGCACTTGATCTGGTTGGCGCGCTTCTGGTAGCGCACCTCAAGCCGGAGGGCTTCGAAGAGTCGCCGTGCGACGTCCTCGGGCAACTCCTCGACCCGAACCTCGCCCACGGGCAGAGCGTCAAGCAGGTCAGGGTTGACCGCCTGCTGATTCTCCTCCTCGATCTGGGCGAGCTGGACTTCGAGCTGAGATTTGCGTTCGTGAAGCTCACTGCGCTCGTCGTTGATCTCGCCGACAAGTTCCTTGGTCGGCTTTTCGAACAGCGCGAAACTGCGGACGACGTTCTTGATCATGCGAACGGTGTCGTTGATCTCGCGGCGCAGTGCGTCGATGCGCTGCTCTCGTTCCCGCTGCGCGGCAGCGCCGAGTTCGCGAGCGGCATCCCCCAGCAGGCTGCGGCGGTAGGTGCCGAAGATGTGGGCGGACAGGAACTCGTTGAGCTTGTCGACGATGGCGTCTTCGCGGATCCAGAAGCTTCCCGCGGCGGGGTGCCCCTCGGGGACGTACCCCTTCTTCGGGGCGCAGACGTAGTAGGCGTGGCCTCGGCGGGTCTTGCCGTTCATGCGGCGGCCGCAGTCGCCGCAGAACAGGTAGGTGCGCAGCAGGTAGCTGCGCTTGGTCTGGGGATGTTTGACGTTGGTGTTGTTGCCGGTGCTGCGGGAGCCGAAGCGGTGGCCGCTGACGTCCTGGGCTTGCAGCCAGTCCTCCAGGGTGACGAGAGCTTCGTGGACGGGTTTCGTGGTCCAGATCCATTCCCCGATGGGGTTGGCGCGGTTTCCTCGGGACTTGCGTCCGCTGCGGTTCCACACCATGTGCCCGGTGTACTTGGGATTGGTGAGGATGTCGCGCACGTTCGAGTAGGTCCAGCGGCCGACGGCACGTTTCGGGTCGACGGGGACGGGCGGCGGGTAGCTGGAGGGGTCGAGGTTGAGGCGGTCCGCGATGGCTTGGTAGCCGAGCCGTTCGGTGATTCGCCAGTGGTATGCCTTGCGCACCGCGGGCGCCTGGGCTGGGTCGACGTCGAGGAAGGTTTTCTTGGCGCCCTTGGCGCGCTTGGCGGGAACCGGGTGCGGTACGTGACGCGCACGGTAGCCGTAGCAGGCTTTGCCGATGTTGTACCCGGCTTCGGTGTGGGTAGCGTAGCCGTCCCAGGACTTCTCCAGCATGTCTACGACGTAAAACTCGGAGATGCTCTGCTTGACCCGCCGGGTCAACAGTTGCGTGGCAGTCTTGGGTTTTCGACCGTCCACTGTGGTCAGTTGAAAGGGCTCGTCTGCGGCAAGCAGGCGCACTCCGGCGCGCTCCAAGCGATGTTCGATGGTGGTGCCGTAGTACATGTGCCGGGCGGTGCGCTCGATCGACTCGCAGATGACATAGTCGAACCGCCGATCAGGCCGTTCGGCCTCGGCGAGCAGATCCTGGATACCCCCGTCACGCGGGATCGGGATGTCGAACTGTTCGTGCGCGCGGCCGCTTCCACGAGCGTCGAGATCCATGCGCCCGGACTCGACGTCGTAGAAATGCGCGACGATGAGGCCGCCTTCGGGAAGCGAGCGTTGCGACGACCCCAACTGGCGCGGCAAGGAGAGGGTCGGGTCCTGCATGTCCCGTGTGGACACACGGCCCAGCCATGCGAAGCGAAGAACCGTCGGCTGCGAGGAGGTGCACATCGGTTCGCAGCCCGCCGCTTTGCCGTAACGACTCCGTACGGGTCCTACGCTGCGTTGTCCAGCCCACCGACGGACCTGTTCCGGGCCTGCCATTCCGTCACCTCCCACAACACTCGTGCTTGTTCCGCGGCCAGCCGCTGAGCCTCGATTCCTTCCACAGCCCGGATTTCCGCGACCAGTTCCGGTGGTTCGTCAGGAGCCAGACGTCCGGTGGCGTCGTCGCGGCGCTCGTATTCCCCGGCCAACGTCCACACCCCCTTGTCCGCCCATATACGGGTTTTCGATCGTGAAATAGCCGGAGCCCTGGACGCGGCGGCGAATCAGCGCGGTGAGCGCACGCGCCTGCGGCAGCATCTCCAAGACCGGGTCCCAGGGCTCGGTCGCGTAAATGATCGGGACACAGTGCTGCGCGGCGAGGCGTTCGCGAGCCAGAATCTCGAACGGATCGCGCGACAGCCGCTCCGCCTTCTCGCAGACGATCAGGTCGTAGCCCGGTTCCGGAGTGGACAAAGTCGCAGCCAGCTCGCGCCACCCGCCCTCGCGTCGGGGCAGTCCCGCATCGTGCAGCATCACCGGGTCGACGTCGGCGGGCAGGTCGTAGAAGCAGTGGGTGATCACCACGCGAGGACGAAACGTCTGCTCGCACAACTGGTACTGCTGACGCAGGAGGCGCAGGGCGATCGTGTCGGTCCTGTTCTTGCGTCCGTAGAACGCCGCCCTGATCGGCTCGGACACGGCGCCGATCCCCTCGGTGGCCGTAGTCGCTGCTGGGGCGGACATGGGAATCGTGCCTCCTGGTCTCCTCGTCCCGCGCCACGCGCAAGCGCCTGTCGCTCAGCGCAAACCAGCTGGCCAGAGGGTCCAGCTGGGATGCTGCGGGCCTGGGATCGTAGCGTCGATCGGCGAAAAGCGGAGGCCCCGGACGAGTGGGCCTCGCCTGTCGTCCACGTCACACCGGCACGGGTGTCACGCTGCGCGCGGAGCCGGTTCCGTGGCCGGGTGGGTGCCGCGGGCTCGTGCTTGCTGGCGGGGGTCGTGGACGCGCCAGGCGGCGAGGCGGCAGTAGTCGCGGCTGGCATCCAGCGAGATGGCTCGCCGGCCGTGCACGGCGGCGGCTAACGCGGTGGTTCCGGTGCCGCCAAAGGGATCGAGCACCACACCGGGAACGCCGGCCGCGTTCGTGTCGGCGCAATCGCAGGCGTCGGCGAACTCGGTGGCGCGCGACAGCAGGAATTCGCGGGCGTAGCCGCCCAGTGCGGCGCGTGCCTCGGCGACGAGCTGCCCACCGGGGTGCTCGTGCCCGCCCGGACGGCCCTGGGTGTCGACGGCGCGGGGCGTGTCGTTGAGTCCCGCGGCTCGCAGCGCGGACAGGTGGGCCTCGGTCAGGCCGTGCTCGCGCACCAGTTCCAGCGCCCGCCGCGTCTGGGGCCGGGAGGTGTCCAGGCCGTAAGCGATCGGGACTCGGCGGCGGCCGTGCCCGCACGCAGTACAGACGCGTCGTGGTGACCACCCGAGGACGAGTCGCCGAGGCCATTCCACCGGAAACGACGCATGGTGCGCGATCCCGAGGTGCGGGGGCACCCGCAGGGGTTGCGGTGCGATCTCCCAGACCGATCCGGGCAGGCGGCCGTGCGGGTGCGACATCTGGCGTCGTTTCAGGGTCTGCTGTTTTGCGCCCGGGTAGTACCGACCGTCGCGTGCCGCGCGGCCAGGATGGGATCGGTGCGGTGCCACACGAACGAGACTCGGCGCGGAATGCAGAAGTCTGATGGTGTCGATAGCGCTGTAGTAGCGCGGGTTGAGCGTGAGGTGGAACCAGGTTTCGTGGCTGCGGCGGACCCGGTCGCGCACGGCCTCGGGCAGTCCGTGTGGTTTGGACCAGATGATCTCGGCGCGCAAGATCAACCCGAGTTCGTCGACGCAGCGCAGGGCGTAGCGCCAGGGCAAGCCGATCAGCGACTTCGCCGGAACACTGCGGCTGTGTGGGTCGCCGCCGTCCGGGACCTGCCCGGCACCGCGGGTTCCGTTCAGGGAGCGGCCTTTGCCGTTGTTGTAGCTGGAGTACTTGTCACCGAGGTTGACGAAGATTGACCCGGACGGTTGGAGGACGCGGATCATCTCGCGGGTACAGGCGATCAGGTTCTCGAGATAGGCACCCGGGGTGTCTTCGGCACCGAGCTGTCCGCGGTAGACGGCGTCGCCATCGCGGTAGGTCCGCAGCCCGAAGTAGGGCGGGCTGGTGACCACCAGATCGACACTGGCGTCCGGGACCGGAAGGGCGCGGGCGTCGCCGTGGATGATTTCCGGTTGAACAAAGGCGGTGTCGTCGGTCATTGCGGCCGTCCTGTGTCCGGGTCGACTGCGGTGATGCGTCGGAGTGCGAGCTCGTGGTAGGCGGGGTTGGTGTCGATGCCGGTGAAACGTCGGCCGAGTTCGCGGGCGGCGACGGCGGTGGTGCCGCTGCCGCTGAACGGGTCGAGGACGTGACCGCCGGGCGGGCATCCCGCCGCGATGCAGCGCCGCGGGATCTCGGCCGGCGACGGAGCGGGATGCCCGATACGGGTGCGGTCCGGCGGGATGGTCCACACGTTGCCGGGGTTGCGACCACGCTGTCCGTCGGCGGGTGTGCGGGGCCAGGTTCCGCGGGCGGTGTTCGGTTTGGTGCCCCGGTGGTGGGCGCGCCGGGACAGAGCCCGGTCGCCGGTGTAGGGCTGCCGGATCGCATCGAGGTCGAAGTAGTAGTCCGGCTGCGTGACGAACAGGAAGAGCATCTCGTGCCGAGTCGCGAGACGGTCGGAGATCGATGTGGGCGTGGCGTGGGGCTTGTGCCAGACGATCGCCGACCGCAAGATCCACCCGTCGTTCTGCAGAGCGAAGGCCAGCCGCCATGGCATGCCGAGCAGATTCTTGTGCGGCACGTCCGCTCGCGGCCGGTAGTGCGATTGCCCTGTATGCCCAGGGGTCGTGCACCAATAGCCGTCGGAATTGGTGGAGTAGCTGTCACCAAGATTGACCCACACGGTGGCCCGCGGAGTCAGCACCCGCCGGGCCGCGGCGAACACTGCGCGCACGGTCTCGACGTAGTCGTCCGCAGTTGGTTCCAGCCCGATCTGCGGATGCTCACGCCGCGCCCCGCAATCCCGGCACCTCTGCTGCACTGAACCCCGGCTGCCGAGGCCTGCGGACCGGTGTCGGCAGCCGGGCCGGCCACCGGTCCAAGTGTCGGGTGCGTAGTCGCGCAGCCGCCAGTAGGGCGGGCTGGTGACCAGACAGTCGATCGAATCCTCGGGCAGGTTCTGGATTCCGGCTTCGGCGTCGGCGGTCACCAGCGTGACGGCGTCGTCCTCAGGGGAGCGTGCGGCGAAGGTGGTCATGCCGCCCTCCCGGTGTTCTGTGCGGTGAGACCAAGGCGGCGCAGGCCGATCTCGTGGAACTCCGGGTTGAGGTCGATGCCGACGTAGGAGCGGCCGAGCTGGCGTGCGGCCAGTCCGGTGGTGGCGGCACCGCTGAACGGGTCGAGCACTACACCGCCGGCTGGGCATCCGGCCGCGATGCAGCGCAGTGGGATGTCGACCGGGAACGCGGCGAAGTGCGCCTCCCGCAACGGGCGGGTGGTGATCGACCAGACGTCACCCGGATTCTTGCCCCGAGCATGCGCGGCGGTGTGCCGCGCGCCGGTCGGGCGCATCGCGTCCCCGTGCGCTTTCGCGGAAAACGGCTCGGTATCCCGGTATTTGCCGTACACGCTGTGTCCGCGGCGGCGCGCGGTCGCGCCGATCCCGCTGTGGCGGCCCTTGTTCGCGCCGCCGATCACACTGCCCGACGTGAGGGCTTCCGGGCATGCGAGCGGTTCGCGGATCGGGTCGAGGTCGAAGAAATACTTCTGCTGTTTGGTCAACAGGAACAGCATCTCGTACCGGTTCGACAACCGGTCACGCACGGATTCGGGCATGGCATTGGGTTTGTGCCACACGATCGCATTGCGCAGAATCCAGCCGTCAGCCTGCAGCGCGAACGCCACCCGCCACGGCATCCCGACCAGGTTCTTCCGCGGCAGCGACCGCGTGCGCGCCACCCCGGCCCGGCGCACCGACTCCCGCAGCGGCGCCGCCGCGCTGCGACCGGACAGGGTGCTCGCCCGCATCGCGTCCCCGGTGCGGCCGGGCGGTTCGGCGGAGTACGAGTCGCCCAGATTCAGCCACACCGTGCCGGTGTCGGACAGGACCCGGCGCAGCTGCCTGAAGACCTGCCGCAGCCGGTCGACGTAGTCCTGCGGGGTCGCCTCCAGGCCGTGCTGGTCGTCCTCGCGACGGGCACCGCACCGGCGGCAGCGCTGCGGCTCGCCGCCGCGATGCGCCGCCGACGCGGGATAGGCGAGACCGGGGTGTTTGGACTGGGGAATGTTGCCGCCGCGTCCGGACCCGGCAAGGTGCGCGCAACCGGGATCGCCGCCGACCCAGGTTCCGGTCCCGTAGTCGCGCAGCCCCCAGTACGGCGGACTGGTGACCACGCAGTCCACCGATTTCTCCGCCAGGCCGGCGAGGGTCGCGGTGGCGTCGCCGGTGCAGAACGTGACGGTGTCATCGCGGTAGTGGACGGTGTCCATGAGATTCGCTCCTTCGGCACGTTGGGTTGAAATCGCGAGCCGCAGTACGTCGGATCGCGTCGCTGCGCCACAGGCGGGTTGCCGGCGGGTGCTGGGCGACGCGGCGCGCACTCAGGCGGCGGCCGAATCGGGCCGTGTTCCGCGCCCGTGGCCGCGTGGTGGGGGCGCGGGCAGCGCGGGGAGGGACTGGTTCAGGGCCGGATCGGCGGCGTCGGGATCGGCCCGGAGCACCAGCGCGGTGTGGTGCGCGGGCAGCGCGACCGGATGCCCGAGAACGCGTTCCGCTCGGGCGGCGGCTCGTCGCTGGGCCAGCGACGCGCGGGTGTACGTGCGGCCTCGTCGCACTGCGGCGGTCAACGCCACGCACCGCGCGACCGGCGCCAGCCCGGCCGCGCCGGCGACCGCCGCGATCCGGCCGGGCACGTCGAGCAGGTCGTGCCGCACGGGGTGGCGCTGCGGGGCGCTGGTGACGACCACGTGCCCGCCCGGACGCAGCAGCGGCCGGTATTGCGCAAGCAGTCCGTGCAACCTCTCCAGTGCACCATCGATGTCGCCGACCGGACCGGGTCGCAGGGTTGTCAGGAGGAGAGCGATCCGTCCGGTCAACCCGGCCGTGGCTGCGGCGGCGGCCGTTCCGGGGCGTCGGTCGAGGACGAGGACCATCCCGTCTACGAACACGCCCCGCGCCTTCGTGGCGGTCACGTTGGCGCGCGCCAGGCGCCACCACCGGCGCTGCCCGGTCAACCCGATCGCGTGCCGCCCGGTCCGGAGCGCTTCGACGATCGTGGTGCCCGCGCCGCAGTCGGGATCGAGCACGACATCGCCGGGCCGGGTCAGCGCCGCGACGGCGTAGCGGGCGATCGCCGGGGCCATCAGGCCGGGGTCGGCACCGGTGGCGTCGTGGTAGCCGCCCTCGGTCAGCTGGGCCGTCAAGCTGTCAGTCCCCGTCGGCCACACCGACGCCACAATCGGGCCTTCGGACCGCTCCCCCGACGCGCGGGGGAGCTGCCTGTCGGCGCTCTTAGACATCCGAGGTCTCCTTCCCCTCGATGCCACGGTCGTCCGTCGCGTCCGGCGACAGCCGCCCGAGCAGAACGAGGTCGTGGTGCACCGAGCGCAGCGGCGGCGCTGCGGCGTCGGCCGCGCGCGGCGAGAAGTCCGGCACGGAGTCCTCGGCGCACATCCGGTCGGGGCGGTCCGGCAGGTTCGGCACAGGCGTGGCGAGCACGGCGATGTGATCGTGACACCGCAATCCGCGACTACCCAGTGTGTTCAGCAAGGTCGCTAGCGGATCACGCAGCTGGCCATCGCGGGAATCACTGTGCGTGACGACAGCAACGAGGCCGCGCGGGGTGAGCAGGGCGTCCCAGTCGGCGCGCGCGAGCCAGTCGGTGGCGCGCGGGTCGAGCGAGGTGATGATCAGGTCGAAACCGCCGCGCGGTCGGTCTCCGTCGCGACGCGGAGGGCGTGGGGAGTCTGGGTGCGGGTCGGCCAGCGGGTGCAGATCGAGCCGACCGAGTCGGGGTCGCGACCCCGACTCAACTCCGGAACGGCGGGGCGAGTCGGTGTGCTCGCCCGGGCAGTCGGGGGCGAGTACCGCTGTCGCAGTGTCGGTGCTGCGTCCGAGCCGGGCGACGGTCCAGACCGCCTCGGCGAGACCGGCGTAGGGGGCGGCGTCGCGGGCACCGCCGACCGCGTGCCGAAGGGTGCGTGGGGACGGTGGCGGGGTGAGGAGAAGGACGCGGTCGCCGGGGCGGGTGTAGGTCGTGACGAGGGTGACGATCGTGCGTCCGAGCCAGCCGGGAAGCAGCGCGGTGCCGGGCAGCATCTCCGCGTCGGCGAACGGCCAGAAGGCCGCCGGACGTGGCCGGCGGGCAGCCGCGACAGCGGGCAGGCGCTCCGGTGCGCGGTGCCGTCCGTGACGGGTACGCGCCGCGCTCGCCGTGCGGTGATGCGGCGTGTGATGGCGGCGGCTTCCGGGCTCAGGGTGCGGTGTTGGAGTCATCGGCGGCCTTCCTCGCAGTGTGATCGGCGCGGTCTGCCAAGTCACCCCAAGAGGCGGGTTTTGAGGCCGCTTTTCGACACCGCACTTCCAGGTTTTTGACAAACTCCCGAAGCTCTGAACCGCACGCAGCGAGAAGAGAGTCCGAATACGTCGACACTCCCGGACGTTCGGAACTATTCGGGTCCAACACAGTGCGGGGTCGATCTGCTGTCGAACCATCCCGACTTGAGCCAAGAAGAATTTCCGATCCGAATCAAAGTCGCCCGACCGAGTCGTCGTGCACCCTCCTCTACGAACAGTCGCTTGCCTACTAAGGATCGCTTAAACGCCAGCTCGCCAGCTACTAAGACGATCGAGGACGCCGCCAGGGTGCGCCGCCAGCAAGAGGTCTTCGAGTCCTTCGAGGCTTCGGTTTTAGTAGCCGAATTTGCCTGCCAACAAGATCATCCTTGTTCTTTTCTTGCCCCTTTCTTGTCGCCGCCCTGGCGTCCTGACGGAGCTGATTCACCAACTCCAGTCAGGAGCGCATCAAATGACGAACGACGAGACTGCTTCTGCGCTTATCCGCCCTGATCGCGGGGGACACGAATGGTTGCCATTGGACACCGCGCGCGACGCCTTCGGGTGGCTGGTCACCGGGCCGAAGCCGATGGCCGTGCAGGGGGCCCGGTTCGCCGGGTTGCCGCGGCGCCCGGTGCCGCTGGACGAACTGCGGGACCGGGTGATGAGCAAGCAGTGCCCGCCCCGCACGCGCGACGACGTGTGGGCGCACCTGGTGCTGCGTTCCCGCACGCACGGGGGTGCCTGGACGGTGGCGTGCGTCGGGATGGCGCTGCCGTCGCTGGCCGCGAGCGCGCGATGGCTGGCGGCGCGGTATCGCGGCGATCGCGCGGACGCCCACGCGGCGGTGCTCGCCGGGTTTGTCCACGCGCTGTCGACCGTCGATCTGGCCGACCCGGCCATCGCGGTCCGGCTGCACTTCGCCGCCCGCCGCGCCGGGCAGGAAGCATTGGAGGAGTCGCTCGACGCTCCGATGCCGGCGGGCTCGGGCTACCGCTCCGCGGCACCGCGCCCGCCGTACGGACATCCCGACTTGGTGCTCGCGCGGGCGGTCGGCGAGCAGATTCTCACCCCCGCCGAAGCGGAACTGATCTCGGCGACACGGCTCGGCGACACCTCGGTGACCGACTGGGCGCACCGTCATGGCGCTGCGCTGAAGACCGCGTTCAAGGCCCGTGATCGAGCCGAAGACCGACTCGTCGCGTGGCTGCGCGATCAGGTCGCCGGCGCTGGCCCCGAAGACCCTGTCGCCGACGCAGCTGTCGCCGCTCTCGTCGTCGATCCACCGGACGCTCCCGCCGAGGAAAACCCAGGTGTGTCACGTGCTGTGAGCGGTCGTCTGCGCAACGGCCGACCGGCTTCTTCCAGGAAATCGTCACGGGCGGTGTCGAAAAACGACCCGAAATCCGGCCTCTTGGGGCGCGGGGAGACCTCACCCGGCTCTCCGCGTACCGCCGAGCACGAGCCGACTTCGGAGGTGCGCCGATGCGCGTGACACCCCATCCCCAGACTCAGCACACCCCCGCGCCGTCGTGCTTCCTCGCGTCGAGCACGACCGACCGGAAACGATCCCGCCCCGGCGTCGTCAGCCACTCGCGGCCGACGGCACACACGGATACCACACGCACCTGTCATCGGATCTCTCGGTCGCGGCCAGTGCGCCACGCGGCGATCTACGCGGTACTCGGCGCGGTCCTGCTCAGCTCGCTCGCCGCGGATGCGGCGCAGGCTTCCACACAGGTGCTCGCGATCGCGAGCAGCGTCGGGCAGGTCTTCGACAACATCCGCAACTGGCTCATCGGCATCCTCGCTGGGCTGGCGACGGTGTTCCTCACCATCGGCGGCGTCCGGTACCTGATGGCCGGGGGCGACCCCGGCGAAGTCGAGAAGGCCAAGCAGTCGTTCAAGTCGGCGGGCTGGGGCTACGGGTTGGCTGCGCTGGCACCGCTAGTGGTGGAAACCCTGCGCGGGATTGTCGGGGCCTGAGGCTATGACCGCGACCCGACGCTCCCGCGTGCCCGAGCCCGATCGCGGCGAGCCCGGCACCGGCTCGCGCCCGTTGGACCCGGTGCGCCGGGAGCGGGTCCTGCTCGCCCCGCCGACCCCGCAGCGCACCGGACGTGGTTCCCGGCGGCGGGTCTGGCTGCTGGCGCTGGGCCTGACCATGCTGCTCGGCGGTGCGCTGGCTGTCAGTGCGTGGGCCGCGCCCGGCGCACCCCGGCAGCCGAGCACGCAGCCCGCGGCGCAGCAACCGCCGCCGTTGCCGCTGCCGCCCAACCCCAGCGACACGTGTGCCCCGAACTCGCCGGACCCGGCGTGCCGCTTTCCGACCGGCTCGCCGCGCCCGTCGGTCCCGGCGACGCCACTGCCTCCGATCACCGAACTGCCGCCACCCACGAGCTGCTTCCCCGGCCAGATCGGCTGCACACCCGGCAGCCCGACCGCCGCGCCGAGCACGACTGCGAACCCGCCGTGCACGGGCGAGGACTGCATTCCGCAGCCCACCCCGCCGCCGAGCACGAGCCCGCGGCCGGGCGGTCCCAGTACGGGAAACGGCGATCCGGACTGCGGGCTGACCAACATCACCGGCTGCATCGCCAAGGCGATCAACGGCGTGTTCAAGGATCTGGTCACCGCCGCGCTGTCGCCGATCCTGGACTTGCTCGGCCACACCGTGCTGACCACGCCGACGCTGGACCAGCTTCCCGGTATCGGCGAACTGTGGGACAACTCGTGGCAGATCGTGCTGGCCTGCTACGGGATGCTGATCCTGGTCGCCGGGATCGTCGTGATGTCCCACGAGACGGTGCAGAGCCGGTACTCGATCAAAGAGATCGGCCCGCGGATCCCGATCGGGTTCCTCGCCTCCGCGCTGTCGCTGTTCTTCGCCGAGAAGCTCATCCGGCTGGCGAACGCGCTGTCCGCCGCAGTCCTTGGCGACGGGGTGGACCCGCCCTCGCTGGGATCCACGCTCAAGGACGCGGTCGATGGCGCGGTCTCCGGCGGGTTCTTCATGATTCTGCTGGCGCTGGTGCTGGTGGTCGTCGGGATCGCCCTGCTGGCTGTCTACGCAGTGCGTGTCGTCATCACGCTGATCCTGATCGCCACCGGGCCGCTGTTTCTGATGTGTCACGGCTTGCCCCACACCGACGGCATCGCCCGGTGGTGGTGGAAGGCGACCGGGGCGACGCTGGCGATCCAGGTCGCGCAGTCGCTCGTGCTGATCGGCGCCGTGCGGACCTTCCTGACCGGCGGGGTGCATCTGTTCGGCTCGACGCTGTCCGCGCTCGGCATGCTCATCGCCGCGATCGCCTTGTTCTACGTCCTCTTCAAGATTCCGTTCTGGTTCCTCTCGGCCGCCAGGATCGGCAACGGCCGCTCTCTCCTCGGAAGTCTCGTCAAGACCTACATCGCAGCGAAAACATTCGGGATGGTCGCCGGGAAGTCCGGCCGCTTCGGCAAGGCCAGCACGGCCGCCGGCGGCAAGGGACACAGGGGCGGCGGTGGCCGGGGCGGTGCTGCTGCCGATCCGCCGTGGCCCCCTCATCCGCGGAGCCCGCGGACACCGGAGGCGGTCAACAAGCGGATGCAGGCGGCCTACGACGCCGAGCGCGCCCGTGCTGCCCAGCAGCCGCGCCCGCCCTCGCAGCGACCGGAGTTTCTGCAGCCCGGTCCGCAGGAGACCATCCACGACCCGGCCGTCACCTCGGCCAGTCAAGGACCCACCATGCCCGAATTCAGTTCCGCACCCAAGCCCGGCATCCCAGCCCCGCCGCCCGCCGGGCGGCACCGCAGGCGGGCTCCGACGGCGCCCCGGTTCCAAGCTCCTGGTGCACCGCGCCGAGCCGGTGGTGCCGCGACTCCGGCTCGGCCGGTCGCGACGGCCGCGGTTCCTCCGTACTTGCGGTTCCAGCCGCCGACGCCGGAACCGCCCCACGTGTCCCGTCCGGCCACGCCCGCGACTGCGCCGCCCGCCGCGCCGGTGTTCCGGACCGCGCACCCGCAGCCGCGCCTCGGCGACGCCCGCCCGCGCACGCCGTCCGTGCCGCCGGTGACGTTCCGGGCGCCGACCACGCCACCAGCTCCGCCGAAAGCCCCGCCCCGTGGAGGTGAGAAGTCATGACCCAGCCCGTGCGCATCCCCTCCGATGTCGATCGCGAGGATCGCGTCCTGGCCAACCTCACCGCCCGGCAGCTGGCGATCCTCGCCGTGACCGGGATCGTGCTCTACGGTGCCTGGACGCTGACCCGCGGTGTGGTGCCGCTGCCGATCTTCCTGATCGCCGCTGTTCCTCTCGGTGTCACGGCCGCGGTCCTGGCGCTGGGTCAGCGCGACGGCATGAGCCTCGACCGGCTCATGCTCGCCGCCCTCCGCCAGCGGCTGCAACCCCGCCGCCGCGTCGCCGCCCCCGAAGGGGTCCGGCCCGCACCCGAGTGGCTGACCAGCACCATCACCGCGACCGATGTGGCGGGCAGGTCGGAGGTGTCTCCGGCGGCGCTGCGGCTGCCCGCGGAAGGAGTCACCGAGGCCGGGGTCGTCGACCTCGGCCCCGACGGGGTCGCGATGGTCGCAGTGGCCAGCACCGTCAACTTCGCCCTCCGCACACCCGGCGAGCAAGAGGCCCTGGTCGCCAGCTTCGGCCGGTATCTGCACTCGATCTCCGCGCCGGTGCAAATGCTCATCCGGGCCGAACGGCTGGACCTGAGCCAGCAGATCAGCGACCTGCGCGAGGCCGCCCCCGGATTGCCGCATCCGATGCTCGAAGCCGCCGCGGCCGAGCACGCGACCTACCTCGACCAGTTGCGCCGCTCCACCGATCTGCTGCGCCGCCAGGTACTGCTGGTGCTGCGCGAGCCGATCCGCGCCACGGGGCCGACCGACGGGCTCGGCGGCGCGTCCCCGCTCGCCGCACTGCGGGCACGACGCGCCCGCAGCCGGGACGGCGAGGTCACCGAGACCGCGCGGCACTCGGCGGAAACCCGGCTCGTGCGGAGGCTGGGCGAAGCCACCGAACTGCTCTCCCCAGCCGGGATCACGATCACGCCCCTGGAGGCCGGGCAGGCCACCGCCGTGCTGGCCACCGCGTGCAACCCAGACAGCCTGATCCCGCCCTCGGCAGGCCTGGCCGGCGCAGACGAAGTCATCACCACCGCCGCCCCGGACCCCGACGACCAGCCACCAGTCCATCACCGAAGCACGACCAGCCGGGGCGGGCGCGACAGCGCACCGGAGCCGACGGTCCTGGACGAATGGGAGGGCGGGGACCTATGAGCAGGAAGTTCGGCCGTGCCCGAGGCCGCGGGACGCAGCACGCGAATGCACCGTTGGGCAGGGCCAGTGCGTTCACGCCGGATTCGCTGTCAGTCGCACCCCGGCACCTGGAGATCGGCGGCGAATGGGTCGCCAGTTTCGCAGTCACCGGCTACCCGCGCGAAGTACACGCCGGATGGCTGCAACCGCTGCTGTCCTACCCCGGCCGCGTCGACGTGTCGCTGCACATCGAGCCGATCGACCCGGTCACCGCCGCCCACCGGCTCAAGCGCCAGCTGTCCAAGTTGGAATCGGGGCGGCGACACACCAGCGAGAAGGGGCGGTTGCTGGACCCGATGGTCGAGGCCGCCACCGAGGACGCCTACGACCTCTCGGCCCGGGTCGCCCGCGGCGAAGGCAAGCTGTATCGGCTCGGGCTGTATCTGACCGTGCACGCCACCAGCGAGGACGATCTCGGCGAGCAGGTCGCCGCAGTGCGAGCGCTCGCCGCGTCCCTGTTGATGAACGCGCAGCCGACCACCTACCGGTCGCTGCAGGGCTGGGTGTCCACCCTGCCGCTCGCGCTCGATCTCATCGGCATGCGCCGCACCTTCGACACCAGTGCGCTGGCCGCCGCGTTTCCCTTCACCAGCCCCGATCTGCCGCCCGCTGACCCGACCAGTGTCGCTGCACCGGCCGGTGTGCTGTACGGGTTCAACGTCGGATCGCAGGGTTTGGTGCACTGGGACCGTTTTTCCGCGGACAACTACAACGCCGTAGTGCTCGGGCGCTCCGGCGCGGGCAAGTCCTACCTGGTGAAGCTGGAAACCCTGCGCAGCCTCTACCGCGGCGTCGAGGTCGCGATCATCGACCCGGAGGACGAGTACCGACGACTCGGCGAGGCCATCGGCGGCACCTACATCCACCTCGGCGACGCCGACGTCCGCATCAACCCGTTCGACCTTCCGATCGCCATCAGGCCGGACGGTCGCCGCACCGCCCCCAAAGACGCCCTCACGCGCCGGGCGCTGTTCGGCCACACCGTCATCGGAGTGCTGCTCGGCACCGAACTATCCGCGCAGCAACGAGCCGTGCTCGACCGGGCGATCATGGCCACCTACCAGCAAGCCGGGATCACCAGCGACCCGCGGACCTGGGGCAGGCAGGCACCGCTGCTGGCGGATCTCGCCGCGGTCCTCACCGCCACCGGCGATCCGATCGCCACGGATCTCGGCTCCAGATTGCACCCGTTCGTCGAGGGCGCGTTCTCCACGATGTTCTCCGGGCCGACCACCACGCGGCCCGAGGGCCACCTGACCGTGTTCAGCCTGCGTGACCTGCCCGACGAACTCCGGCCGATCGGCACCCTGCTCACGCTGGACACGGTGTGGCGGCGGGTGTCCAACCCGGCCATCCGGCGGCCGAGGCTGATCACCGTCGACGAAGCGTGGCTGCTCATGCAAGACCCTGCCGGCGCGCGTTTTCTGCACCGGATGGCCAAAGCAGCCCGGAAACACTGGGCGGGCTTGACGATCGCGACCCAAGACGTCGGCGACGTCCTCGGGACAGACCTGGGCAAGGCGATCATCGCTAACGCGGCGACGCAGATTCTGCTACGTCAAGCGCCGCAGGCGATCGAGGAGATCGTGGAGACCTTTAACCTGTCCGAGGGTGAGAAGCAGTTCCTGATTTCCGCGGACAAGGGACAAGGTCTGCTCTCGACCGGGACGCAGCGAGTCGCGTTCCAGTCGCTGGCTTCGCCGCAGGAAAACGCGCTCATCACAACTTCCCCAGAGTTCCTCGCAACTTTACCCGAATCTGAGCGGAACTCTGGGTATTTGGTGCTTGACGATGATAGCTGAATCCCGGAGTTGGGGAACTATGGAATCGTCATTCCTTTGTGGATTGTTC
>NZ_JARACH010000019.1:0-142772 GCF_029087445.1 Amycolatopsis sp. La24
GACCCCCACCCCATCGGCCGACTTGACGCGCCCTCCGTCCAGGGTGCATCCTCACTGTTATTCAACAGGCGATGAATAAGAGGGAGCTGGGGAAGATGACCGAGCACACGGGCTGCGTCATAGTCGGCGGCGGACCGGCAGGCATGGTGGCGGGTTTGCTGCTGGCCCGAGCAGGCGTACAGGTAACCGTGCTGGAAAAGCACGCAGACTTCCTCCGCGATTTCCGCGGCGACACCGTCCACCCGTCCACCCTGAGGCTCCTGGACGAGCTGGGCCTGGGCGAGAAATTCGAAGCGCTCCCGCACACCAAGGTGACCACCGTCGGACTCCCCACCCCCGACGGCGATGCGCTGACCCTCGCCGACATGTCCCTGCTGAACGTCCCCCGCCCGTACGTGGCGATGGTCCCCCAATGGGATTTCCTGGACCTGCTCGCCGAGACAGCGCAGAAGGAGCCGACCTTCACCCTGCGCCTCGAAACCGAAATGACCGGCCTGCTCCGCTCGGGCCGCCGAGTCACCGGCGTCCGCTACCGCACCGCAGACGGCACCGAAGGCGAACTGAAAGCCAACCTGGTCCTCGCCGCCGACGGCCGCTGGTCCCTGGCCCGCCGCTCAGCCGGCCTCACCCCGCGCGAGTACTACACCCCGTTCGACGCCTGGTGGTTCCGCCTCTCCCGGAAGCCCGAGGAACAGGAAGCCACGCTCATGCCGAGGATGCGCAACCACCGCTTCGCAGTGCCGTTGCCACGCAAGGGTTACTACCAGATCGCCTACCTCACGCCGAAGGGCAAGGACCTGAAAGACGCCGGCATCGAAAGCTTCCGCCGCGACGTCACCGAGGTCTGCCCGGAATTCGCCGACCGAGTGCACGAACTGAAGTCCATGGACGACGTCAAGTTCCTCAACGTCCGCCTCAACCGCCTGCACCGCTGGCACGTCGACGGCCTGCTGTGCATCGGAGACGCCGCCCACGCGATGTCGCCAGTCGGAGGCGTCGGAATCAACCTGGCAGTACAAGACGCCGTCGCCGCCGCGAGGCTGCTGGCCGAGCCGCTCCTCCACGGCAAACCGACCGAAAAGGACCTCACCGCAGTCCGCCGCCGTCGCCTCCTGCCGACCGTCGCCGTCCAGGGCCTGCAACGCCTTCTCCACCGCCGCGTAATGGGCCCCGTGATGACCGGCCACGCCGACGGCCCGCCCGCACAATTGATCGCCCTGCTCAGGCGCTTCCCGAAACTCGCTCGAGTTCCGGCGTACCTCATCGGCGTAGGCATCCGCCGGGAATCCGCCCCAGCCTTCGCCCGCCGCCCAGCAGAACCGGCCAGCCGCTAAGCCACCCCCGGATTCGCCGCCAACCGGCAACGCCGAGCACCTCTCACCCACGCGACGCACCCGCCCACCGGCATCACCCGCCGGTGGGCAAAGCCGACAACGGGAATGCGTTTCGCCACCCAACGGCAACAACGCCACCGACCCGCCGACTGACCATCAGCGCTCTCGCCACCCAGCGGCCACAACGGCACCAACTCGCCAACTGACGATCAGCTGCGCTCTCGCCACCTACCGGCAACAGCACCGACTCCCAGCCAGCTCAGCACCGATCGTGTTTCGCCGCTCCGAGGCAACAGCACCGACCGCTCGCCAAGCGAAGCGCCAGCGGTCATTCGCCGCTCAACGGCAACAGCGCTGACCACTAACCAGCCCGAGCACCAGTCACCTCTCGCCGCCTCGCGGCGACAGCGCCGACCACTCGCCAGCCACCATTCGCCACTCAACGGCAACAACACCCGCCGCTCCCGCCAGAGCAGCGATCACCTCTCGCCACTCAACGGCAACGGCTGCCACCAACCCAGGCACTAGCCACCCGCTCGCCACCGAGCGGCAACAGCCCAAGCCGCCGCAGCATCACCCCGGCAGCCAGAAAACCAGCCCCGACCAGGGATTCGCCACTAAACGGCAACGCCCGAACGCACTCCGCCGAGCCGCTGTCGCCACTAAACGGCAACACCCGAACCCGCCCAAGCACCGTCGCCACCAAACGGCGACACCCAGCTCAGAGGTCCTGAACCGGGTTCGTCAGAGTCCCGATGCCGTCGATCGTGATGGACACCGACTGCCCGTTGACGATCGGACCGACCCCCTCCGGCGTGCCGGTGAGGATCACGTCGCCGGGAAGGAGCGTCATCACCCGCGACACGAACTCGACCAGTTCGGGCACCTTATGCACGAGATCCGAGGTACGGCCGTCCTGCTTCAGCTCGCCGTCGACCTCGCTGCGGAGCGCCAGGTCGGACGGGTCGATCGACGTGTCGATCCACGGACCGAGCGGGCAGAACGTGTCGAACCCCTTCGCCCGGCCCCACTGGCCGTCGGACTTCTGCAGGTCGCGCGCGCTCACGTCGTTCGCGACCGTGTAGCCGAGGATCGCACTGGCGGCGCGGGCCGCGGGCACGTTCTTGACCGGCTGTCCGATGACGACCGCGAGTTCGCCCTCGAAGTCGACGCGTCCGACGTCCGACGGACGGCGGATCGGAGCATTCGGCCCGACCACCGTCGTGGACGGCTTGATGAACAGCATCGGCGCGGACGGCACCTCGTTGCCGAACTCCGCCGCGTGCTTCGCGTAGTTCCGGCCGACCGCGATCACCTTCGACGGCAGGATCGGCGCGAGCAGCCGAACGTCGGCGAGCGGCCAGCGCTTGCCGGTGAAGTTCGGCTGGCCGAACGGATGTTCCGCGATCTCGAGGACCTGGGCATCGTCGCCGTCCCCCTCGATCGAAGCGAACGCGACACCACTGGGATGAGCAATACGAGCTAGACGCACGGCACCAGTCTACGTACCCCCACCGACTGTCGCGCACCCCGAGCGTGCGCGACAGTCCCCCTCGCTCCATTCCGCACGAACGGCCCCTCGCCCCAGTTGACCGGCCGTGACACAACTGGCGCGAACGGACCCATCGCACCGGCCAGAAACGACCGCAAGTACAAGCCAGCCTCAGCACCAGCACGCACGGCCACCAACGACCCGATTGTGAGCCGCAATACCACCCGCACGAAGGCCAGACCCGAAAGCCTCAACGCCCCCCCCAGCAGGAAAGCCGGAATCACCCGCCCACAGCAGCCACCCCCAGCTCGGGCACCGACGGTTCCGACGCGACGGCCAGGCTCTTGTGCACCAACGCGTCGCACAACGCCAGCCAGCTCGCCTCGACGATGTTGCCGTGCACGCCGACCGTCGTCCATTCGTGTTCGCCGTCACTAGTTTCGAGAAGCACCCGCGTGACAGCGTCCGTCCCTGGGTTCGACGGCAGGATCCGTACCTTGTAATCAGCCAGCTCCATGCTGTCCAACCAGGACAGATATGGCGTCAACGCCTGGCGCAGCGCCGCGTCGAGGGCGTGCACCGGGCCGTTCCCTTCAGCAGTCGCGATGACTCGCTCGCCCGCGACGTGCACCTTCACCGTGGCCTCGGAGACGACTTCGCCGTCCTGGCGGTGGTCCAGCACCACCCGGTACGACTCGAGCTCGAACGGCGGCGGATCCGACTTTTCGCCGGAAACCTCCTCGACCTCGCGACGCAGCAACAGCCCCAGTGACGCGTCGGCCGCTTCGAACGACCAGCCTTCCGATTCGAGTTCCTTCACCTTCCGCACCGCGTTCGTGAGTGCGTCGGGCCGGCCGGCAAGGTCGACCCCGAGTTCACGTCCCTTGAGCTCGAGACTGGCCCTGCCGGCCATCTCCGTGACCAGTACTCGCATGCCATTGCCGACGGAAGACGGATCGATGTGGTTGTACAACAACGGATCCACCTTGATCGCACTCGCGTGCAGCCCCGCCTTGTGAGCGAAAGCGGACGACCCGACGTAAGCCTGGTGGGTGTCGGGTGCGAGGTTGGCGATTTCGGCCAAAGCATGGGAGACGCGAGTGAGCTCGGCGGCTCCTCCGGTCGGGAGGACGTCCATTCCGAGCTTGGTCACGAGGTTTCCCGCTACGGCGAACAGGTCGGCGTTGCCGGCCCGCTCCCCGTAGCCGTTCGCGGTGCACTGCACGTGCGTCGCACCGGCCTGTACCGCGGCGACAGAGTTCGCCACGGCACAGGAAGTATCATCCTGGCAATGGATTCCGAGTCGGAATCCGGTCTTTTCCTTGATCTCGCCTACGGTTTCGGCAAGTCCTAGTGGCAGCTGCCCGCCGTTGGTGTCGCACAGCACGAGAACGTCCGCGCCAGCGTGCGCCGCAGCGTCGAGCACCCGCAGCGAGGTTTCGGGAGAGAAGGCATAACCGTCGAAAAAGTGTTCTGCGTCAAGGAAAACGCGTCGTCCTTCGCCGACGAGGAACGCGACCGTGTCCCGCACCATCGCGCACGCCTCGTCGACGTCGACCCGCAGCGCTCGCTCAATGTGCCGAAGGTCCGATTTGGCCACCAACGTGACGACCGGGGCCTCCGAATCCAAAAGCGCACGGACCTGCGGATCCTTGTCAGCCGCGGTTCCGGCCTTGCGCGTGGATCCGAACGCGACGAGCGCAGCGTGCTTGAGCGGCAATTCTCCCTGTGCCGCGCGGGAAAAGAACTCCGTGTCCTTCGGCAACGCACCCGGCCAGCCGCCCTCGATGAACCCGACACCCAGTTCGTCCAACAGCCGCGCAACAGCCAGCTTGTCCGTGACGGAGTAGGTGATCCCTTCGCGCTGAGCACCGTCGCGCAAAGTGGTGTCGTAGAGGTGGAAGGCATCGCCGAGCGGCGTGCCGGCGGGTTCCGTGCGGGTCACGGTGTTCTCCTTGTGGCGGGGCAGAACCTGGTCCAGGCAACAAAAAAACCTCCCGCATGGGTGCGAGAGGTTGCGCGCCGGTAGCTCTTGTGGAGCGTCTATCCGGCGCGCAAGGCAATAATGACGGAGATGGCGGTCATGTGGGCCATCATGCCACAGCTTCGCCCGGCTTCCAAACGCCGGGCGAAGCATCCCACCTTCTGAGAGTCGTCAGCCGGGCAGTTTCGCCAGGTAGCGGCCGAATTCCTCGACCGCGGCCGCATTTCGCGGCCCCTCCACCAAAGCCGCGTACGGCAGCGCGAAGAAGCGTCCCTTCTTCACCGCCGGGATGTCGCGCAGACCAGGACGCGAGCGGAGGAAGTTCTCCTTCTCGGCCACACTGCCGACCTCGCCGCCGTAGTCGTTGATGAGGATGACGTCCGGCGCTCGCTGGATCACGGCTTCCCAGCTGACACTGGTCCAGCTGTCGTTGAGGTCGGCGAAGATGTTGGCACCACCCGATTTGGTGATGATTTCGTCCGGTCCCGCGTTCCGTCCGGAGGTGAATGGCTGGTCACGGCCGTCGTCGTAGAGGAACACCTTGGGTTTCGGCCGTCCGGCCGGGACCGCGTTCGTGACAGCGGCGACCCGTGCGCGGTACTCTTCGATCAAACGTTCTGCACGATCACTGATTCCGAAAATTTTCCCCAGATTGCGCATATCTGTGTACAGCGCGTCGAGCGGTCTCATGATGCCCCGTTGCTTGCCATTGCCGTTGCGGCAGGCCTCGGTGAGCAAGTAGCTGGAGATGCCCAGCTTCGCGAGGGAGTCCGGAGTGAACCCGGTTGCTTCCGAGAAGCCGTAGTTCCAGCCCGCGAACACGAGGTCCGCTCCCGCGCCCTGCACCACCTCACGGTTGATCTTCTCCGCGAGCTTGGGCACCTTGGCGAAATCTGCTTTCCATGGCGACGAGGCGACGCCGCCGGACTGTCCTTTGTCGACCACGTAACCGGCCATCCGGTCGCCCAGGCCGAGCGCGAACATCAACTCGGTGATGCCGATGTCATTCGTCACGACCCGAGAAGGAGGTTTGGACACGGTCAACGACGAACCGCAATTGGTCACCGTCACCGGAAACCCGGCCGGGGCCGCTCGACTGTCCCCTTCGGACACTTGAGCGCCGCATCCGGTGGCGACGAGGGCGACCGTCACGAGCAACGCGACTGTCCTACGCATGACTGTCCTCCTGGGACTCGAGCAGGTCGAACAACAACTGCGGACGGCCCGTAGCGGGATGCGGCACCACATGCCCGCGCACGCCGAACACCTCGGCGAGCAGAGCGGGCGTGAGCACCTCGGCCGGGGTTCCGCTCGCGACGAGACGGCCGTGGTCGAGCACGTGCACCACGTCGCACACGGCGGCGGCGAGGTTCAAGTCGTGAAGTGCGGCCAGCACCGTAGGTCCGCTGGTGCGTGCGAGCGCGAGGACTTCGAGCTGGTGCCGGATGTCGAGATGGTTAGTCGGCTCGTCGAGCACCAGGATCCGGGGCTGCTGCGCGAGTGCACGCGCGATCAGCACCCGTTGCCGTTCGCCGCCGGACAAGGTGAGCACGCCTCGCTCGGCCAGGTGCGACAGACCCACTTGATCCAGCGCGTCGGCGCACAACCGGTGGTCGGTCGCGCTCATGCGGTCGAGCAGGCCGTGATGCGGCATTCGACCCATCGCCACCACTTCGGCGACGGTGAAGTCGAACTCCGCGTGCGATTCCTGCGCGACCGCGGCGATCGCGCGCGCCCGCTTCCGCGGTGCCAGACCGTCCAGCGGTCGACCGTCGACCAAAACAGCTCCGGCCGACAGCTTGAGCACTTGGCAGACGGCGCGCAAGGTCGTCGACTTTCCGCTGCCGTTCGGGCCGAGCAGTCCGACGAACTGACCTTGCCGTGCTTCGAGGGTCACATCTTCGACCAGCGTGCGACCGGCTGCGGTCACGCTGACGCCGTTGAGCGAGAGGTCCATTCACGCACCTCCGAACACGTAGGCTCGACGGCGCATCAACAGCAGGAAGGCCGGTACCCCGACCGCCGCGGTCAGTACCCCGATCGGCAACTCCTCGGGTGCAGCGAGCACCCGCGCCGCGACGTCCACCCACACCAGGAAAACCGCGCCGGCCAGCGGTGCCACGGCAAGTACCCGACGATGATCCGCACCGACGACCAACCGCACCAGATGCGGAAGGATCAGCCCGACAAATCCGATCGCCCCGCTCACCGCCACCAGAACCCCCGTCATGGCGGCGCAAACGATGAACAGGAGGATCCGCAGTTTCCCGACGTCAACGCCAAGGGTCGTCGCCGCTTCGTCGCCCATGGCGAGCGCGTTGAGCCGTCCGGCCAGCGCCAGCAACAACAAAACCCCGCCGACCACCACGATCGCGGCGATCGGCAGCGTGCCCCAATTCGCGCCGGCGAGACTGCCGAGAAGCCAAAACAGCGCCGACCGCGCGGCCTCGCCGTTCGGCGCTTGGAAGACGATGACCGTGGTAATCGCGAAGAACCCATAAGACAACGTCGTTCCGGTGAGCACCAGACGCAGCGGTGTGAGTCCTTGCCGCGTACGGGCGACGAGATAAACGATCAAAGTCGCGGCGAGCGCGGCCACGAACGCCCCGACCGACAACGCGTAGATCCCGAGCGACGCGAAGACGCCGAACAACGTCACCGCAGTCGCGCCGACGGACGCGCCAGAAGAAATCCCCAGCACGTACGGCTCGGCGAGCGCGTTGCGCACCATCGCTTGAATCGCGACGCCCACCGTCGACAACCCAGCGCCGACAACCACCGCGAGCAGGACGCGAGGAAGCCGAAGGTCCCAGATGATCCGGTACTCCCCGACCGCGTCCGGGCTGATCGTCCCGCCGAACAGCCCCGCGCGGAGAAAGGCCCACGTGTGAGTGACCGGTACCGCCACCGTCCCGATCCCGACAGCGATGACAATCGACCCGAGCAGCGCCACCCCAAGCCCGAGCAGCACCGGCGTCAACGGTCGCCGCCGCTGAACGGCTACCGCCCCGACCTGGGATTCGCCGCTCAACGGCGACGCAGCCTGCTGGCCCTGCGATTCGCCAATCCGCGGCGACACAACCTGCTTGTGCTGGGGTTCGCCATTCGACGGCGACGGGACCCGCTCGCTCTCGAATTCGCCGCTCGATGGCGACGTGACCGGCTGGCTCTCGAGTTCGCCAATCTGCGGCGACACAACCCACTGGCTCTCGAGTTCGCCACTCGACAGCGACACAGCCCGTTCGCTCGGGGATTCGCCACTCAACGGCGACGCCACCCGCTCGCTCTCGGATTCGCCACTCAACGGCGACGTCACCCGCTGGCTCTGAGATTCGCCAGTCCACGGCGACACAACCGGTCGGCTCTGAGATTCGCCAGTCAACGGCGAACCCCGCCCCTCCCCGAAGGATTGGCCATCCAACGGCGAGACATCGCGAGCCCCGGAGCCACCCAACTCACGGCGAGCCGAGTTGTCGGCCGGCAACTCACCGATCGGCGGCTCACCGCACTGCCCCGAGTTGCCGCGAAGTGGCGAATCCGCCGTAGCAGCACCCCCCGGTCGGCTCAAGCCGCGCGTATCGCCATCGCCGCTGAACGGCGAAACACCAGAACCACCGTCGCCGGAAACCGGCGAATCCCCGGCCTCGTCGACCACGGGCTCGGGAGAAGCAGAACGTCCTTCAGAAAAAACCACCGGCGACGACCCAATCGAAACATTGGGCCCGCAAAAGACGGCAGCCGCCGGCGGCGGGAGTGTCGTCTCCCGCAGACCACGACGGGAGGGGACGAGGTTCGAGGAACCTCCGCCGGTATCGGGCTCGCCTTCGGCTCCCGGGAGAGGGAGCCGAAGGCCTACCGTTGCGGGTCAGCGCCGGAATTCGACCGGCTTCCGCGGCGGGGGTCCGAAAAAAATCAGGCGGTCAGCCGGCCTGACGCGCGTTGGACGAGACGAGCGCCGCGAGGCGGTCGCCGATCGCCTGGGTCGCGCCGGGGGACGACTGGTCGCGCGTGGCGAGATCGAACGCCACCGAGGCCTCGATCCGCCGTGCCGCTTCCTTCTGGCCGAGGTGGTCCAGCAGGAGCGACACCGAGAGCACCGCGGCGGTCGGGTCCGCGAGACCCTGGCCTGCGATGTCCGGAGCGCTGCCGTGCACCGGCTCGAACATGCTCGGGTTCCGGCGCGTGATGTCGAGGTTCCCGCTGGCCGCGAGGCCGATGCCGCCGGTCACCGCGGCCGCGAGGTCGGTGATGATGTCGCCGAAGAGGTTGTCGGTGACCATCACGTCGAACCGCGACGGGTCGGTGACCAGGTGGATCGTGGCGGCGTCCACGTGCGAGTACGCGACGGTGACGTCCGGGTGCTCCAGCGAAACCTCTTCGACGATCCGCGACCACAGCGAACCGGCGTGCTCCAGCACGTTGGTCTTGTGCACGAGCGTGAGGTGCTTGCGCGGCCGCTCTTCGGCGCGGTTGAACGCGTCCGCGACCACGCGTCGCACGCCGAAGGCCGTGTTGACGCTGACCTCGGTGGCGATCTCGTGCTCGGTGTCCTTGCGCAGCAGACCGCCGTTGCCCGCGTACGGGCCTTCGGTGCCTTCGCGCACCACGACCATGTCGACGTCCCCGGCGTCGGCCAGCGGGCCGCGCACTCCGGGGTACAGCCGCGCCGGGCGCAGGTTCACGTGGTGGTCCAGCTCGAACCGCAGCCGCAGCAGCAGGCCGCGCTCGAGGATTCCGCTGGGCACCGTCGGGTCGCCGACCGCGCCGAGCAGGATCGCGTCGTGCTGGCGCAGTTCGCCGAGCACCGACTCCGGGAGCAGCTCCCCGGTGGCGTGCCACCGCGAGGCGCCGAGGTCGTAGTTCGTGATCTCCGCCGCCGGTGCTACCTCACCGAGCACCTTGAGCGCCTCGGCGACCACCTCGGGCCCGATCCCGTCCCCTGGGATCACCGCGAGCCGCATCCACACACCTCCGTAGCCCAGGCCACCGGGCGCACCGATGGCCCATTCGCACAAAAACGCCAGCAGCGGAAGGTTACCGGCCGTAGACAAGGTGCCGTAGCCGCACCACCCTTATGCCGCATCCTCCCACAGGGTGAGACACCCGTTCGGGCGAACGGAAACGGGGGCTTGCCCAGGCCGGACAGCCTGGGCAAGCCCCCGCGTCCCGCTATGCGGCCGCCTGCGCGGCGCCCTTCAAGTTCCCCTCAAAGGGTGAACCAGGTCAGCCGCGCGGGAACTGCGATTCGATCCGCACGACCGAGGCGCGCTGCCCGGCCGCGTTGTGGTGCTCGATCGCCAGCAGGCCCTTCGCCTTGTCCCCGGCGACAGCGGCCTTGTTGCGGTTGACCACCAGAGCCGTGCCCGGCTTGGCGACGTAGCCCAGCGCCGCGTCGCCGCCGCCCTGCGCGGAGTACGCCGGTGCGAGCACATCGAACGACAGCGGAGTGCTGACCTGGTCGATCAACCCGTTCGAGGTACCCGGAGCGACGTAGTACCCGGCGGTGCCGACCGTGTAGCTGATCCGGTGCGACGCCTCCTTCGGGTCGATGCCGAGCGCGGCGATGCTGACCGGCAGCACCATCACGTTCGAGTCGAACACGTTGGTGTCGACGTCGCCGAGCTGCCCGTTGATCGCCTGCAGGTCCACCGACGGGTTGCCCGGCTTGGTCAGCGACACCGTGTTGACGAGCAGCACGTCCGACCCCGTCGCCTTCGTCACGAAGGTTTCGAAGTCCGGCTTGCCGTCGCCGGTGGTGTCGATGTCCACGAACGGCACCGTATTGCTGCCGAGGTTCGCGAAATCGCTCCAGGTGGTGATGCCGAACGCCAGCGTCGCGTTCTCCGGCTCCCCCTGCGCCTTGGCGAGCGGGGCCGTCGACGCCGCGCCGACGTAGCGCAGGTCGCCGCCCTTCGCGGTGCGGTTGAGGGTGCAGTCGGACGTGACGTGCGAGTCGCATTCCGGCAGCTGCGGCGATTCGGCCTGCAACTCGAGGACGCTGATCAGCGAGCGGTACCGCTGGGAGCCGCTGCCCTGGTCGATGCCCTTGCCACCGAGGTTCAGCACGGCCTGGTCGGCGTTCGCTCCGAAGCGCACGCCGGCCGGGGTGGTGATCGCCGAAACCGGCTTCGGCGACGAGTACACGGCCACCCGCAGCGGAACGGTCGCGCCGTTCTTCGGGGTGAACGCGACCCGGCCCGAGGCGTCGGCCACGAACTGCCGGGCGAGCCCGGCCTGCGAAGCCGCCATGGTCGGGTCGAGAACCTTGCGCAGCGCCTTCGGGTCGGTGATCTTCAGCGTCACCTTCACCGTCGCGACCCCGCGCGGGTTCAGCTTGACCGAGCTCTTGTCCACTGTGTACTCAACGCCGGGCAGGCTGTTGACCGCCTCGTAGCCCACCGAGTACTCGGCCGCCTTGACGCCCTTGTTGACCACCTTGATCGTCTTGCTCAAGGTGACCGGCCCAGCCGCCTCGACGGTGCCGAACGTGACGCTCACCGCGCCCGGGTTGTCCTGCACATACGCGAGAACCTGGTTGTCCAGCGCGGCTTTCGCGTCGATCCGGCCGGCCCCGACCCGCTGCGGGCCGTAGGTGTGCCCGGCCCCGTCGGTGATGTCGTGCACCGCGGTGCCCACGACGTCGGCCTTGACCTCTTCGACGCTCCAGTCCGGGTGCGCCTGGCGGACCAGCGCCGTGATGCCCGACGTGTGCGGCGCGGCCATCGAGGTGCCCGAGATGACCAGCCGCTCGTTGCCGCTGCCGCGGAACGCCGACGTGATCGTGTCGCCAGGCGCGGCAACGTCCGGCTTCACCGACGGACCGCGTCCGCCGCGCGAAGTGAACGAACTGGGAGTGTCCACGATGGACTGGTCATAGGTCTGCAGCGTGGTCCGGCCGGCTCCGTACAGCCGCACGGTCAGCGTGCCCGCGGTCAGACCCGCCCGCACGGCCTGGGTGGCCTTGCCGGTGAGCTGGAACATCGGAACGGCCGCGTTGCCCGCGATACCCGCGCCGAAATGCTCCACAGTGGACGAAAGCAGCACGCCCTTGGCACCCGCGGCCTGCGCGTTGTTGGCCCGCGCCGCGGAACCGCACGGACGGGTGGCGTCGTTGTCGTCCCACTCCAGCCACGCGATCTTGCCCGCGACCTTTGCCTTGTCCTCAGCCGAATAGGCGGCGCAACCGGCGTTGTTGCTCGCCGAGATCGGCACTACCGGCGCGGTGAGGTCGAGGGTGTCGTAGCCGGTGTACTCCTGGCTGTACTGGCCAGGCTGCTGACCGGCGGTCGGGGCCTTGACCTCGATCGCGTCCCGCAGTTCGCCCGCGTCGCGGCTGCTGGCCACGGTGAGCGCTTCCGGCGTGTTGCCCGGCGAACCGGCGATGTCGTTGATGTCGCCGCCGTTGCCCGCCGAGATCACCGGCAGCACGTTGTTCTGCGCGAGCTTGCGCACGAACAGCGAGTCCGGGTCGTCCGGCGCGCCGAAGTCGCTGCCCAGCGACAGGTTCACGACGTCGAGGTGGTCGGTGAAGTCGCCGTCGCCGTCCGGGTCGAGCGCCCAGTCCAGCGCCTGCGACGTGACGTTCGTGGAACCCTTGCAGCCGAACACCTTGATCGCGTACAGCAAAGCCTTCGGCGCGGTGCCCGGCCCGATCCGCATGGCGTCGAGCGTCTTCTTGTTCAGCTTCTTGTAGTCGCCGGTGAACGTGCTGCCGTCGGCGTTCACGCCGAAGCCGCCGATCGTGCCCGCGACGTGCGTGCCGTGCTCGCCGCACGCGATCGGGTTGGGGTCCGGCACCGGCGTCGGCGAACCGGTCTTGCCCGCCGAGTCGTAGTCGTCGCCGACGAGGTCGGTGCCGCCGACCACCTTGGCGCTCGGGAACAGCGGCGACGGCTTGGCGCGGTCGACCGCCTTGTACGCCTCGGGCGTGCCCGGTCCGCCGAAGTCGGCGTGGGTGTAGTCGATGCCGTCGTCGATCACGCCGACGCGGATGTTGTCGCCGAACTTGCCGGTTTTCTGCCAGCTGGCAAGCGTGTTGGTGAGCTGTTCGGCGCTGGCGTTGGTGCGGTTCTTCGGCACGACCGTGCGCACCGAGACGACGTCCGGCCGTTCCGCGAGCTGGCGGATCTTGGCCGCGTCCGCGGTGACGACGGCGCCGGGCACCGCGTTGGCCGTCTGGGTGACCAGCTTCATGCCCGCGTCCGCGGACCGCAACTGCCCGACGACGGAGCTGACCGCCGCGGCGACGTCGGCCTTGGCCGCCTTCGCTGCCTGCTTGGCCTTCTCCTTGCCCTTGCCCTGCTCCTCCTTGAACGCGTCCACCGCGGGCTTCTTGGCCAGCTCGACGAACGCAGTGATCTGCCCCTGGGCCGCGCTCAGCCGGGGCGAAAGCTTCCCCTGGACCTTGCTCGCGTCGACCTTCACCGGAGCGACCGGCTCGGCAAGCGGCGCGCCCTGCGCGGACGCCGCGGGCACGGCGACAGCCGCCGCCAGCACCACTGCGGAACCCACGACCACCGAGCGGGCAGCCCACCCGGGCAACCGGGTTCTGCTCATGAGTAACCCCTTCTCGAGGCCCGGATCACGAACCTGCCCGCGCTCCCCATTCGCACCCCCGACGGTGAGCACCGGCGCCGCACCGTGCTCTCACGGCGCGTGGTTCAGCCTCGCGGCAAGAACCTAACTGTCCGAAACCCCTACTTTCGTGCGGAAAAAGCTCCGTTACCCGAATGTTGCCGGTGCGGGCGAACGACAGAACGGCCCCTTCCCCGGGAGTCCGGGAAAGGGGCCGTTCGGCGAAATCGGGACTAGCTGAAGTCGACGGCGCGGATGGTGTGCGCGCCGACGGTGGCTCCGATCGGCTCGAGCACGTTGGCGTCCACGTGCCGGTCGACGCGCAGCAGCATGATCGAGTCGGAACCGTCCGTGCTCTGGCTGATCTGCGCGGCCTCGATGTTGATGCCGGCCTCGCCGAGCAGCGTGCCGACGCGGCCCATGACGCCCGGGCGGTCCGGGTACTCGATGACGAGCACGTCGCCCTCGGCGCGGAGGTCGAAGTGCCTGCCCTTGACCTCGACGATCTTCTCGACCTCGTCCTTGCCGGTGACCGAACCGGACACGGTGAGCGTCCCGCCGTCGCCGTGCACCGCGCGGAGCGTGACCAGGCTGCGGAACTTCGGGCTCTCCGACTCGGAAACCAGCTCCGCCTGCACGCCGAGCTCCTCGGCCAGCCGCGGCGCGTTGACGAAGGTGACCTGGTCCTCGACCACGCCCGCGAACAGCCCGCGCAGCGCCGCCAGCTTCAGCACCGCGGTGTCTTCGCTGGAGATCTCGCCCTTGACCTCGACGGTCAGCGACGTCGGAGCCTTCGGGTTCAGCGCGGTCAGCACCTGGCCGAGCTTCTGGGTGAGCGACAGGTACGGCCGCACGTGCTCGCCGACCGCGCCGCCGCCGGACACGTTCACCGCGTCCGGCACGAAGTCGCCGCGCAGCGCCAGCAGCACCGAACGCGCCACGTCCGTGCCCGCGCGGTCCTGCGCCTCGGCGGTGGACGCGCCGAGGTGCGGCGTGACGACGACGTTCGGCAGGTTGAACAGCGGGCTCTCGGTGGTCGGCTCGGTGACGAACACGTCGATGCCCGCGCCGCCCACGTGGCCGCTGCGCACCGCGTCGGCCAGCGCTTCCTCGACGATCAGACCGCCGCGGGCGGCGTTGACGATGATCACGCCGGGCTTGGTTTTCTTGAGCGCCTCGGCGTCGATGAGACCCTTGGTCTCCGGCGTCTTCGGCAGGTGGATGGAGATCGCGTCCGCGCGTTCCAGCAGCTCGTCGAGGGTGACCAGCTCGATGCCCAGCTGGCCGGCGCGTGCGGCCGAGACGTAGGGGTCGTATGCGATCAGCTTCGCGCCGAACGCGGCGAGCCGCTGGGCGAACAGCTGGCCGATCTTGCCGAGCCCGACGACGCCGACCGTCTTGCCGTTGATCTCGACGCCGGAGAACGAGCTGCGCTTCCATTCGCCGCCGCGGAGGCTCTGGTCGGCGGCGGGAACACGGCGGGCGACCGCGAGCAGCAGCGCGACCGCGTGCTCGGCGGCGGAGACGATGTTCGACGTCGGCGCGTTCACCACGAGCACGCCGCGCTCGGTGGCAGCCGGGACCTCGACATTGTCCAGGCCGACGCCCGCGCGGGCGACGACCTTCAGCTGAGTGGTCGCCCCGAGCACCTCGGCGTCGACCTTGGTGGCGGATCGGACCAAAAGCGCGTCGGCGCTCTTCACCGCCTCGAGCAGAGCGGGACGGTCGGTGCCGTCCACGTGCCGGACCTCTACCTCGTCACCGAACACACTCAGCACGGAGGGCGCGAGCTTCTCCGCGATGAGGACTACGGGTTTGCTGGGCTTGGTCACGATGCGGCTCCCACTATCTGGTCACGAAATCGAGGACGCTCTCTCGCGGCGCACGTCGTTGTGCCCGGACTGGCGGGAGTTTAACGCGGGGCACTGACAGCCCGCTGCCCCCGCTGTTCACTTGTTCGTAATCCGGTGAAGACAAGCCCCATCAGGCGCTCTGTACCGCCTTCTCCCGGAAGGTGGGATCCGGCCCAGGAAGCGCCGTGCAGCAACAAAAGCAGCTCCCGGACCGTCACGTCGGCGCGGAAAACGCCGGCCGCTTGCGCCCTGTCCACTAGGTGAGACGCGGCTTCGCGCATCGCTTCGCAGGAGGCGTGCAGCCGCGACTCCGGATCGTCGAACGCGTCCGCGAGCATTTCGGTAAGCCCGCGGTAAACGGCCGAGGTTTCGCCGAAGCCGATCAGCCAGGCGTACAGCCCGTCGAGCGGATCGTCGGCGAGCAGCAGCTCACGCGCCTTTTCCGCCTGGGTGTCGAACCGGTCCCGCAGCAGCGTCTCGATCAGGTCTTCCCTGGTCGGGAAGTGGCGATACAGGGTGCCGATCCCGACACCGGCGCTGCGGGCGACGTCTTCGAGCGAGGCGTCGACGCCGCGTTCGGCGAAGGCGCGCCTCGCTTCGGCCAGCAGGCGGTCGTAGTTGCGGCGGGCGTCCGCGCGCATCGGCTTGACGTCGGTCATCTCGGGTCCGAGTTTATCCCGTGACAAATCGGAGGCTTCCTCCGTATAGTAACCGGAGGCAGCCTCTGGTTCTGCGGTGCGTCCTCAGTGGACGTATCGACCTTGGCTGCGCCGGGATCACGCCGCGCTTCCGCGGCCAGGAACTTCTTGGAGTCTGTTGTGGATCTGTTCGCGAAGCTTCCCGCCGCCGCGGAAGGCGGAACCCGATGACCGTCGGGATCTGGACGTTCGCCTTTGACGGCAAGGAAATCGGCGAATTACGCACGGCCGCCCGCGAGGTCGAGTCGCTGGGTTTCACTGCCCTGTGGTTCGGCGAATACCGCGGCCGAGAGGCGCTCACGCAGGCCGCGCTGCTGCTCGAGACGACCACGACGTTGACTGTGGCGACAGGAATCGCACGATTTTCCGAACGGTCGGCAGCGTCCGCCGAAGCTGCTGGACGCACGCTGGCCGAGGCGTACCCAGGACGGTTCATGCTGGGCTTGGGCGGACATCAGCCCGGCGGCGGAGGCAGCGCGATGCAGGACTACCTCGACGCCATGGATGCAGTCGACCTGGACTTTGCTTCCAGAGTTCGGCCACGTCGGCTCCTAGCCGCCCTCGGCCCGAAAATGCTGAAACTCGCGGCGACTCAGGCCGACGGCGCGCACACGTACTTCGTCCCTCCAGAGCACACCGCATTCGCCCGGGAAACGATGGGACCCGACGCGTACCTCGCCGCCGAACAAGCCGTCGTCCTCGACCCAGACCCGTTGCGGGCGCGGCGAATCGCCCGCGAACACGTCGCCGGCTACGTGCGGCTCGCCCCACACCAAAGAGCGAATCTGCGCCGCCTCGGCTACACCGAGGAAGACCTAGCCGACGGCGGCAGCGACCGTCTGGTCGACGCGATCGTCGCCTACCGCAGCGAGCAGGAAGTCGCCGACCGAATCCGCGCACACCTCGACGCCGGCGCGGACCACGTCTGCGTCCAGGTTCTCGGCGACGGGCCGGAGATTCCCGTAGACGGCTGGCGTCGCCTCGCCGACCTGGTTCCCTGACTCCCCGATGGGGCTTTCGGCACTTCCCGCGAAAGCCCCACCCGGCTTACTCACGAGATCTCCGCCAAACCCGGCTACCGGTTCAGCCCGCACTCGCCGAAGCCGTCCCTCGGACGCCGAATCCCCTGCTCACCACGGATTCGCCACTAAACGGCGAATCCGTTCATCCCCTGCATACGGGCACTTTTTCGTTCATCACCGACATTCTCCCGCCTCCGCGCCCGCCGCAGTGATCCCGACGAACACTTCCCCTGAACGGGCGACCCCGGCGGGACCGTTTCGCCGTTCAGCGGCCACCACCCGCTGTTATCTTCGCGAGACGCCTCGCCCGCGTTCGCCCCGGGAGCCGCCGGTGTTCACGAAACTCGCCATCGCCGCGTCCCGAACAGTCGAACTGGTCCTGCTGGCGCTGGGGATCGTCACCTTTATCCAGGACGACAACGTCCTCGCCCTTCTCTCCTGGGATCTGCTCGCGCTGATCTATCTCGGCATCCGGATCGCGCGCGTGTCCCGTAGCCGGAAAAAAGACCACACCGACGCCCGGTGGCTGAAAGGCGTTCTCGGCCGTCGGCTGGGACTCCTGTTCACCCTGTTGACCAGCCTGGTCGGCGTCACCGCCGGACTGTCGATCGTCTTGCCGGAAACAGCGGGCATCGACCCGGTCGTGGCGAGAATCGTCGGTGTCCCCGCAGTCCTGCTGGCCTGGGCGATCCTGCACTTCGGTTATGCGGAGCGCTACGCCCAGAAGTACTACGACAGCCTCCCGACGCAGCACTTCCGCTTCCCCGAAACGGAACGTCCCACGCTGGCCGATTTCACCTATTTCGCGTTCACCATCGGGACGAGCTTCGCCGTCTCGGACGTCGAAACGAGGACGACGTCGATCCGTTCCCTTGTCCTCGCGCACAGCGTCCTGTCATTCATGTACAACACGGCCACGCTCGGCATCGCGGTCAGCGTCATCACCGGCGGACGTTGACCCCTTTGAGGGCTCATCCCAATCGGGGGTGTAGGAGTTGGGGTCTGAAGCCGCCGGTCTCGAGCAGGCTTCGGGCGATGTAGTTGGTCAGGTTGCGGAACCCGAGTGCGGAGCCGCGCAGGTGTTCGAGCCGTCCGTTGAGCGCCTCGGTCGGCCCGTTGCTGGTGCCGGGTCGTTCGAAGTAGGCGAGCACGTCGGCGGCTCGCTTCTTCAGGGTCCGGCCCAGGGTGGTGAGCTCGGTGAGCACCTTGGGGACGCCGGCGCTGAGGTCGGTGATCAGCTTCTCCATGAGCTCGCGGCCACGTTGCCGGTCCTCGTGGCGATAGGCGGCGATCATGCGCTGGTAGACACCCCAGGTCGCCTCGACCTCGACGTGAGCGTCATCAACGAACAGCGCGCGTAGCCTGTCGCTCTGCTTGTCGGTGAGCAGGTCCGCGCCGGTGTGCAGCGTGCGCCGCGACTTGTAGAGCGGGTCGTCCCTGAACCCACGGTGCCCGTGGATCGCGAGTTGGACCCGGCGCCGGCACCTGTCGAGGGCGTCACCGGCCAGGCGCACGACGTGGAAGGGATCCATCACCGTGACCGCGTCCGGGATCTCCTCCGCAGCGGCGGTCTTGAACCCGGTGAAGCCGTCCATCGCGACCACCTCGACCGCGTCACGGAAGGCGTCGTCGCGGTCGGCGAGCCAGGTCTTGAACGCCGCCTTCGACCGGCCCTCGACCATGTCCAGCAGCCTTGCTGGGCCGGCGCCATCGCGGACCGGGGTGAGGTCGATGATCACGGTGACGTACTTGTCGCCACGCCTGGTGTGGCGCCAGACGTGCTCATCGACGCCAATGACCTTCACGCCCTCGAACCGCGTGGGGTCGTTGATCAGCAGCCGATTGCCTTCGGCCAGGACCGCGTTGTTGGCGGTGTCCCACGCGACCCCGAGTCCCTCGGCGACACGGGCGACGGTGAGGTGTGCGACCACGATCCCTTCCAGCGCCCACCGCAACCCGGTGCGCGAGAGCTTCGCGCGTGGCTCCGTCGCGGCGCTGGTGTCTTGGCGCCACACGTGTCCGCAGTCGGCACAGCGGTAGCGGCGCACTACAACTTCCAGCACGGTCGGTCGCCAGCCCAGCGGCTCGTGGGCCAACCGCCGGATCACGGTGTCACGAGCAGCGCCTTCGCTGCCGCACCGTCGGCACCACTGATCTGGTTCCACCACGCGGCACGCGAGGACCGCACGATCCGGTTCAAGTCGTTGCCCGGTCACGCTCAGACCGAGGCCGTCGAGTCGAGCGAAGGCGGTCAGGTCAGGGCGGCCGAAGCCGGCCGGCGGGGTAGCGTCGGACACGTCGAGGTCTTTCGGATGGATGGCGTAGGAACCTCCATCGTCGGGAGACCTCGACGTCTATCTGCGGACCGACGCGCCCGGCCGACCTACACCCTCATCTGGGAAGAGCCCCTTTGAGTTACAGTTGTCCTCGCGCGGCAGGGGCCGCGTCCTGTCCGCGGAAAGGGCTGAGCCCACCCCCGTACTACGAGTTGCCGAGCTTTTCCTTCTTCCCTGCCCGGTGCCGGCGGACCACGGGGCGCACAAGGGAAGGAAGGACTCCCTGATGACGGCCTTGCCCGCCAACCCCGACCTCGGTCAGCTCCGCAAACAGGCGAAGGAACTCGCCCGCGCGGATGCGGTCGCACTGTCGGAAGCGCAGTTCCGGCTCGCCCGCCGCTACGGATTCCCCAGCTGGCCACAGCTTCAGTCGTACGTCCGGCGAATCGCCGAGCACGGACCGGACGTCCAGCACGCCTACCACCAGGACGTCGAGTACTACCGCGGCCGCGCCGTCGGCCTCCTCGCCTCAGCCGAAGACGGCACTCCCGACGCCCGCGCCGCCTTCGACCGGCACGAACAACCGTTGACCCGCACCGGCGCGCGAACCGTCATCGCCCGCGAGCACGGCTTCCCGACGTGGCGAGCACTGAAGGCCCACGTCGAGAACTTGCCGAAAAACGGCGAACCGTTCGCCCGGGCGTACCAGCTGGTAGAAGCCCGAGACTTGGACGGCCTGACCGCACTGCTCACCGAAGCCCCGCACCTTGCCCACGCACGCGGCACCAACGGGAACGATCTGCTCGGCATGGCCTCCGCGACCCATGACGAACGCCTCGTCCGCATCATGCTCGCCCACGGTGCCGATCCCGCACGAGCCAACGCACACGGTTGGACTGCCTTGCACCAAGCCGCCTACAGCAATTTACCACTGATCGCCGACCTCTTGATCAACGCCGGCGCACCCTTGGCCGTCTCCGGCCGCGGCGACGGCGGAACCCCGCTCATTGTGGCTCTATTTTGGGGAAATCGAGCTGTTGCCGAAAAACTGGCAACGCACGAACGGTCCCCTCGCAACCTGCGCGTCGCAGCCGGTCTCGGTGACGACGCGCTACTGGATGAACTCGTCAGTCCAAAGGGGACTCTTTCTCCCGCAGCCGGCGCACACCGTGAGTTCTACCGTCCACACAGCGGTTTTCCCTTCTGGCAGCCCACAAACGACCCCAAGGAAGTCCTCGACGAATCCCTAGCCTGGGCCGCCCGCAACAACCAAACAACCGCACTCCGCACCCTGGCGTCACGCGGCGCGAACCTGGACGCCGACGTCTACCGCGGCACCGCCCTCACCTGGGCAGCGACGTGTGGCCACTCAGCGGCAACAGAAACCCTGCTGTCACTGGGCGCAAACGTCAACCACGTCGGCACCTTCGGCGGCCCACGCCACGGAGTCGGCGTCACGGCGCTGCACCTGGCCGCCCAAAGCAACCGACTGGACGTCATCGAACTCCTCGTAAACGCCGGCGCCGACCTCACCGCCCGCGACGCTCTCTGGGACAGCACCCCCGAAGGCTGGGCAGAAGCCTGCGACAGCCCCGCCGCTCAAGAACTACTGCACCGCCTCAGTCGCCACTAATCGGCAACTCCCGGCCGGTAGACAACCGGAGTCTGTAGTCCGTATCGTAACGGACTACAGACTCCGGTTAACCGACCCCGCGGAGACCCTCATGCCGACTGCACGCGACCTTTTCGACCAGCTCTCCACCGGAATCACCGACGGCCGCTTCGCCGACCTCGCACGCCTCTACTCCGAAGACACCATCGTGGAACACCCCACCGCAGTCCCCAGGCCCGGACGCTTGGAAGGCCGAGCCGCAGTGCACGACCGTTTCGTCAGCGGCCTGGGCCAAACCCTTCGCCTCAAACGCCACGACGTGACCATTCACGACACCGCCGACCCCGAGGTCATCGTGGCCGAATACCAGTACACCGCCGAATCGCTAAAAACCGGCCGGACCACCGAGACCGCCAACATCCAAGTCCTCCGCGCCCGCGACGGACTCCTTACGCACACCCGCGACTATCACGACTACCTACGCCTGGCCTCGATCCAAAACGCGACCGCCGGCCTAGACCGCGGCATACGCCCAAGCGCCCGCTTACGAACCACGCCCCATCGCTCCGCGCCCGGCTGAACTCTTCTCCCCGAACAGCCGCGAAGGCGTATTCCAACGAGTCGTCTTCGGCGTCGCCGGCGGACGCTGGTCCGAACTCCCCGACCTCTATGCGGCAAAAACCGACGTCCGCCACCCGTTCCTGCCCGGCGCCCCTGTCCTCCGCACCCGAGACGACCTGCGAGCCCACTTCGCCGCCGGTGCCGCAGCAGCCTTCCGCATCGAGGTGACCGACTTAGTGCTCCACTTGAGCACCAACCCCGAAGTCGTCATCGGCGAATCGACCTACGTAGGCGAAACCAGCTCCGGGACTCCGTTCCAGGTGAACAACATCTTCGTCATGCGCGTCCGAGACGGCCAGATCATCGAATCCCGCGACTACGGTGACCACCTCGCCCTGGCCGCAGCCACCGGACGCCTGCCGGACCTCATCGCCCGCGTCGCCGAATAACGGCAACACCTCCAGCCTCTCGCCGCTGAACGGCAACCCCCACGCTATCCACAGCCACCACGGCGGCTCGCCACAAGATTCGCCACTCAACGGCGAACCAACATCCCGACGCAGCCAATCAAGCATCGAAACCCATCGTTGCCATTAAGCGGCAACAGCCGCCGCCCCACCGGCCGCGCCGGTCGCCGCTGAACGGCAAGTCACCCCAGATCAACTTTCGCCATTAAATGGCAAATGCCCCCTGACCAGCTTCAACCCACTGAATCTCCGCCAACCACCGGCACCCGCCTAGGTACTTCCCGAGCCCTCACCACCAACATCCTCACGCTCTTCAACAACCTTCACCAAAGCCGAAGCCACCAACGCCACCGCCCGGTCCCCATCCCCCGCCAGTTGCTGCAACGCCTCGCGCGCGAGCGTCCCCGGCATCTCCGCGAGCGCCTGCGTCAACCGGATCCGCACCGCTGAATCCGCAGGATGCGCCGCCGACGCATCGACCAACGCGCCGACAATGTCGTCCGCGCCCCCGTCCGCCAGCGCGCCCAAAACCTCAGCCGCCTCGACGTCGTTTCGCCCCTCAACGACCATTTCGACGAGCGTCGGCACAGCCTCCTCCACACCGCGCGCGCCCAGAGCGAGCGCCGCATGCCGACGGACCGCAGGATCGGAACCGGCGAGCGCGTCCATCAACACCGCGGTCGCCTCGTCGCCGGGCAACTCGATGAGTGCCAGAATCGCGCGTCGGCGGACGTCCGCGTCCTCCGAGCGGAGACCCGACGCCACATTCGCCACACCGTCGCCGTCGGTCCGGGCGAGGGCCCACCGGAGTGCGCCGGCGACGTTCGGGTCGGATTCAGTGAGGATCGCCCTAGCCAGCACTTCCGCGGGGACCGGAACATCGTCGGCCGGAGCCAGGACGGTCTGCTGTCGACGCGCGGCACCCGGTGAACTGAGCCCGCGCAGCAATTCGACGATGCGCAAGGCACCCTCCCATCCGGAGGGTGCCGAGGCATCGACCGCGCGGAGCCGGTCGAGCAGCTCCTGTTCCCGCTTCAGCCGGTCTTCGGTCCGCCGGATGAGGTCGCCGACCAGCTCCGACGGCACGAAAGCGGGATCTTCCAGCGCCCGGCCGATCTGCCGCAGCGACATCCCGAGCGACCGGAGGCTCTCCACGTGGAAGATCCGGCGGATGTCGTCGGCGGAGTATTCGCGATAGCCGCCCACGGTGCGGCCGGTCGGCCGCACCAGCCCGAGAGCGTCGTAGTGCCGGAGCATCCGGGTACTCACCCCCGAGCGGCGGGCGACCTCGCCGATCAGCACGCGGTTTCCCGAGCCCGTTCCGGACCGAGTGCGACAATCCGTTTCGCCTCGTCCACGGCTTGGTCGAAACCGGCGTCCGGGTCGCGAAGCAGCCGCTCTGTGGCAACAGCGTGCGCCCGAACATCCGGGTCGGTACTCGTCACTGCGGCCTCCAGCACCGGCTCGATCGTGGGGCCGAGCGCGACCAGCGCCCGGCTGAGGCTGAGCTGCAGGGTTCGGTCACCGCGACCGAGCTGTGTCGCCAGTTCAGCCGCCAGCCCGGGCTTGTCCCCGTCCGGCACCAGGACGACAGCTGCCCGCCATGCGCTTCTCGCGACCTCGTCGTCGGCGTCGCACAGCAACGATCGGGTGATCGCTGGCCACACGTTCCGGTCGCCGATTTTGGACAACGTGTGCAGCGACTGGCTCCGGGCCTGCGCCACCGGCGACCGCAGCTCCGCGAGAAGCCGCGGCACCGTGTCCCCTGCCGGGAACCGGGTCAACGCCCAAGTGAGCATGTCGCGCACGTAAAAGTCCGGCTCGATCGCGCACCGTGCGACGAGCGTCTCGACGAGACCAGGGCCGTCCGGGCGCGTTCCGATCGTCAGTGCGGCCTGCAGCCGCGTCGACGAGTCCCCGGCGCCCAACGCCTCGATCAGCCGTGTGAGCTGGGAATTCATCTGGGTCGAGTTCATCGGGATCACCTCCGCCGACCAGTGAAGACCTTGTCACAATGTCAATGTCAAACGCGGCGGGCAAAAGGAGCTGTCGCCGCTCAGTGGCGAATCCGGCCTACGTCCGATCCGCACCGACAGCGACGCCCACGATCGTGCACGGTTCGGTGCCGTGGTTTCGCCAAGCGTGCCGCGTGCCGTTCTGGACGACGACGTCGCCTGTCCGCAAGACCGTCTGCTCCCCGTCGTCCAGCTCCAACGTGACCTCGCCCGAGACGACCAGGACGTAATCGAGGGTGTCGGTGGTGTGCATGCCCGGTACGTCCGGCTCCATTGCGGCGGCCGCGCCCGGTGCCTGTCGCTCCAGTTCTTCCCAGGCTGCCGTCACGTCGAGATCCCGCGCCGGGGTCAGTTCGCCAGGCGCGATCGTGTTGATCATGAACCGCGAACCGTCCCGCGGCGGGTAATACGCCTCGGCCTGACCTGGCGAGCCGTTGTCGGGAAATGCCGGTCGCTCGTCCCTGCCCCACAGCCGGTAGATCGCGCAGCCCGGCATCAAGCCGGAGGTGATCGGCTCGACGGTGCCATCGGCGACCACCCGGGCCTTGCCGTCGGAGTCGTGCCCGGTGACCACTCGGCGAACCTTCGCGTGTGCCATCTCTTCGCCCCTCAGTACGGCAGCGTATGGATACGGCTGCGCATGGATACGCCACCGTATCCAGCGCGGACAGGGCCGTCAATACGGTGGCGTATCCTCCGCGCATGGTGAACGATTCGCCCCGGCTGTCCGCCCAGGACTGGACGCGGGCCGCGCTGAAGGCGATCGCGGACGGCGGACTGGCCGCGGTCGGAGTCGAGCCGCTCGCGCGGACGCTCGGCGTGACCAAGGGCAGTTTCTACGCGCACTTCCGCAACCGGGACGAGCTGATCACCGCGGCTCTCGCCGATTGGGGGCGAAACCACGGCGAAGCGGGGCTCGCCGAGTACGCCGCAATCGCCGATCCGCGGCAACGGCTGCGCGAACTGCTCACCGCCGTCGTGCGCGCCGTCCAGCCGTTGGCCCCGTCGGTACACCTGAGCCTGCTCGGCGATCGCAACGACCCGCGGGTCAAGAACGCGGTCGGCCGCGTCAACCAAGCCCGACTCAACCTTCTGACCAGCACGTATCTCGAACTCGGCTTCCCGCCGGATCAGGCGGCGCATCGGGCGCGAGTCGCTTACGCGGCCATTCTCGGGCTGCTGCACCTGGCCCAAACCGAGGCGGACTCGCCAAGTCCCGACGCACTTGCCGACGCGGCGGCGGCGATCTTCCTGCCGTCCTGAGGGCCAGCCCGCGCGCACCGCACCGGCCGCTGCAGCATTGGCCTCCCAGTGGCGAATCCGACGGGACACGAATCTGGTCCGGCGAGATCGGAGTAGCCGCGAATCGGCGAAACTCGCGATCGACCGAACATCCGGAGACCCGAGAATCCCGCCAAACGCGAGGCGGCCGATCGCGACCCGTGCACGGAATCGCTCGATAAGGTGGCATTCCTGACCATGTGTCGCCAAGAAGGGCGTGATGGAGATGCGGGTGCTCGTCTCGGTCGACATGGAGGGAATCGCCGGAGTAGTCCACGGCGAAGAGGTCATTCCCGGGCACAGCGAATACGAACGCAACCGCAAGCTGCTCACCGCGGAGGCCAACGCAGCCGTCCGCGGCGTATTCGCGTATGACGCAGCCGCGCACGTCCAGGTCACCGAGGCGCACGCGAGCTTCCGGAACCTTCTGCCCGAACTGCTGGACCGACGCGCCGAATTGCTCCGCGGCACACCCAAGCCTGGCGGGATGATGGCGGGATTGGCCGAGAATACGGACGCGGTCCTGTTCATCGGCTACCACGGCAAAGCCGGCACGCCCCGCTCGGTCATGGCGCACACCATCTCCGGCGGGACCATCGCGGACGTCCGTTGCAATGGCCGTTCGTTGGGCGAAATCGGGCTGAACACCGCGCTCGCGGCGCACTACGGCGCGCCGCCGGTGCTGGCCAGCGGCGATGACACCGTGGCCGCTGAGGCGGCCGAAGTCGCCCCGGGCATTCACTCCGTGGTGGTCAAACGCGCGCTGGGTGCGGGCGCGGCCGCGATGCTGCATCCCGACGAGGCGTGCGACCAAATCGAGCACGCGGTACCCGAAGCGCTGGCCGGCCGGGAGGACGTCCGGCCGCTGCGCTTTGACGGCCCGGTCGACCTGGAAGTCCAGGTGCACCGACCCCGGATGACCGAACACGCGCTGCTGGTGCCGGGAATGGAACTCGCCGACGGCCGCACCCTCCGCTACCGGGCACCGGACTTCCCGACTGCCTACCAGGTCATCGAACTCATCGCGACGCTCGGAGCCGTCTGACCCGGACAGCCAGACCCGACCGCGCAGCCGCGCTCGAACCTCTGACCTGGGCAATCACGCCGCTAACCACAGATTCGCCACTAAACGGCAACAGCCGCCCCCAAGCAGGGAGGCCGGTTTCCCGGTCAGCAAGGGCCGCGAAAAACCCTACGACTCCGGCAGTTCGAACTCGCCGTCCCGAACCCCGCGCGTGAACGCGTCCCATTCCGAAGGCGTGAACACGAGCACCGCACCGTCCGGGTCGGTCGGCTGCCGGATGGCCACGTAGGTCACCCCGTCCGAGTGCGGGACGAATGCGTACTCCGCGCAATGCTCCAGGGTCGCGCCCGCCGGTTCGGCGCGGATCCAGGTGACGCCGGTGAGGTCGAGTTCGTGCCGGATGTGCGCCTTGTCGTCGGTCGGGCGGCTCATCGCCACAGCGTATCCGCCATTCAGCGGCAACGCCTTGGAACGAAAAGAGGCCCCTGCCGTCCGGCGAACGGACGGCAGGGGCCTCCTGCCAAGAAAAACCGTCAGGCGGTCTCGGTGATCGGCCGGTCCACCCACGACATGAGGTCGCGGAGCTTCTTGCCGGTCTTCTCGATCGGGTGCTGGTTGCCCTGCTCCTCGAGCTTCGTGAAGTTCGGCCGGCCGGCCTCGTCCTCGGCGACCCACTCGCGGGCGAAGGTGCCGTCCTGGATCTCGCCCAGGATCTTCTTCATCTCCTCCTTGACGGCCGGCGAGATGACGCGCGGGCCGCGGGTGAGGTCGCCGTACTCGGCGGTGTCGGAGATGGAGTAGCGCTGGCGCGCGATGCCGCCCTCGTACATGAGGTCGACGATCAGCTTCAGCTCGTGCAGCACCTCGAAGTACGCGATCTCCGGGGCGTAGCCCGCCTCGGTGAGCACCTCGAAACCGGTCTGCACCAGCGCGGACGCGCCGCCGCACAGCACGGCCTGCTCGCCGAAGAGGTCGGTCTCGGTCTCCTCGGTGAAGGTCGTCTTGATGACGCCGGCCCGCGCGCCGCCGATCGCCGCGGCGTAGGAGAGCGCGAGCGCCTGGGCGTTGCCCGAAGCGTCCTGCTCGACCGCGATCAGGCAGGGCACGCCCTTGCCGTCCACGAACTGGCGGCGGACCAGGTGGCCCGGGCCCTTCGGGGCGACCATCGCGACGTCGACGTTCGCCGGCGGCTTGATCAGCTCGTACCGGATGTTGAAGCCGTGGCCGAAGAAGAGCGCGTCGCCGTCCTTGAGGTTCGGCGCGATGTGCTCTTCGTAGATGAAGCGCTGCTTCGTGTCCGGCGCGAGGATCATGATCACGTCGGCCTCGGCGGCCGCCTCGGCGACCGACAGCACGCGCAGGCCCTGCTCCTCGGCCTTCGCCCGGGACTTGGACCCCTCCTGAAGGCCGATCCGGACGTCGACGCCCGAGTCGCGCAGGCTGAGCGAGTGCGCGTGGCCCTGGCTGCCGTAGCCGATCACGGCGACCTTGCGACCCTGGATGATCGACAGGTCGGCGTCGTCGTCGTAGAAGATTTCCACTGCCATGGGGGGTACTACTTCCTTCCGTACTTACACGAAATCTGAGGTTCAGCGGGGAGAAGCGGCGGTGATCGAGCGGGCCCCGCGGCCCACCGCGACCATGCCGGACTGGACGAGTTCGCGGATGCCGTACGGCTCCAGCATCCGCAGCAGCGCGCCGATCTTGTCCGACGTCCCGGTCGCCTCGACGGTGAGCGCCTCCGGCGAGACGTCCACTACCTTGGCGCGGAAGAGCTGGACGGTCTCGAGGACCTGGCTGCGCACGGTGGCGTCGGCCCTGACCTTCACGAGCAGCAGTTCGCGCTGCACCGCGCTGCCAGTTTCCAGCTCGACGATCTTGATCACGTTCACCAGCTTGTTGAGCTGTTTGGTCACCTGTTCGAGCGGTAGCTCCTCAACGGCGACCACGATCGTCATCCGGGACACCTCGGGGTTCTCCGTGGGCCCGACAGCAAGGGACTCGATGTTGAAGCCGCGGCGGGAGAACAGTCCCGAGACCCGGGCGAGCACACCGGGCTTGTTCTCGACCAGCACGCTCAGCGTGTGGACAGTCATGCTTGTTCTCCCTCCGCGGCCGCGGCCTCGGCGGCTTCCTGCGAAACCTCGTCGTCGTCGAACAGCGGCCGGATGCCGCGGACGGCCATGATCTCGTCGTTCCCGGTGCCCGCGGCGACCATCGGCCACACCTGGGCATCCTTCCCCACGACGAAATCGATCACGACGGGGCGGTCGTTGATTTCCATCGCGCGCCGGATCGTCGCGTCGACGTCTTCCTTGGCCTCGCAGCGCAGGCCCGCACAGCCGAGCGCCTCGGCCAGCAGCGTGAAGTCCGGGATGCGGTGCTTGTGCGTGCCGAGGTCGGTGTTGGAGTACCGCTCGGAGTAGAACAGGTTCTGCCACTGGCGGACCATGCCGAGGTTGCCGTTGTTGATCACGGCGACCTTGATCGGCGCGCCCTCGATGGCGCAGGTGGCGAGTTCCTGGTTGGTCATCTGGAAGCAGCCGTCGCCGTCGATCGCCCACACCTGCGTGTCCGGGAGGCCGAACTGCGCGCCCATCGCGGCCGGGACGGCGAAGCCCATGGTGCCGAGGCCGCCGGAGTTGATCCAGGTGCGCGGCTTCTCGTACTTCACGAACTGCGCGGCCCACATCTGGTGCTGCCCGACGCCCGCGGCGTACACCGCGTCCGGGCCGACCAGCTCGCCGATCCGCTCGATGACGTACTGCGGCGACAGCGAACCGTCGTCGGGCCATTCGTAGCCCGCCGGGTAGTCCTCGCGCCACGAGTCGACCTGCGTCCACCAGTCGCTCAGGTCGGGACGGGCGCGGTCGAACTCGGTCTTCACCGCTTCGATCAGCTCGCCGATGATCTCCTTGCAGTCGCCGACGATCGGCACGTCCGCCTTGCGGTTCTTGGAGATCTCGGCCGGGTCGATGTCCGCGTGGACGATCTTCGCGTCCGGCGCGAACGACGACAGCTGGCCGGTGACCCGGTCGTCGAACCGGGCGCCGAGCGCGACCAGCAGGTCAGCGCGCTGCATCGAAGCGACCGCGGCGACGGACCCGTGCATGCCGGGCATGCCGACGTGCTGGCGGTGCGAGTCCGGGAACGCGCCGCGCGCCATCAGCGTGGTGGCGACCGGGATGCCGGTCAGCTCGGCGAGTTCGCGCAGCTGCTCGGACGCCTCGGCCTTGATCACGCCGCCGCCGACGTACAGCACCGGCCGCTGGGCCTGCGCGATCAGCTTCGCGGCCTCGCGGACCTGCTTGCCGTGCGGACGCAGCGTCGGGCGGTAGCCGGGCAGCCGCAGTTCGGGCGGCCAGGAGAACGAGGTCATCTCCTGCAGCACGTCCTTGGGGATGTCCACCAGCACCGGGCCCGGTCGTCCGGTCGCGGCCAGGTGGAACGCCTCGGCGATCGCCCGCGGGATCTCCGCCGGGTCGGTGACGAGGAAGTTGTGCTTGGTGATCGGCATGGTGATGCCGCAGATGTCGGCTTCCTGGAACGCGTCGGTGCCGATCAGGGCGCGCGACTGCTGCCCGGTGATGGCGACGACCGGAACCGAGTCCATGTTGGCGTCGGCCAGCGGAGTGACGAGGTTCGTGGCTCCCGGACCCGAGGTGGCCATGCAGACGCCGACCTTGCCGGTCGCCTGGGCGTACCCGGTGGCGGCGTGTCCGGCGCCCTGCTCGTGGCGGACGAGGACGTGGCGGACCTTCGTCGAGTCGAGCAACGGGTCGTAGGCGGGAAGGATGGTGCCACCCGGAATGCCGAACACGACCTCCGCGCCGACCGCCTCGAGCGAGCGGACAAGCGACTGCGCGCCGGTGACGCGCACCGGCGTACCCGCCGGCGGGGCGGGCTTCGGACGTGCTCCTGGGACACCGGGCGCGGTCGGCCCGGGCTTCGCGTCGCTGCGCGACGTGGCACTGGTCATCGGTTCTGCCTCGTGGGTTCTCGGTGTCACTCGTTCGGGTTGTCTGGGCCGTACTTCCGGTCGGGGAACCGGTTTCACGCAACAAAAAACCCTCGCCGACCGTAAGGTCGCACGAGGGTCGCGCGTCGACGCAGAGGACTCTTCCTAAGCGTCGGCGCGCTGGGGAAGTACGAGACCGGTCTGCGTAATCACGGCCCCGACGTTAGTCGCGCGCCCGGGCGAGTGTCAACTCTACGGGACGGCGGTTCCGCATCGTGGACGGCCAGTACTGCTCCCGCGCGACCCGGACGCAGGTCACTCCCGGCGTCGGTGCACCATTCCTGCGTGGCCAAGAAACAGCAGGACCAGCGTGCGGACGAGGGCCGGAAGGCCGTGTTCCGGATCCCGACCACGGCGTATCTCGCGATCGGTCTGCTGACCGTCTGTGTGACACCGATCGCACTGGGCGAGATCGGCGGATTCCAGTGGCTGTACGTCTTCCCGCTCGCGCTGCTCGTGTTCGTCGCGCGCACGCGCACCGTCGCGACCCGCGAAGGACTCCACATCCGGACCGTCTTCGGCAAGCGCGACCTGCCGTGGTCGTCGCTCAAGGGCCTGGCGATCACGAACAAGGCCCGCGTGCGCGCGGTCCTCGGCGACGACACGCAGGTCAGTCTTCCCACGGTGCGGACGCGGCACCTTCCGGTACTGGCGCTGGTGAGCGAGGGCAAGATCCAGGACCCGTCCGGCGTGCTGAGCGACGAGGAGCTCACCGGTCGCAAACCGGCCGCCGCCGAGACCGCGCCGGACGCTGCTGAGGAACCCGCTGAGGAACCCGCGCCGGAGCCCTCTCCCGAGCCCTCCCCCGGGCCCGCCGAACCGGAGCCTTCCGCCGACGCGGAACGGACCGGCGGCGGCAGCGGCAAACCCGCCGAGTAGAATTGGTAGGACCAGTTTGCGGAGCCGTAGTTCCCCTCCGCCTGGTTCAGCCTTCTGACCTGGGAGAATGCCGTGCCGCACCTCCGTTCCCGGACCACCACCCACGGTCGCAACGCGGCGGGCGCACGCTCGCTCTGGCGTGCGACCGGAATGACCGACAGCGATTTCGGCAAGCCGATCGTCGCCATCGCCAACTCCTACACCCAGTTCGTGCCCGGCCACGTGCACCTCAAGGACCTCGGCGAGATCGTCGCCGAGGCGGTCGCCGAAGCAGGCGGCATCGCGCGCGAGTTCCACACGATCGCGGTCGACGACGGCATCGCGATGGGCCACTCGGGCATGCTCTACTCGCTGCCCTCGCGCGAGATCATCGCCGACTCGGTGGAGTACATGGTCAACGCGCATCAGGCCGACGCGCTGGTGTGCATCTCCAACTGCGACAAGATCACGCCGGGCATGCTCAACGCTGCGATGCGGCTCAACATCCCGACCGTGTTCGTCTCCGGCGGTCCGATGGAAGCCGGCAAGGCAGTGGTCGTCGAAGGCGTCGCGCACGCCCCGACCGACTTGATCACCACCATCGCGGCCTCCGCGAACTCCGCAGTCGACGAGGCCGGTCTGTCCGAGGTCGAGCGCTCCGCCTGTCCGACCTGCGGTTCCTGCTCCGGCATGTTCACCGCGAACTCGATGAACTGCCTCACCGAAGCGCTGGGCTTGTCGTTGCCGGGCAACGGTTCCACGCTCGCGACGCACGCGGCTCGCCGCGAACTGTTCTCCAACGCCGGACGCACGGTGGTCGAGCTGTGCAAGCGCTGGTACGGCGACGATGACGAGTCGGCGTTGCCGCGTTCGATCGCCACCAAGGAGGCGTTCGAGAACGCGATGGCGCTCGACATGGCCATGGGCGGGTCGACGAACACCGTGCTGCACATCCTCGCCGCCGCGCAGGAGGGCGAGGTCGACTTCACGATCAGCGACATCGACGCCATCGGACGGCGGGTGCCGTGCCTGTCGAAGGTCGCGCCGAACTCCGACTATCACATGGAAGACGTCCACCGGGCCGGCGGAATCCCCGCGATCCTGGGCGAGCTGTACCGCGGCGGCCTGCTGAACACCGGCGTGCACGCGGTCCACGCGCCGGACATCGCGACGTGGCTGAACGAGTGGGACATCCGCGCCGAGTCTCCGTCGGAGAAGGCGCTGGAGCTGTTCCACGCTGCCCCGGGCGGGGTCCGGACCACCGAGGCGTTCTCGACGGAAAACCGCTGGTCGTCGCTGGACACCGATGCCGCTGGCGGTTGCATCCGCGACGTCGAACACGCCTACACGAAGGACGGCGGCCTCGCGATCCTGCGCGGCAACCTGGCCGAGAACGGCGCCGTGATCAAGTCCGCGGGCATCGACGAAGAGCTGTGGCACTTCCAGGGCCCGGCGCGGGTGCTGGAAAGCCAGGAGGAAGCCGTGTCGGCGATCCTCAAGAAGGAGATCCAGCCGGGCGAAGTGCTGGTCATCCGCTACGAGGGCCCGGCGGGCGGTCCCGGCATGCAGGAAATGCTGCACCCGACGGCGTTCCTCAAGGGATCCGGCCTCGGCAAGAAATGCGCCCTGATCACCGACGGCCGCTTCTCCGGCGGCTCCTCGGGCATCTCGGTCGGGCACATCTCGCCGGAAGCTGCCGCGGGCGGACTGATCGGCCTGGTCGAGAACGGCGACCAGATCGTCCTGGACGTCCACGAGCGCCGGCTCGAGCTGCTGGTCGAACCGGAAGTTCTGGCCGAACGGCGGGCGAAGATGGAGGCTTCGGAGCGTCCGTGGCAGCCGAAGGACCGGGAACGCCCGATCACCTCGGCGCTGCGGGCCTACGCCCGAATGGCCACGTCGGCCGACACCGGCGCGGTCCGGGACCCGAACCGCTGATCCTGCTGTTCGCTTTGCCGGAAGGGGCCCGCGCGTGGTGCGCGGGCCCCTTTTCCGTATCTCGGCCAGTCGGCTTCCACCGCCGCAATCCCGAATTGCGCCGCCGACGGTCCCGGCCGACACAATTCGCCGCTAAACGGCCAACGGTTACCGCGGCTGGCCCGAGTCCCCCGGTCCGCCCCATTCGCCACTCAACGGCGACCGCTCCCCTGACCAGCCCAACCCACCCCGGGGTCAACGCGAATCGCCACTCAACGGCGAGCAGTCGCTCCGGCCTGCCCGAGTCGCCAGGCAGCAACATTCGCCGCCAAACGGCGAACACTCGCTCTCGCCAGCCCAAGGCCCCCGAGCGGCACGATTCGCCGCTCAACGGCCACGGACCGCCCACCCGCGCGCCAAGCTCCAGCCGCGGCACCCACGTCTACTGCCGCCACTCACGAGCGAGTCCAGCGAACCTCGGATTGCGGCCCCGACCAGGCATTCGCCACTAAACGGCAACACCTGAGCGGTCTGGTCAACGACCCGAGCCCACCAACCCCACCGTTGCGTCCTCCGCGCAGTCAGCGACGCAGGCCCCGGCCGGGTCAGCGAGTCAGAACGATGACCACCACAGACGCGGCCGCCGCCAGCAGCAACGAGATGAACCCCAGCGGCAGCGGCCGTTTCCGCCACGGCGTGTTCCGCTCCAGCGAGATGGTGCCCGCGCCGGTGAAGATCAGCGTCAGCGCGCACAGGCCCAGGAGCAGCTCGTACTCCCAGCCCTGACCGGCACCCTCGAAGAAGCCTCCGTGGAACTTCGCGTAGACGATGTTCGCGGCCACACCCAGCAGCCCCGCCGCGGCGAGCGGGGTGAAGAGGCCGACGATCAGCAGCGCACTGCCCGCGACCTCGGTGATGCCGGTGATCCAGGACAGCAGCGTCGTCTGTTTGTGGTACCCGAACATCTCGAGCACGTGCGCGAACCCGCCGACGCCCGGTCCGCCGAAAGCGCCGAACAGATGCTGCAGGCCGTGCGCACCCATGATCACGCCGAGCCCCAGGCGCAAGACGAGCAGGCCGAAGCCGAGACCGCCCTGCCGCGGTTCGTCGTAGTCGTTGCCGGCAGAGTCCTCGACACCGGACAGCACGCTGGTCTGGTAGTCGTCCCCTTGAGTGGTCACGCGGCGAAGATTAGGGGATTCAGCCGTGGCCCGCGAGCGAGCACGCCGAGGTCAGGGGCTCTTTCAGGGTTCACCCTGAGTGCCATGCCGACATCCGGGAAATGATCAGTATTCGCCGCGCACGAGATTGCCAGGTAGCTCTCCGCCAGCGTACCGGGCGATTTCCGCGGCAGCCACCAAATAAGCGCGCCGCCGGACGCCCCGCACCGCTCCGGCGACGTGCGGCGTCAGCACGAAACCGGGCGCCGTCCACAACGGATGGCCGTCCGGCAATGGCTCGGGATCGGTCACGTCGAGCGCGGCGCGAAGCCTTCCCGCCACCAGCTCCGCCGCGAGCGCGTCGGTAACCACAACAGGCCCTTGAGCAGCATTGACCAACACCGCGCCGTCACGCATCGCCGCGAGGAAATCAGCGTCGACCATCCCCCGCGTCCGCGACGTGAGGGGGACCATCATGACCACCACATCGTGGTGCGGCAGCAGTTCCGGTAACTCATCGACACCGTGCACGCCCTCACGCGCCGACATCCCGACCATCGTGCAGCGGACGTCGAACGGCTCCAACCGCCGCCGCAACTGCCGTCCGACGTCCCCAGCCCCGACGATCAATACGCGCTGGCCCTGCAGAGTGTCCGACGGCAACTGCTCCCATCGCCCAGCCCGCTGCGCCGCCGCGTAAACGTCCAGGTTCCGATACATCGACAACAGGACGCCGACGACCCACTCCGCCATGCTGCCGCCGTGCGCGCCGCGGCAGGTGGACAACAGCACGCCGTCCGGGACGCGGCCGACCCAGTCTTCCGCGCCGGCGGTCAGGAGCTGGACCAGCTTGAGGTTCGGCAGATCGCTCCAGATGTCGTCGCCCGCCGAATCCATGGCCGGGACGAGCACCTCGGCTTTCGCAGCCTCCGGCGGCAACGGGCGGCCCCATTCGTAGCGCACCGCGTGGACGAGGGGGATTTCGGACAGCACGGCGACGCCCTCGTCGTCCGGGACCAGCACGGTGACTGTCATGATCACCACGGTAACCACTTACCAGTGGCTCACGCCGCGCCACCTAGGCTGGGGCATCATGCGTACCCGGTTCCGGTGGTCGGCGCCGCTGGCCCTCCTCGCCTGCGGCGGCCTCGTGCTTTCCGGCTGCGCCCGGTTCGACGACACCGCCGCCGGCCAGACGTTCACCCCCGCGCCGGTGCCGAGCCCGGAATCGCCGCCGCACGTCCAGGAGCACGGCGACGGCCCCGGCAGCGGTCCCCGAAACGGCCCCGCGCAAGCGCCGCCCTCGCCGGTTCCGCCTCCGCAGGGCTGCAAGGACTTCGACAAGGCCGTCATCGCCACCTGCCTGGACACAGTCGCCGCCGTCGCCGGACTTCCCGGCGAAGGTTCCGCACCCGCCGCTCTCGCCGGTGAACGGAAAACCGGCCGGGTGATGCTGGCCAGCTCCGGACATGACGCGACGTCGTTCGCGCAACTGGACGTCCAGGCCGACGGCGACGGAGGGCTCACCAGCCTGGCGCTGTCGCCGAGTTATGTCGAGGATCAGCTGGTCTTCGCGTACGTCACCACTGCGTCGGACAACCGAGTCGTGCGCTTCGCGAAGGGCCAGGCCCCGAAGCCGGTGCTGACCGGAATCCCGAAGGGCCCGACCGGCAATCGCGGCGCGCTGGCCAGCGACGGAAGCGGCGCGCTGCTCGTCGCGACCGGCGACGCCGGCAACCCAGCCGCAGCTGCGGACCCGAATTCCCTGGCAGGCAAGGTCCTGCGCATCGACGTGTCCGGGAAGCCGGCCACCGGCAATCCCACGTCCGGATCGGCCGTCTACGCAGCCGGCCTGCACTCCCCCGGCGGCATCTGCCGTTCGTCCGACGGGAAGCGCACGTGGGTGACGGATCACCCGGCCAACGGCCCGGACGCCGTGTACCGCCTGCAGCCCGGGCAGCCCCTCAACACACCCGCGTGGACCTGGCAGGACAAGCCCACTCTCGGCGGCTGCGTCGATTTCGTCGATGCGAACGGCATCCTCGGCATCGCGTCGTCCACCGGCATGCAGAACGTGCCGGTCAACAAGGACGGCGCGGTCACCGGCAAGCCGACGGTCACCCTCGACGGCAAAAGCAAGGCCGCCACGACGTACGGCCGGCTCTCCGCCATGAGCATGATCAACCCTCAGCTGGCCGTCGCCGGAACCGTCAACAAGGACGGCGGCAAACCGGTCTCCAGCGACGACCGCGTGGTCCTGATCGTGATGAGCGACACGGGCGGCGGTCCGGGCAAGGACTGACACCGGACGTGCCGGGTAGCGCCTTTCCCGGGGTTCAATAGGCCAGCTGACCTGCGGTTAGCCACTTAGTGGCAACAGCTGACCCGGTCACGCGACATTCTGTTTCCGCTCGAGTTGCCCGCTTGCCGTGGCCCGCTGCGCCCAGCTGACGTGAAATCCGGCCAGAGTCGCCGCTCAACGGCGAATCCACCAACCCGCTTCCCGGCTGAGCATGCGTCGCCGCTCAACGCCCCATCCGCTAAGCGCCGACTCCCGATCCAAGCACCGTCGCCAGCCAGCGGCGAATCCCCCGAAGCCAGCCCACGAAGAGCCACCCCGTCGCCACTGAGCGGCGAATCTGCCAGAAGCCCAGCCAGGACCGACCCGCGTCGCCGTTCAGCGGCGACGACGGGAAGCCCGGCTCTCCGCCCGAGCCGCCCGGATGTCCACGATCGCCAACACGACCGACCCAACTGCGAATGCCATCCCGAGATACCGCCCGACCCCACCCGAGATCGACACGCCCGCAGCGTCCAGGAACGCCCGTTGATCGCTGTCGAACACCCAGTCCAGCGTCGTCCAGCCGATCACCATCAGCAAAACCGTCGCCAGGCCGCCCACCAGCCACAACTGTGGCAGCCCGCTCACCCGCGCCTTCGTGACCTGCCCGAACAGGACCACCGCGAGGCCGACCACGGCCAGCAGCAACGGCGGCCCCCACGAGAAAAGATCCGAATTCCACGCCGTGCGCACGACGTCGCTGTGCGGCAACGTCTTGAACGCCTCGCGGACATCGGGCGTCGCGGTGTCCGCCGACAACACCGTCCAGGGCAGGGCTGTCGACCCGGCCGCGAGCAGCCCGGCCGCCAGGCCGAGCCACTCGCGCCAGGTGACGCGTCGAAGCGAAAAAGCCACTCAGGAACCGACGCGCTCGATGATCAGCTCGCGCACCCGCTTGGCGTCGGCCTGGCCCTTGGTCGCCTTCATGACCGCGCCGACGATCGCGCCTGCCGCGGCGACCTTGCCGCCGCGGATCTTGTCGGCGATGTCCGGCTGCGCGGCCAGAGCTTCGTCGACCGCGGTGAGCAGCGCCGAATCGTCGGATACGACCTTCAGGCCGCGCTTCTCGACGACCTCGCGCGGCGAACCCTCGCCCGCGAGAACGCCCTGCACGACCTCCTTGGCGAGCTTGTTCGTCAGCTCCCCGGAGGACACGAGCCCGATCACCTCGGCGACCTGCGCCGGCGTGATCGCCAGTTCGGTCAGCTCGACCTCGCGCGTGTTCGCTTCCTGCGCCAGCGTGTTGACCCACCAGCCGCGCGCCTCGTCCGGCGTCGCGCCGGCTTCGACCGTCGCCGCGACGAGGTCCACAGCACCGACGTTCAGCAGGTCGCGCAGCGCTTCGTCGGAGAGCTTCCACTCTTCCTGGATCCGCTTGCGCCGCTCCCACGGCATCTCCGGCAGCGTCGCGCGCAGCTCCTCGACCCACTCGCGCGACGGCGCGATCGGCACGAGGTCAGGCTCCGGGAAGTACCGGTAGTCCTCCGCAGTTTCCTTGGCGCGCCCGGACGACGTGGTGCCGTCGGCCTCCTGGAAGTGCCGCGTCTCCTGCCGGATCGACCCGCCTTCGGCGAGAATCGCCGCCTGGCGCGTCATCTCGTACCGCACCGCGCGCTCGACACTGCGCAGCGAGTTGACGTTCTTCGTCTCGGTGCGCGTGCCGAATTCCGTCGCGTCCTTGGCCATCAGCGACACGTTCGCGTCGCAGCGCAGCGAGCCCTGGTCCATGCGGACGTCGGACACATCGAGCGCCCGCAGCAGGTCGCGCAGCGCGGTGACGTACGCGCGCGCCACCTCGGGCGCCCGCTCGCCGGTGCCGGTGATCGGCTTGGTGACGATCTCGATCAGCGGCACGCCGGCGCGGTTGTAGTCGAGCAGCGAGTGCTCGGCGCCGTGGATCCGGCCGGTCGCGCCGCCGATGTGCAGCGACTTGCCGGTGTCCTCCTCCATGTGCGCGCGCTCGATCTCGACGCGCACGACCTCGCCGTCGTCCAGCGTCACGTCGAGGTAGCCGTCGAACGCGATCGGCTCGTCGTACTGCGACGTCTGGAAGTTCTTCGGCATGTCCGGGTAGAAGTAGTTCTTCCGGGCGAACCGGCACCACTCCGCGATCTCGCAGTTGAGCGCGAGACCGATCCGGATCGCGCCCTCGACCGCCTTGCCGTTCACGGCAGGCAGCGAACCGGGCAGGCCGAGACAGGTCGGGCACGTCTTGGTGTTCGGCTCGCCGCCGAACTCGTTGACGCAGCCGCAGAACATCTTCGTGTTCGTGCTGAGCTCAACGTGGACCTCGAGCCCGAGTACGGGGTCGAACCGCTCGATGACCTCGGCGTAGTCCATCAACTCGGCCACGGCAGTCACTTCGTTCCTCCCAGCTCCGGAGCCTGGTGCACGAGCGAGCCGCCGGCAGCGGCGTCGCGCGCGGCCTCGTACGCGGCGCCGACGCGGTACAGCCGGTCGTCGGCGAGCGCCGGGGCCATGATCTGCAGGCCGACCGGCAGCCCGTCCTCGTCGGACAGTCCGCTCGGGACGCTCATGGCGGCGTTGCCCGCGAGGTTCGACGGGATGGTGCACAGGTCGGCGAGGTACATCGCCATCGGGTCGTCCACGCGCTCGCCGAGCTTGAACGCCGTGGTCGGCGTCGTCGGCGACACGAGCACGTCGACCTTCTCGAAGGCCTGCGTGAAGTCGCGCGTGATGAGCGTGCGCACCTTCTGCGCGGAGCCGTAGTACGCGTCGTAGTAGCCCGACGAAAGCGCGTACGTGCCGAGCATGATGCGACGCTTCACTTCAGCGCCGAAGCCCTTCTCGCGGGTCAGCGACATCACTTCTTCGGCGCTGTGTTCGCCGTCGTCCGAAACGCGCAGGCCGTACCGCATCGCGTCGAAGCGCGCGAGGTTCGACGACGCTTCGCTCGGCGCGATCAGGTAGTACGCAGGCAGCGCGTACGTGAAGTGCGGGCACGACACCTCCACCACTTCGGCGCCGAGAGCGCGAAGCTGCTCCACGGCAGCCTGGAACGAGCGCAGCACGCCTGCCTGGTAGCCGTCGCCGCCGAACTCCTTCACAACGCCGACGCGTACGCCGGACAGGTCGCCCTTCGCGCCTTCGCGCGCCGCGGCGACAACCGGCGGCACCGGTGCGTTGATGGACGTCGAGTCCATCGGGTCGTAGCCAGCGATCGCTTCGTGCAGCAGCGCGGCGTCAAGCACCGTACGCGCGCACGGCCCGGCCTGGTCGAGCGAAGACGAGAACGCCACGAGGCCGTAGCGCGACACTCCGCCATACGTCGGCTTCACGCCCACAGTGCCGGTGACAGCGCCGGGCTGGCGGATCGAGCCGCCGGTGTCCGTACCGATCGCGAGAGCCGCCTCGAACGCCGAAATCGCCGCAGAGGAGCCACCGCCCGAACCACCCGGGATGCGCGCGTGGTCCCACGGGTTGTGCGTCGGGCCGTACGCCGAGTTCTCCGTGGAGGAGCCCATCGCAAACTCGTCCATGTTCGTCTTGCCGAGGATCACGACGCCCGCTTCGCGCAGCTTGCGCGTGACGGTCGCGTCGTACGGCGGCAGCCATCCCTCGAGCGTGCGGGACCCGCAGGTCGTCGGGACGCCCTTAGTGGTCAGCACGTCCTTCAGCGCCAGCGGGACGCCCGCCAGCGGCGACGCCGGCTGCTCTCCCGCGGCCAGCTGCTCGTCGACGGCCTTGGCCGCGCCGAGCGCGCCTTCCGTGTCGACGTGCAGGAACGCGTGCACGTGGTCGTCCACCGCGGCGATCCGGTCCAGGTGCGCCTGCGCGACCTCGACGGCGGACACCTCGCGCGAGTGGATCTTCGCCGCCAGTTCGGCGGCGGTCAGCTTGACGAGTTCGCTCACTGTTCTTCTCCCAGGATCCGCGGCACCCGGAACCGGCCGTCCTCGGCGGCCGGCGCGGCGGCCAGCGCGTCCTGCTGCTCGAGACTGGGCCGGACGGTGTCCTCGCGGAAGACGTTCGTCAGCGGCACGGCGTGCGAGGTCGGCGGGACGTCTTCCTCGGCGACTTCGCTGACCTTCGCGACCGAGTCCAGGATCTGATCGAGCTGGCCGGCGAAAACGTCCAGCTCGTCGTCGGTCACGGCCAGCCTGGCCAGCCTCGCGAGGTGTGCGACCTCGTCTCGGGAAATGTTGGGCACGCGGGTGACTCCCGGGGTGTGCTGTGCGGGTGCTCTCGGAAGCTGCAAGTCTATGGTGACGGCGTCGGACGGTTCGACCGGGTTATCGGGCCGCGGGCGCCGGGCAGGGCGTCCCGCTTGCCGGACAGCGGGCCCCCGCGGGTACCCGGTCTGTCACAATCGGCGCCCGGCAAGCGCGTCCCACGACAGGGCTGGGACGCCTGAGGCGAGAGGGGCGCGTGGTGTCGTTCCTGATCCGGGTCCAGCTACCGGACTCCCCCGGCACCCTCGGCGCGGTCGCGACCGCGCTCGGCACGGTCGGGGCCGACATCCTGAGCGTGGACGTGGTGGAACGCGGCGGCGGCCTCGCGATCGACGACCTGGTGGTCGAACTCCCGTCGGGCAGGCTCCCGGACGCGCTGATCACCGCGGCCGAGAGCGTGGAAGGCGTCGAGGTCGACGCGGTGCGGCCGTACGCGGGCATCCTCGACACCCATCGCGAGCTCGAACTGGTCGAGGAGATCGCCGCACAGCCGAAGGCCGGGCTGGATTTGCTCGCCGAAGGTGTGCCGAAGATCATCCGCGCCGGGTGGGCGGTGATCGTCGAGCACGCGGAATCGGGACCTCGCCGCTTGGCTTCGTCGAGCGCGGCGCCAGAGAACCCGTTCACGGACTTGCCGTGGCTGCCGCTGGAACGTGCGACCGTCTTGGACGGCGAGGATTCGTGGGTCCCGGAGACGTGGAAGGAGCTCGGCACCGAACTGGCCGCCACTCCGCTGGGCAAGCCGGGGAAGGCGATGCTCGTCGCGCGACCGGGCGGGCCCAACTTCCGTGCTGCGGAGGTCGCCCGGCTGGCGCACTTCGCCGGGATCGTCGCGGTGGTCCTGGACGGGTGACCCGAGATTTGGGTCAGGTGTCCTGAAGGTGGTGGCCGAGCGGAGCGTCTGGCGGATCTTGGTTGCCGATAATCGGCGAATCGGCCGGTAAAAGGTCGTAGCCAGCACAAATTCGAGCCCGACTCGGCCCCTCGTCGCACTGTAGTTCAGCCGCCGTCGGCCGTCCTCAAGTGCAGACAATCTCCCTCATGAAGGTGAAACGCCTACCGACTCCCCTGGCTGCGGCGATCAGCACTTGTCGGCATAGAGGGTGACGACTGTGCCAGCGGAAACCACGGTCCCGGGCTTGGGATCCTGCCCGGTCTGGCACCAGTTCCGGTCGATGATCATCATCCGTTTCTTCCCGGACGAATCGACCTCGCGCAGGTTGTACAGCCCAGCCGCCTGCATGGCGTCCTGCGCGTCCTGATGATTCATCCCGGACACGTCAGGGACTTTGATCGTCGCCGGCTGCGCAGTGCTGACCGGTGCGCTCACGGTTGCCGTCGCGGACTGGGTCGCCGTCGCGGTCACAGTCTCGCTCGTGACTGTCGTCGTCGAGGTGCCACCAGGTTGTGGTGCCGCGTTGCACGCAACAGCAAGAAACGCGGCAACGCCAACGACCGGTACTGCGGCTTGAACGAATTTCGCCATGCTCACGCTTCCTCGGTACGAGTCGGTACTTCACGCGTGACAGCTTGAGTCGAAGCCAGACATCCAGACGTTACAACCCGTACCCAGTCGAAGCTCGCCAAACAGACGCGCCGACGCACAGCCGTCCGCCAGCGACAGCCTCGACCACTTCCGCCCGACCGACGCCCACCGCCAGGTCCGCCAAAGCGCTCACCAGTACCCGACGGAAGCCCAGGCGGGGTTCGCCAAACCGTCGCCACTCAACGGCGAAAACCGGCGGCGAACCCCGTCCAACGCTTTCGCCAAAAAACGGCAAAAGTCCCTGACCAGCGAGAACGAGCGGTCAGAAGCCGTATTCGTAGGCGATCAGGTTGACCCCCGGATGCGGATGCCAGTCCCGCGCGGGCAAGCGCCGGAACCCAAGCCGCTCGTAGAGCCGGTGCGCCTTCCGCATCACGTCGAGGCTGCTCAGCACGACCCGGTCGACGCCGAGTTCCCGGCCACGGGTCAGCACCGCCTGGGTGAGCGCCTCCCCGACCCCTCGCCCGCGCGCCGCCTCCGCGACCGCCAGCATGCGGAACTCCAGCTCACCCGGCTGGGAAATCTCGGACAGCTTGCTCCCGGGCTGAACGATCGCGACCGAGCCCAAGACCTCTCCGTCCGGATCTACCGCGACCAGCAGCTCGGCGTGCTCCGCTCGCCCCGACACGTCACGGAGTTTCGCCTCGTACGCCGCGTCCGTGTCGAAGAATCCCTCGATCCGGTAAGCCTCGACGGTCACCTCGCCGAGCGCCTCAAACTCCTCCGGCCGCGCCGGACGGATCTCCACCTCACTCATCGCCGCCCTCAGCTTCCTCGTCCGAACCGGTGTCGAGCGCCAGTTCCGCAGCCGCCTCCGGGCCGCGCTCCAGCAACGCGCGGAACCCGTTCTCGTCCAGCACCGGCACCTTCAACTGCACAGCCTTGTCGTACTTCGCCCCCGGAGCTTCGCCCACCACAACGAACGCCGTCTTCTTCGACACCGATCCCGCAGCTTTGCCGCCGCGCGCCATGATGACTTCCTTCGCTTCGTCACGGGAAAACCCGTCCAGCGAACCGGTCACCACGATCGACAGGCCCTCGAGATTCCGCGGGATGGACTCGTCGCGCTCTTCCTCCATCCGAACCCCGGCCCGTCGCCATTTTTCGACGATTTCCCGGTGCCAGTCGACCTCGAACCATTCCTGCACGGCGTGCGCGATGGTCGGGCCGACGCCGTCGACGTCCGCGAGTTCCTCCTCGCTCGCGTCCTCGATCCGTTGCAACGAACCGAATTCGCGCGCGAGCGCCTGCGCCGCGGTCGGCCCGACATGCCGGATCGACAGCGCGACGATCACTTTCCACAGCGGACGGTCCTTCGCCGAATCGAGGTTCGCCAGAAGCTTCCGCGCGTTCACCGACAGGTCGCCTGCCTTGGTGCGGAACAACTCCACCTCGGCGAGCGCCTCCTCGGTGAGGTCGAATACGTCGCCCTCGTCAGCGACCACCCTGGCGTCGAGCAGCGCAACCGCCGCCTCGTACCCGAGCACCTCGATGTCGAACGCACCGCGACCGGCGAGATGGAACAGCCGTTCCCGCAGCTGCGCAGGACAGAACCGGGTGTTCGGGCACCGGATGTCCTTGTCGCCTTCCTTTTGATAGGCGAGTTCCGTGCCGCATTCCGGGCATTCGGTGGGCATGACGAATTCGCGCTCGTCGCCGGTCCGCGCGTCGACGACGGGACCGAGCACCTCGGGAATCACGTCGCCGGCCTTGCGGATCACGATCCGGTCGCCGATCAGCACGCCCTTGCGCTTGACCTCTTCTTGGTTGTGCAGCGTCGCCCGCGCGACCGTCGAGCCCGCGACCTTCACAGGCTCGGTTACGGCGAACGGGGTGACCCGCCCTGTGCGCCCGACGCCGACCTGGATGTCGAGCAACGTCGTGATCGCCTCTTCCGGCGGATACTTGTACGCGATCGCCCACCGCGGCGCACGCGACGTGGTGCCGAGCCGGCGCTGCAAAGCGACCTGATCGACCTTGATCACCACGCCGTCGATCTCGTGCTCGGCGTCGTGCCGATGTTCACCCCAATAGGCGATGTGATCGGTGAGCTCCTTGCCGGTCCGCAGCACTCGCGTGTGCGGCGACACCGGCAACCCCCACGCCGCCAACGCGTCGTAAGCATGCGACTGCGTCACCGGCTCGAAACCATCGCGCTTGCCGAGACCGTGGCAGATCAGCCGTAGCCGGCGCTCCCTGGTGATTTTCGGGTCCTTCTGCCGCAGCGACCCGGCAGCGGTGTTGCGCGGATTCGCGTACGGCAACTTGCCCGCCTCGACCATCTTCGCGTTCAGCTCAAGGAAGTCCTCGACGCGGAAGTAGACCTCGCCGCGCACCTCGACGAGCTTCGGCACTGGGAACTCGTCGGTGCCGGTGAGCTGGTCCGGTACCTGGTCGAGGGTGCGGATGTTGAGCGTGACGTCCTCGCCCGTACGCCCGTCGCCGCGGGTAAGGCCCCTGGTGAGCTTGCCGTTTTCGTAGAGCAGGTTGATGGCGAGCCCGTCGATCTTCAGCTCGGCCAAGTACTCCGTGGACCCGATTTCCTTCTCGACCCGTTCGACCCAGGTGAGGAACTCCTCGGTGTCGAACACGTTGTCCAGGCTCAGCATGCGCTCGAGGTGGTCGTGCGCGACGAACTCGGTGGAGAACGTGCCGCCGACGTTCTGGGTCGGCGAATCCGGCGTGACCAGCGCCGGGTACTCGTCCTCGATCTCCTGGAGATCGCTGAGGAGCGCGTCGAACTGGCCGTCGGAGACGATCGGCGAATCCAGCACGTAGTACCGGAACTGATGGCCGCGGATCTCCTCGGCGAGCGCGCCGTGCCGCTCGCGCACGTCGGCCGGTACGTCGGTCACGTCCTGGGCGGCCTCCACGGCCGCCTGGTCTTGGGGAAGGTCGGTGCTGCTCACAGGTGGTGAGCCTAGCCGGAGGCACCGACACTTTCGTCCGGTCGCTCCGTCAGTCCGCGGACCAGCTCCCGGAACTCCAGCAGATCGATCGTGCCCTCCGGCACCGCCTCGGCGGTCTCGACCCGGCGGAGCCTCTCGGCGGCCAGACGCTCGCCTAACGTCGCGTCGAGCGGCAGGAACGTCATCGTGGTGCGGGCAGCCTCGTCCAGCTCCGCGAACGCCGGATGATGGACTGCGACGTCGACCACGCCATCGTCCACCTGCGCGACAACCCGGACATCGGCCAGCGAGATCCGATGCTCGCCCAGGTTCACCGTCACCTCTGTCGGGTCCGGGACCGGAGGCACCGAATCGTGGTACTCCCAGATCGCGTCGTCCGGCGGTCCAGCCGCTTTCCACGCGTCGGTGTACGGGCGCAGCTCCGGGTCTTCCTGCCCGCTCACGACCAACGCGTAGATGGCGGTCCGGCCGCGTTCGAGCGAGAAGTGCAGCCGCGGGTGCAGCGCCTCGACCAGCACGCACAGATCGTGCTCGACCCGATGCGGCTCGCCTTCGCCCAGCGCAGCGCTGACTTCGGGCAGGAGGTCGTACCACCCTTCCCAGAACGCAGCCGCCGCAGCGACGGCGTCGGACGGCACCTGCTGCTCAGGCCATGGCGTACGGGGATCTGGCGGCGCGGCCTCGGTGTCGGCTTCCGAGCGGCGACGACGGAACAAACGCATGATTCGGAATTCCCCCGATTGTTTCTCTTCGCCAGCCGCGGTACGCGTCACGGCAGCGGCGCGTCCGCGAAATCACCAGTTCTCGGGTGGCTCCACGAACCCTTTGCCCAGGTCGCTACTAAGAGCGAGCGCACGGCGCATCCACTCGTTCGTGGCACCGGCCAGCCCGCACGCCGGCGTCGGAACCGCACGCTCGGCCAGGATTGAACGGTTGAACCCCAGCCGGTCCACGAGCTTGAGCGCCGGCGAAGCGAGGTCTTTCAGGCCCGGAGCCGTCACCGGGTCCGTAGCCGGTACGAGGCCCAAGAAGAACGAGATACCGCTGTCCCAAGCCTCGCCGATCTCGTCCAGGAGCTCGGCAGACGCCCCGGCAAGCAGGCTGACGTCGAACGCGATGGCCCCGGCACCCGCGGCACGGAGGAGCGCGATCGGCGGCCGCGGAGCGCAGCAGTGGACGATGACCGGCTGCCCAGTCAACGCGCCGATCCGTTCGATCGTCGTCGCAAGCAGCTCCCGAACCTCAGGCTCGGGCACCGCCGGCACATTGCCGTACCCCGACGGAGTTGACAGTTTTCCGGCAAGAACAGCAGGCAACGACGGCTCGTCGAGCTGCACGACCACCGGTGCGTCAGTCCTCGCGGTCAGCTCCGCGACATGCTGGGCAAGCCCGTCGAGGAGTGACGCGGTGAAGTCCCGCAACGCCCCGCGGTCAGTGAGCACCCGGTGTCCGCGGGCAAGCTCGATCCCCGCGCCGAGCGTCCACGGCCCGGCGATCTGGGTCTTGAGAACGGCCGGCGCGCCAGCGTTCTCGCGGGCGGCTTGGACGGCGTCGAGGTCCCACTGGAGCAGGTCACGCCCGCGACGATGCTCGTGACCGGGCCTCCCGGCCACGCGGTAACCGCTGGGCACAACCTCGATCGCCAGGTCGACGAGCAACGCCGCGGTCCGGCCGACCAGGTCGGCACCGACGCCACGAGCCGGCAATTCGGGCACATACGGGAAGCCGGGAAGCTCTCCGAACACCACGGCAGCGGCCTCGACGGGATCGGTCCCCGGCATAGACCCGATTCCCGTTGCCGCGCCCGCGGGCCAAGGTCGTTCAGTCACAGGCCGGATTGTCGCGGAACGTGCGGGTGCCGTCCGCACCGCCCCTGTGGACAAGCTTCACCCAGCCGCGCGGCAATAGCCGGACATTCGCCGCATATCCCTTTGCCTGCACCGAATTCGCGGTCACCGCGTTAGTCTGGATCGTCATGACCAGCTCCGCCCCGCCACCGCCCGGCAAAACACCCGGTGACGCATCCGCCCGGGAGCCGCGGCGGGGCAACATGCCCGGCGCACCGGGCCGCCGGGCTTCAAGTCGCTCCTTTGAGCGCACTCTCTTCACCGAGCCGGTCCTTTACGTCAGCCGGGAGGCGAAGCCGACCACCGTCGGCCAGGAGTACGGCGTGTTCGACCGCCACGGCCTCCACATTGGCGACGTGGCCGTCACGACGCCCAGTTTTCTGCGCAGAGTCATTCAGCATCTGTGGAAATCCGGCCAGCACATCGGCCGCAGGTTCGAGGTCCGCGACGCGAACCAGAGCACTGTCCTCAAGGTCGAGAAACCCGCGAAGGACCAGTTGGCCCGCTTCGTGGTCACACGCGCGGACGGAACTCCAATCGGCGAAATCATCCCGGCCGACGCAGGCCGCGTCCGTTTCACGCTTCGCGCCGAAAGCAAGACGATCGCCACCGTCATCGCCACTGGCCGGCAACGCTGGGAAGTCACGGTCGAGGACCCGGCCGGCGCAGAGGTCGCCCAAGTCGGAGTTCCATCGCCGGAGCTTTCGCCGCTCAGCGGCAACGCCTGTCTCGTAGAGATCCCGCAGCAGGTCCCCGAGCCGCTGGCCAGCATGCTCATCGCGACAACGTTGACTATCGACCTCGCGCTCACCGCACCATCCGGCTGATCACGTGACCGGTGTCTCAGCCCCGCCAGGTGGACAGCGACCGGAATACGGCCCAATGTAAGGAAAGTCCGGGACGCCGAGGTCCCGCCTGGACGGAGGTCGCCGTGGAGCCGTTGCCCGAAGGCAGTTACTCGAACTGGGCCGATCCCGGGGTCTACGAAGTGGCCGCGGGCGTCTACCGGATCCCCTTGCCGCTTCCGAACGACGCCCTGCGCGCGGTCAACGTCTACGCCGTCACCGACGGCGCGAACCTCGTGCTCGTCGACTCGGGATGGGCCCTCACCGAATCACGCCAGTTGCTAGCCGACGCGCTCAAGGCGATCGACGCCGAACTCGGCGACGTCCGCGAGTTCCTCATCACCCACGTCCACCGCGACCATTACACACAGGCAGTCGCGCTTCGGCGGGAGTTCGGCAACCGGATCGCCCTAGGCAAGCTCGAGCAGCCTTCACTGGACGCGAGCGCCAACCCGAACCAGTTCCCCATGCAAGCCCAACTCGATCTCCTTCGCCTCAGCGACGGGCAAGAGGTCATCACCGCGCTCAGCAAGCTGTTCGGTTCGGAACCTCGCCACACCGAGGCAAATCTTTGGGAAGAGCCGGACGAATGGCTGACACCCGGCCGGCGAGCGGTGCTGCCCGACCGTGAGTTCGACGTGGTCCACACCCCAGGGCACACCAACGGACATGTGGTTTTCGTCGACGGCGCAGCAAACCTGTTGTTCTCCGGCGACCACGTGCTCCCGCACATCACTCCGTCGATCGGCTTCCAGCCGGTTCCGGCCGAGTTGCCGCTGAACGACTATCTCGACTCTCTCCGTCTGGTTCGAGGCATGCCGGACCGGCGAATGCTGCCGGCTCATGGCCCAGTCACCGACAGCGTGCATGCCCGCGTCGACGAACTTCTCGAACACCACCGGCAACGTCTCGACACGATGGCGGCCCAGATCGAAGCAGGGGCAAGCACCGCTTTCGAAGCCGCCAACCGCCTCGGCTGGACCCGCCGCGGCCGCAAACTGTCCGAAATGGACGCCTTCAATCAGATGCTCGCCGTCCTGGAAACCGGCGCACACCTGGATCTGCTGGTCTCACAGAACAAACTCGCAGCCGAAGAAGTCGACGGCATTCGCCGCTACAAGACCACGTAGCGGTCGACCGTCCAGCGATCGCCCAATGGAATACTGAACTACCGTGCCTCCTATCACTGTGAGACGAGCTCGAGCCGACGATGTCGAAGCGATCGTCCAGATGCTTGCGGACGACCAACTGGGAGCAACCCGCGACTCGCCAGCCGACCTGGAGCCCTACCTGCAGGCTTTCAAAACCATTGATGCAGACCCAAATCAGCTACTGGTCGTCGCAACGTCAAACGACCGACCGGTAGCCACACTTCAGCTGACGATCATCCCCGGTCTCGCGCGGCGCGGAGCACTTCGCGGGCAAATCGAAGCCGTGCGTGTGCACCGCGATCACCGCAGCTCGGGCATGGGCGCACAACTCGTGCAGTGGGCCATCGACGAATCACGACGACGCGGCTGCAACCTGGTCCAGCTCACCTCGGACACAACGAGGACGGCAGCGCACCGCTTCTACGAACGATTGGGCTTCGTCGCGAGTCACACGGGTTTCAAGCTGCATCTCTGATCACTCCCTCCCGCAGCTTCAACCGTCCGCACGCTCGATAGCCCTGCCTTCACCGTGCCAGAGTTGCCACCCGGAAGCCAAGCGATTGCACGAGGGGTCCCCTCGTGCAATTTAGCTGACTGTGCTCGAATAAATGCGTATCGTGACGATCATGAGCAAGTCGACCGCGCCGGCGGATCACGTCGGCCAGACCAACACCACCACCGAAACCGCAGACCTCGCCTTCCTGCTCCGCACCATGCACGCGAACCTCAGCCTTTTCGATCGCTTGCAGCCAGACCAGTTGATAGCGGCAGTAAAGGATGCGAACCGGCAGATCGCCCGCTTGCAGGCGTTGCAGTTGCATTGCATGGCGGGCATGCGAAGACGAAGATCAGACCCGCACGAACTGGCGTGCGAGCTCGCGATTGCCTTGCATATCACCGATACCCGAGCCGGAGCGATGATCCACGCGGCCGAAGCTCTGGCCCACCGTCTGCCTCGAACTTTCCGGCTGATGGACCAGGGCAAGTTCGATCTCTATCGCGCCATGAAAGTCACGGACGGCACCAGCCAGCTGTCCGACCACCACGCGCGGATGGTCGACTACCTGCTCGAACACCGGCTGGAAGACAAGAACCCGACCCAAGTCCGCAAGGCGACTGCATACGTCGCAACGAAAATCGACCCTGACGGGGTGATGAACCGACTGTCTCAGCGGAAAGCTGAGCGTCGCGTCATCCTGCAGCACCAGAGCGAAGGAATCTCGCGGTTCTCCATCGACAACGCCTCGACGGACAAAGCTGCAGCGGCCTACCTCCGCGTCGACAAGATCGCTCGGTCGCTCAAGACGGGCGACGAAAAGCGAACCCTCGACCAGCTGCGCGCTGACGTCGCGATCGATCTGCTGCTCAGCGGCAAGGGCGGCGTTCCCGAGCAGACCGAGGTGTACCTCTACGTCGATCTGAAGACATATCTAGGCCTCAACGAGAATCCCGCTGAGCTGGCCGGCCACGGTCATATCCCCGCCGAACTCGCGCGCCACATCGCGACTGGTCCCGACACGATCGTCCGCCGGGTCATCACTGACCCGCTGACCGGGCAAGTGATCGAGGTCGGCAAGTTCCGGTATCGGCCGAACATCGATGTCGAGGAGTTCGTGCGGGTCCGCGACCGTGAGTGCCGACAGCCCGGCTGCCCGCGGCCCGCACACAACTGCCTCACGGAGCCGACCGGCCCCGATTCCGCGGACGCAGACTCGACTTTGAGCTACTGCCTACGTCACCGTCGTCTCAAGAATCGAGCCGACTGGAGCTATGAGGTCATGCAGGACGGGAAGCTGATCGTCACGACTCCGACGGGCGAGACGGCTGAAAGCGCGCCTCCGCCACTGCACGATCCACAGCCCACGCCGGAGCAACCTGAGGAGGAACGCCTAGGCGCGTAGGGAGATCAGCGCGTGCCAGAGATATTGGCACTCCCGAGCACAAGGTCGCCGGCCTGGTCGTCTTGCCGATAAAGGACAACGACCTGGCCAGGTGCCACACCGCGCAGTGGCTCCCGCAGTTGGATGGAGACTTGTCCGTCTTCATCCACTTCGGCGACCGCATCGGCGATGCCTCCGTGCGCGCGAACCTGGACGGTGCATTCGGTCGGCCCGTCCAATGCTCGTCCGCTCGGCCAGATCGGGCGGTCCGCGTCGATGGCGTGGACACCGAGGTCTGCCGACGAACCGACCTTCACCGTGCCCGAAACAGGTTCGAGCGAAAGGACATACCGCGGTCGCCCATCAGCGGCCGGCGCATCGATGCCGAGGCCCTTCCGCTGGCCGACGGTGAACCCGTGCACGCCAGTGTGATGCCCAAGCACCGCACCGGTCTCTGCATCGACGAGTTCGCCAGGACGTTCGCCGAGTCGCTTCTCCAAGAACTTCTTGGTGTCGCCATCCGGGATGAAGCAGATGTCGTGGCTGTCCGGCTTCCGCGCGACGGAAAGCCCGCGCTGCTCCGCCTCGGCACGCACATCCGACTTCCAGGAGCCGCCCAGCGGAAACATCGCATGACGCAACTGCTCTGGCTGCAGTGAAGCCAGTACGTACGACTGGTCCTTGCCTTCGTCCGCGCTCCGGCGAAGTTCCAATTCGCCGTCAACGGTCGCCAGGCGCGCATAGTGACCGGTCGCGACAGCATCGAAGCCAAGAGCGAGCGCCTTCTCAAGCAGCGCCTCGAACTTGATCTTCTCGTTGCAAGTCACGCAAGGATTGGGCGTACGGCCGGCGGCGTACTCGCCGACAAACGTCTCAACGACCTCTTCGGTGAAGCGCTCCGCGAAATCCCAGATGTAGAACGGGATACCGAGGATATCCGCGGCCCGGCGGGCGTCGTGTGAATCTTCGATGGTGCAGCAGCCGCGGGAACCTGTCCGCAGCGTGCCGGGTTGAGCTGAAAGCGCCAGGTGCACTCCGACGACGTCGTGGCCGGCGTCCACTGCACGCGCGGCGGCGACGGCCGAGTCGACTCCTCCGCTCATTGCGGCCAGTACCCGCATTGCTTTACACCTCTTGCTTCTGGGTCTGCTTGCGCATGCCGACGAGGCCGGCCTGTCGGGCACGGATGACGACGCCACCGATCTCGCGCGCCAGCGTGTGCACGTCGTCCAGGGTCGACGTGTGGCCAAGCGAGAATCGGAGCGAACCGCGAGCCGCGGCGGCGTCTGCCCCCATTGCCAGGAGGACGTGGCTTGGCTGCGCGACACCTGCGGTGCACGCCGAGCCGGTGGAGCACTCGATGCCCTTGGCGTCCAAAAGCATGAGCAGGCTGTCGCCCGCGCAGCCGGGGAAGGTGAAGTGAGCGTGGCTCGGCAAACGCTCGCCGTCGCGACCATTAAGAATCGCGTCCGGGACCTCCCGCAAGACCGCGGCGACGAGTTCGTCGCGCAGCTTCTCAACTCGGTCGGCGTACTCCGCGCGGCTGCTGATCGCCGCTTGGACAGCAGCAGCGAAGCCAGCAATCGCCGGGACGTCGAGAGTGCCCGAACGAACGCTGCGTTCCTGGCCACCGCCATGGAGTACCGGCACGCATGACGTATCCCTGTCGAGAAGAAGCGCACCGACGCCGTACGGGCCGCCAAGCTTGTGACCGGTCAGCGTGAGTGCGGCTGCGCCGGATGCGGTGAAGTCGACCGGAATTGCACCGACCGCCTGGACGGCGTCGGTGTGCAGGGGGATGCCGTACTCGTTGCAGACCGCGGCGAGGGCGGCGACCGGATTGACCGTGCCGACCTCGTTGTTCGCCCACATCACCGTTGCCAGGGCGACAGTCTCCGGTGCCGATTCAATCGCCGCGCGGAGCGTTTCCGGCGAGACCCGGCCCTGGTCGTCGACTTCGAGCCAGGTGATCTCGGCGTCGGAGTGCTGCTCCAGCCACTCGACAGTGTCGAGGACCGCGTGATGCTCGACCGTGCTGCAAAGGATGCGCCGCCGAGCCGAGTCCTCGCCGTGGCGAGCCCAGAAGATGCCCTTGACCGCGAGGTTGTCACTCTCCGTACCGCCGCCGGTGAAGATAATCTCCGAGGGCCGCGCGCCCAGAGCGGCGGCGATCACTTCGCGCGCTTCCTCGACGGCCCGCCGAGCACGACGGCCCGAAGAATGCAACGCGGAGGCGTTGCCCACGGTGGACAAAGCCTCAGTCATCGCCGCAATGGCTTCGGGCAGCATCGGAGTCGTTGCCGCATGGTCGAGATAGGTCATCGCTCTATCAGGGTAGACCGATGCGGCCTGTGACGAAGCTCGCCCCGGGCCGCGGAGTGGCACGTCACACCTGTTTCGGCCACCTGCTCGTGAGTTGGACGCCGAGCAGCGCCAGCAGGACGAGGGCGATACTGAGCAGTCCCATCGCGGAGGACGGCTGGGCGGCGGACGCGACGGCGGCCAGGAGTACCCCGCCGAGCCCGATGAGCAGCGCTGATCCGACCCAGTCGGCGAGCTGCATCGCGGAGGTGTTGAAGCCGCGCTCTCCTTCCGGGGAGTAACGCAGCAGGAGAACTGAGATGGCGGGCATCGCGATTCCCATCCCGGCGCCGCCGACCGCGCAAACAGCGAAGGCCACCCAGGCTGGGAACCACGGTTGGGCGACAAAGCCGAAGCCGACCAGGCCGATCGCGACGAGTGCGAAGCCAGTACGCAGCGATGCCTCGCGGGACCAGTCGAGGAACCGGCCTTGGAGGGCAGATGCGGCGGACCAGCCGAGAGCGGTGATGGTGAGCGGCAGACCAGCGAGTGCAGGGCTGTAGCCGTGAACGGCGGTCATGGTCAGCGGGAGGTACGCCTCCATGCCCGCGTATGCGCCAGCGATCAGGGCTCGGGAGGCAACCACCGTGGGCAGTCCGGGGCGAAAGGTCATCGTTCCGGCAGGCAGGAGTTTGCGCAGTGCGACGGCTAGCGCGACAAGACCCAGAGTTCCGTATGCGATTGCGGCAGGCGATGGGTGTTGGGCGGCCCAGCTCAGGGCGGCGACGCCGAGCGCGGCGACGACGGCGGCGATGACGCCCGCGCGACGTCCGGCTGGCAGCGGCACATGGGCAGGCAAGCGGCGAGTGATCTTGTAGAGCAGAGCAATTCCGATCCCGACCAGCGGAAGCAGGCCGAGGAAGACCCATCGCCAGCCCACCGTCACGGTCACCACGCCGGCGACGGATGGCCCGATGACCGCGGGGAGGACCCAAGCGGCCGCGTTCGCCGCGTAGATGACGGGGCGTTCGCGGTCGGTGAACGTCAGGGCGATCAGCAGCGAGACGGACACCAGCAGAAATCCCGAGCCGAAGCCCTGCAGGGCTCGGCCGACCAGGAGCATCGGCATCGTCGTGGCGATGCCTGCGACAGCTAGTCCTGCCGCAAACAGCGCCGGCCCCACTAGCAGTGCTGGTGCCGGACCTCGACGGTCGCCTAGCCGTCCGGACAAGACGGTCGCGACGACGCTCGCCACCAGGAACGTGGTAAACGGCCACGAGTAGAGCGCAAGACCATGAAGTTCGGCGACCAGCGTCGGCATCGCGGTGGCGACGCCCATGTTTTCAAAGGCCACCAGCGTGACCACAAGCAACAGCCCGACGGTGACAAGGCGGTGTTCGCGACTCCAGAGGACACTTTTTCGAGGCTGCGCTTCGACGGCCTGGCTCATGATCGGAAGCTTGCAACCTCCAGCGCTCTGGAGGTCAAGCCACCCGTAGGTCTTCAGGGGCGAACAGTGGGGCGGATCGCATCCAGGGTGGATCGTTGCCTCAGGTTGGCGTTAGCCCGTGGATGCGGCGGCGGGCCGAGCGAGGGGCGCTCGGCACAGGAAGTTGATGACGCCGGGTAACTGGCGACGTCGCTGCAGTCGCCTAGAACGATGGATCAGGCTCAGGGCTGGTGGTCGAGCGCGACAGAGCCCGGATTTTGCCGTTGACTGGCGAATCGAGCGTGCGGTTCGGAATGCGCCGGATGCTGGCTGGCTTTAAGTAGGACGTACGGCGACCGAAGGAGAGTGCGAACCGAGATGCGAGCCATCACTTTCGCCGAGTACGGCGGGCCCGAAGTGCTGCAACTGAACGAGGTTCCGACGCCGGAGCCTGGCCCGGGCCAGGTCCGGGTCGCGGTCCGGCGCGCGGGGATCAACCCGATCGACTGGAAGATTCGTTCGGGGGCGATGGCTGGCGGTGCGGCGCTCAAAACTCCGCAGATTCCGGGGTTGGAGATCGCCGGAGTGGTCGACGCGGTGGGCGACGGTGCTGAATTCGGCGTCGGAGATGAGGTGTTCGGCTGGTCGGCGACCGGCGGATACGCGGAGTACGCGCTCGGCGGTGCGATCGTTCGCAAGCCTGTCGGCCTCTCCTGGGAAGACGCGGCTGCGTTGCCGGTTGCTGGCGAAACTGCGTTGCGCGTGTTGCGGCTGCTCGACGTCAAAGCTGGCGAACTGTTGGTTGTCCACGGAGCGAGCGGCGCTGTCGGTCGTTTCGCGACACAGATCGCGGTCGCATTGGGCGCGACCGTAATCGGGACGGCTGGACAGCACAATCTCGATGAGGTGAAAGCGCTGGGCGCGATTCCGGTGCGTTACGGCGACGGGTGGCTGGAGCGGGTCCGTGCAGTGGCGGACCGACCGGTCGATGCGGTGTTCGACGCGTCCGGCCATGGCGTTTTGCCGGAATCGATCGAGCTCCGAGGGGCGAAGGATCGCATCGTGACCATTGCCGACGGTGCGGCTTTCGAACTCGGAGTGCCGTTTTCGTCTGGTGGCCAGGACGGACAGACACAAGAGGTCCTGAACGAGATCCTCGGATATGTACACAACGGGCTGCGGATTGCGCAGGGCAAGACATTCCCCTTGGAGGAAGCAGCAGCTGCGCAGGAGGAGAGCCGGAACGGGCACCCCGGCGGGAAGCTGACTCTTGCCATTTCTTGACCATGATCCTCGGCTAGGCTTGAGGACGACGCGGCTCGGCAGGTTGGTGTTGCCGGTTTACGGCGACCGCGGCACGTGGGCCGTTGCCGCTCAGTGGCGAAAAGGCTGAGCACCGCGGGCAGCCGCGCCGAGGGTACGCGACTGTTGCCATTCAGCGGCGACAGATGCGAGTCGCGGAAATTAGGCGCGCCGACCTGAGTGATTCGCCGCTGGGAGGCGAGTGGCGGATGGCGAGGTGGCGGTTACAGGCGACGAGCGGGTAGCCATCCGGCGGTGAGGCGAGTCGGGCGGCTGTCGCCGTTGAGTGGCGAAATGGGCTGGTCCACTGTCAGCCGAAAGGCTAACCGCGGCTGGGCTGGGAGCCGCGGAGAAGGTGTCGCCAAAAAACGGCAACTCCCCTCCGCGGCCCCGTGACCAGGGGGTTCGTCAGTGCGCAACCGGCTGGGAATCCGCAGGGCGGCCGACGAGAACCCGGCGACGACGCTGCGGCGGGATGCGGACTGTGCCGAGGGCCGAGTGGACAGCCGCTTCGGCAAGGGCGGCCAGCGAACGGCGGTCCTCTGCGCGGCCGGGAGCGATCTCCGGGCACACATGCACTTCCAGCACCAGGCCGCGCAGCGCGGCGACCCGGCGTAAAGACGCGATGAGCGACTCCGGTCCGATGAACGCCGGCTGACTGGTTTCGCGGCCATCGGCGAGGCGGTAGCGGAGGGCGATCGGCCGGACCGGAACACCGCCGTCGATCGCGGCTTGGAAGGTGGCCGTCGTGAAGCGGCCGGAGGCCAGGCCGCACCAGGTGGTGCCCTCGGGGGTCACGTTGACGAGCGCGCCCGCGCGGAGGCTGTCGGCAAGTTCGGACATGGTGTCCGGCAGAGCGCGCAAACGGTTGCGGTCCAGGAAAATGCTGCCGCCGCGACGGACAAGCGTCCCTAGGATCGGCCAGGAGGCGATCTCGATCTTCGCGAGGGCGCGCATCGGGCGCAGCGCGTTGATCGCGATGATGTCCAGCCACGAGATGTGGTTGTTCACCACGAGCGCACCTCGACCCGCGGGAGCGGCGAGGAAGTCCGCGCCGCCGACTACGGACATCCGCACGCCGAACGCCCTCAGCACTGCCCGGAAGATCCGGCGCACCAAGCGTTCCCGGCTCCGGCCGCGGATCACCAGCAACGCCGGCGCGAGAAGCAGCGCCGCGAAGACCACTGAAACCGCCGCGAGGAAACGCAAACTCCGTCGAGGCAGACCGACCGTCGGTGCGCCCTCGGTGAGGCAACCGTCACCGCAGGGTGACGTCGGCATCCATGCGTGGCTCATCCTTGCGCCCCGAGGAAGAACTTCAAGTACCGCTCGTCGACCTGCTGCAGATCAAGAAGGACGAAAAAGTCCGCGACCCCGAAGTCGGCGTCGAGAGCCGGCGGGCCGCACACTTTGGCACCGAGCCGCACGTAGCCCTTGATGAGCGGCGGAAGCATGGCCCGGTCGGGACGTGGGATCGCGCCCGGTTCCCAGGGCGTCAACGGCGAGACGCGCAACGAGTCGTCGGCGTGATGCTTGGTGCGCAAGACATCCCAGACGCCCGCGGCATAGCTGCCGCCGTCGTTGATCGGGACCGAAGCGCATCCGGCGAGATAGCGGTGTCCGGAAAGGAGCATGTAGCGCGCGATCCCGGCCCACACCAGGCTCACGACGGCACCGCTGCGGTGGTCGGGGTGGACGCAAGACCGTCCGGTCTCGACCAAGGACGGCCGCAGGGCGGCGAGCGTCGTCAGGTCGAATTCGCTGTCCGAATAAAGCTTTCCAGCCTGCGCGGCGCGCTCCGGCGGAAGCATGCGATAGCAGCCGACGATCTCGCCGGTGTTGTCGTCGCGGACGACGAGGTGGTCGCAGAATTCGTCGAAGTAGTCGACGTCCCGGCCGGGCTCCGGGGAATGCAGTTCCGCCCCCATCTCCTCGGCGAAAACCCGGTATCGCAGTTTCTGTGCGGCGAGCACTTCATCGTTCCCGTTGGCGACCAGAAGCGAATACCGCGGAGCGCCTGCGGGAAGGTCGGCACCCGCCTGATCAGTACTGACGAGGAGCTGTGACGACGTCATGGTCAAGGTGTACCTGCCGGTAAGCGGCCTCGGAGAGTGCCAATCGATGACCGGTCAGTGCACGTTGAGTTAATTGCGGGTTCTCAGGTTCCTCTCAGGCAGCTGGGAAGCTTCCGGAGAACGCGGAAGGCCGCCGCGTGGCGAGCACGCGACGGCCTTCCGAGCGAAAAGAAAACGTCAGCCCTTGCGCTTGTCGACCGCGTCGGTCAGCTGCGGCGCGACGTTGAACAGGTCGCCCACCACACCGAAGTCGGCGATCTCGAAGATCGGGGCCTCGGCATCCTTGTTGACCGCGATGATCGTCTTCGAGGTCTGCATGCCGGCGCGGTGCTGGATCGCGCCGGAGATGCCGAGCGCGATGTACAGCTGCGGCGACACCGTCTTGCCGGTCTGGCCGACCTGGAACTGCGCTGGGTAGTAGCCGGAGTCGACGGCCGCACGGGACGCGCCGACAGCCGCGCCGAGCGAGTCGGCCAGCTTCTCCACGACGTCGAACTTCTCCGCCGAGCCGACGCCGCGGCCACCGGACACGACGATCGACGCCTCGGTCAGCTCCGGCCGGTCGCCGCCGACGACCGGCTCGATGCCGGTGATCTTGGCGGACTTCGCCGGGTCCTGCGCCGGGATCTCGACGGTCTCCTCGGCGGCCGCGCCGTCGGCGGCCTCCGCCTCGACCGCGCCCGGACGCACCGACACGACCGGCGCGCCCTTGGCGGCCTTGGCCTTGACGGAGAACGCCCCACCGAAGATGGACTGGTCCACGGTGCCGTCAGCGTTCACGCCGACCGCGTCGTAGAGCAGACCGGAGCCCAGCCGCAGCGCGACCCGCGCGGCCACCTCCTTGCCCTCGGCGCTAGCGGCGACGAGCACCGCGGCCGGGGAGACCTGCTCGGCCAGCTTCGCGAGCACGTCGACCTTCGGCGTCACCAGGTAACCGGCGGCGTCGTCGCCCTCGGCGACGTACACCTTCGCCGCGCCGTGGCCGGCGAGCGCTTCCTTGGCCTTCGCCGCGGTGCCGGTCGGGCCCACCACGACGGCGGAGGGCTCGCCGAGGGCGCGCGCAGCGGTCAGCAGCTCGAGCGTGACCTTCTTGACATCACCGTCGACGTGGTCGACGAGGACGAGTACTTCAGCCATTTTCCGGAATCCTCCTCGAAACCGTGTCTCAGATGAGCTTCTGCGCGACCAGGTACTCAGCGACCTTCGAGCCGCCGTCGCCCTCGTCCTCGACCTTCTCGCCCGCGGTGCGCGGCGGCTTCGGCGAGGCCTCGACGACCGTCGACCACGCGTTGGCGAGGCCGACCTCGCCCGCGTCGATGCCCAGGTCGGCGATGGTCAGCGTCTCGACCGGCTTCTTCTTCGCGGCCATGATGCCCTTGAACGACGGGTAGCGCGGCTCGTTGATCTTCTCGCTCACGCTCACCAGCGCCGGCAGGTTCGCCTCGAGGTGGGTGATGCCGTCTTCGGTCTCGCGGTCGGCCTTCACGGCGGAGCCCTCGACGGTCAGCTGACGCACATAGGTCAGCTGCGGCACGCCGAGCAGCTCGGCGAGGATCGCGGGCACGGCAGCGCCGCGGCCGTCGGACGCCTCGTTGCCGGCCAGGATCAGGTCGAAGCCCTCGACCTTGCCGACGGCGGCGGCGATGACCTTCGCGGTGGCGATCGCGTCGGAGCCGTGCAGCGCCTCGTCGGAGACGTGGATGGCCTTGTCGGCGCCCATGGAGAGCGCCTTGCGGATCGCGTCGGTCGCGCGGTCCGGGCCGACCGAGATCACGGTGACTTCGCCCTCGCCGGCTTCCTTGATCTTGAGGGCCTCTTCGACGGCCTTCTCGTTGATCTCGTCGAGCACGGCGTCGGCGGATTCGCGGTCAAGGGTGTTGTCGGAACCGGAGAGCTTCCGCTCCGAGTAGGTGTCCGGTACCTGCTTGACCAGGACAACGATGTTCGTCATGGGTCTTCTTCGACCTCCCGGTTGGGGCCGGCTCTCGGCCGCGGGACAGTGCTCTACTGAGCGGTAGATTAGGGGCAATTCCGCGGCCGGACCCCTCGAGGTGACGGCATTCACCTGGATGAGCAATCTAATGGGACCATCGTCCCAGTAGTTGGCCGGTTAGCCCTTCCAGCGCGCCGCTCGCCCGATCGGAGCAACGGTCACTTACTCGCAGTAGGCCGTTAGGGGTTACGCTCCGGCACCATGTCCGCGCACATCGCCGTAGTCACCGACTCGACCTCGTGCCTGCCCGAGCAACTCGCCGCTCAGTGGCGAATCAGTGTCGTCCAGGTCCAGCTGCATGTCGGCGACCAGACGGACGACGAGCACCGCTTCGACCGGAGCGAGCTCATCCAGACGATGAAATCCGGCGCGGCCGTCACGACTTCGCCGCCGGATCCGGGCGCGTTCTTCTGGAGCTACCAGGACGCGGCCTCCGCCGGCGCGTCCGCCATCGTGAGCCTGCACATCTCCGGACGGCTTTCGCAGACCGTCGAAGCCGCCCGCGAAGCCGCCCAGCAGGTCCGGATTCCGGTGCACATCCTCGACAGCGGGACGGCGAGCATGAGTCTCGGCTACGCAGCGGTGTCCGCCGCCCGGGTCGCCGGGGCCGGCGGACAGCTCGAACGGGTGTTGGACGCCGCGGAACGACGAGTGCGCAACTCGACCGAACTGATCTATGTCGACACGCTCGAGTACCTGCGGCGATCAGGACGGATCGGCGCTGCCCAGTCGATGCTCGGAAGTGCGTTCGCGATCAAGCCGCTGCTCACCGTCCGCAATGGAGAAGTGAGCCCGCTCGCCCGCGTTCCCGGCACTAAACGAGCGATGAACCGGCTCGTCGACCTGGCGGTGAAGGCCGCGGGCGACCAGCCGGTGGACCTCGCGGTGACCCGGTTCGGCTCTGACGAGAACGAGATCGTCCGGCGGCTGCGGGAACGCGTGCCGGGCGCGGGCGAGATCGTGGTGGGCGACGCAAGCACCGTGATCGGCGCTCACGTCGGCCCGGGTGCGCTCAGCATCACGGTGTCGCCGTCGAACTGATCTCGATTCGCCGCCCCGGGACCACAAGCACCACGAGCGGCAGCAGGACCGTCACCGCGAGCCCGCCAATGATGAGCACCTGGTCGAGCTGCGGATAGTGCCCGACGTGACCCGCGTGGTAGACGAGGTGCGGGACGGCGAACAGCAACGCCGCGATCGCCACCAGCCTCGCGACAGCTGTGGTGCCCATCACGGCAGCGCCCACCAGCATCGCGCCGAGCGCCAGGCTGAGGCCGCCGAAATCGATGATGAAGTGCTCGTTGTAGGGCCCGTCCATGGAGACCCAGCCATGCCGGAAACCGGGAAAGTCCTGGTAAAACCCCATCGGGTCGAGCAGCGGCCACAGCCCCTGCACCAGGGTGTAGAGACCGAGCAGGATCAGGAGGATGCGCGTGATCGTCCGTTGCATACCGCTGGAACGAGACGGCTGCGCGAAACGTGACAGGCGCTAGGGTCGCGCAGGTGACCAACGCAGCCACCCGGGCCGAGGCACTGCACCTCACCGGCGAACGGACCGTCCCCGGCATCCCCGAGGAAAATTACTGGTTCCGCCGCCATGAAGCCGCGTACCTCGCCCTCCTCCCCCACTGCACCGACGCGACGGTGCTCGAAGCCGGCTGCGGCGAGGGCTACGGCGCCGGGCTCATCGCCCAGCATGCCCGGCGAGTGCTCGCACTGGACTACGACGTACCGACCACCGAGCACGTTGCACGCCGGTACCCAAGTGTCGACGTCGCGCGCGCGAACCTGGCGTACCTCCCGTTGCAGGACGGCGCGGTCGACGTGGTGGCGAACTTCCAGGTGATCGAGCACCTCTGGGACCAGGACGGTTTCCTCGCCGAATGCTTCCGGGTCCTGCGCCCGGGCGGAAAACTGCTGGTCACGACCCCGAACCGACTAACTTTCACGCCGGACAGCGACACCCCGCTCAACCCGTTCCACACGCGCGAACTGGCACCGTCCGAAATGGACGACTTGCTGCGCGCAGCCGGGTTCACCGTGGCGGCGCTGAACGGGCTGCACCATGCGGAATCCCTGCGCACCATGGAAACCCGTTACGGCGGCTCGATCATCGACGCCCAACTAGACGTCGTCATGGGTTCGCTCCCCGGGCAGGCCGCCTGGCCCGCCGACCTCCTCGCGGACGTCGCAGCGATCCGGGCCGACGATTTCGCCGTCCACAGTGACGACCTGGACGCGAGCCTCGACCTGGTGGCCGTGGCGGTGCGCCCGTGAGCGCCCGGAATCCCGCCCACGAAGGCACGTTCTGCCTCGTCCTGCACAGCCACCTGCCATGGCTGCCGCACCATGGCAGCTGGCCGGTCGGCGAGGAGTGGCTGTACCAGGCGTGGACACATTCGTACCTGCCGGTCGTCGACCTGCTGCGCCGATTCGCCGCTGAGGGGCGACGCGACGTCCTGACACTCGGCATGACGCCGGTTCTCGCCGCACAGCTCGACGATCCGTACGCCATCCGCGCCTGCCACGACTGGATCGGCCATTGGCAGCTGCGCACGCAGCACGCATCGACGCTCTGGCACGGCGATCCATTGCTGCGCGACCTGGCCGCCGCCGAGCACCAGGCCGCGATGCACGCCACCGAAGAGCTGGAAACGCGCTGGCGGCACGGTTTCTCGCCCGTCCTTCGGTCGCTTGTGGACAGTGACACGATCGAACTGCTCGGCGGGCCGCTGGCGCATCCGTTCCAGCCGCTCCTGGATCAGCGAGTGCGACGGTTCGCTCTCCAGGCCGGGCTCGAGGACACTGCGCTGCGCATCGGCCGCGCACAAGAAGGTATTTGGGCACCTGAATGTGGTTACGCACCGGGGATGGAACAAGATTATCACGATGCCGGTGTGCGACGCTTCCTTGTCGACGGCCCTTCACTCCATGGTGACACTTCGGCCGCGCATCCCGTCGGAGACTCCGACGTCGTCTGCTTCGGCCGCGATCTCGAAGTCACCTACCGGGTTTGGTCGCCGAAAGCCGGCTATCCAGGCCATGCCGCGTATCGGGATTTCCACACCTGGGCACATGAAGTCGGACTGAAGGCGTCGCGCGTCACCGGAAAAACCGTTGAGCCACAAGACAAAGCTCCATACGATCCTGCGCTCGCCGCAGACGTTCTAGGTTCGCACGTCAAGGATTTCGTCGAGACAGTCGTCGCGCGGTTGAGGTCTCTCCGCGAGCAACATGGCCGCGAGTCGCTAGTGGTTGCGGCATACGACACGGAACTCTTCGGACATTGGTGGCACGAAGGGCCCGCGTGGCTCGAAGGAATCCTGCGCGCACTGCCCGAAGCAGGCGTCCGGGTGACCACGTTGCGCGGCGCGCTCGAGGCTGGCCACCTAGGCGAACCGGTCCAGCTGCCCGCATCCTCATGGGGTTCCGGCAAGGACTGGCGTGTATGGGACGGCGAGCAGGTCGCGGACATGGTGCAGGACAACACCGCACTGCAGGCCCGCCTGCTCGACCTGGTCGATAAGCAGGATGGGACCACTCGCGACGCCGTTGCCGATCAGGCCGTCGCCGAGGCGATGATGGCACTGTCCAGCGACTGGGCGTTCATGGTCACCAAAGACTCCGCCGCCGACTACGCCCGCCGGCGCGCTCGTGTGCACACCGAGCGGTTCGACGCCTTGGCAGGGTTGCTGCGCAGCGGAGATCGCTCTCGCGCGCTCGCCCTGGCCGAGGAATACCGCCGGGCCGACGGCCCGTTCGGACATCTGGACGCGCGCACCCTGCGGCGTCCTCGCGCATGACGATCGAAAGGAACTCCATGGGAATCCGCGACCTGCCCCTCAAGACTCTGTCTGGCGAAGACGCCACTCTTGGCGGACCGCTGGCCGGCAAGACGCTGCTCGTGGTGAATGTGGCGTCGAAGTGCGGGTTGACGCCGCAGTACACCGGCCTGGAACGCCTGCAAGAACGCTACGGCGACAAGGGCTTCTCGGTCGTCGGGTTCCCCTGCAACCAGTTCGCCGGTCAGGAGCCAGGCACGGCGGAGGAGATCCAGACGTTCTGCTCCACCACGTACGGTGTGTCTTTCCCGCTGTTCGAAAAGGTCGACGTCAACGGCGAAGACCGGCACCCGCTCTACGCGAGCATCACGGAAACTCCCGACGCGGACGGCGAAGCCGGTGACGTGCAGTGGAACTTCGAGAAGTTCCTGATCAGCCCGGACGGCAAGGTGCTCGGTCGCTTCCGGCCGCGCACGGAGCCCGAAGACGAGACGATCGTCGCGGCGATCGAAGCGGCGCTGCCTGCTTGAGCTCCGGTCCTGCTCTCCGGCCAGCGTTCATCGCGGCCGGAGGGCATTTGCCGTTTTTCGGCAACTGCTGGCAAACGCCGAGGCGGCTGGCTTCCCAAGGAGACAGCGCTAGCCGTTTGCTGCCGTTGCCGCTCAGTGGCGAAAGATCCGGCGTTCCTCACCTCTGCTTGTCCGCGGTGGTGTCGCCACTTATCGGCGACTGACGACCAGCGCCATAAGTCGCCACGAGTGGACGTCACCGCGCACCACAACGTCAGGCCGGTGCCACGACCGAGGATGCCGTCGCCGTTCAAAGGCTAATTCGGCAGTGACGTCGGCACAGCACGGTGGACGGTGACCCGCCATGTCCGAACTGGACGAAACCCTGGCAGCTTCGAAACACCGTTGGCCAGTTCGTCGCCAGTGAGCGGCGAATCGCAAGTCGGCCTGGTTCGTCCCCCAGGCCGCAGCCCAGTGCAGGGCTGCCTGTCTCGCGTTGCCGCTCAACGGCGAATTGCAGGTCAACGGCTGTCCGAAGCCTCGCCAGCCAGTTCGGCCGCGGTCTTCACGTCGGGATACGAACCACGCGCGATCACCGCTCGGTTGTGGTTCGCGGCGTCGGTGAAGTCGAGCTTTTCCACTCGGCGGTCGTAGGTGAGGAGGCCGTTCACTTCGTTCTCTACATCAGTGGTCTGAGTATAGATCGCGCCGGACAACCCCAGATCGGAAACCAACCGTTCGAGGCGTTCACTCACCTCCGCGTACCGGCGAGTGAGATGCGTGGAATCCGCCGTCATTTCGTAGGCGTTGGGCGGACCTGGCCAAATGTGGTCGTCGAGCACCAAGCCCAGGCCGCCGTATTCACCGTCCACCAGGGCGCGATGGTCCCCCTCGTGCGGCTCCCCTGGCCCGACGTAGGTGTGGTCGTCGTAGATGTCGCCAGCACCAGTGTCGGGGCGAGAGAAACAGCAGTTCACGCCGCTGTTGGCGATCACCAGCCGAGTCGGGTCGAGTTCCTTTACGAGCGCGGCAATCCGGGCAGTGTCGAATTCTCCCCAGCCTTCGTTGAACGGCACCCAGGCGACGATCGACGTGACGTTGCTCAGCTGCGCGACCATTTCCCGCAGTTCGGCCTCGAACCGTTGTTGTCCTTCGGGCAGCGGATCCGGCGCGTGCCCGGGCGGTCCGGCGAACGAGACGACCAGTGACGGCATGTCCTGCCAGACCGCCAAACCCAGCCGGTCCGCCCAGTAGTACCAGCGCGCGGGTTCGACCTTGACGTGCTTGCGGACCAGGTTGAACCCGAGTTCCGTCGTCTTCTCCAGATCGAACCGGAGCGCCTCGTCTGTCGGCGCGGTGTAACCGCCGTCCGGCCAGTAGCCCTGGTCGAGTGGTCCGTGCAGGAAGGTGATCCGGCCGTTCACAGCGATCCGTGGCTGTCCGTCGACATCCGGGACGATTTCTACCGTTCGCAGGCCGCAATAACTGGCGACTTCGTCCAATACATCACCGTGCGCATCGAGAAGCCGGACGGTGATGTCGTAGAGAAACGGATCGTCGGGAGACCACGGATGCGGTTCCGGAAGGTTGGCTCGCAGCCGCGCGCCGGCGGAGCTCCGAACGCGTACTGCCTCGTCGCCGTTTGGCGGCGAAACGATCAGCTCCACTTGAGCGCCACCGGTGACCTGCGGGAACACAGAGACGCCTGATAGGTCCGAGGTGATTTCGAGGAAGGAAACGCGCTCGTTCGGCACCGGCTCGACCCAGACGGTCTGCCAGATTCCCGACGTCGGGGTGTAGCAGATACCGCCAGGTTCGTTGCGCTGCTTGCCGATCGGGTACGGCTCGATGTCCGTCCGGTCCTCTGCGCGAACGGTAATTTCCTGCGGTCCCGATGCACGGAGCGCGTCTGTGATGTCCGCGGAGAACGACGTGTACCCGCCCTGATGGGTGACCACCGTCTGGTTGTTGACCCGAACCTCGGCTTTCTGGTCGACTGCACCGAAATGCAGCAACACCCGTCGCCCGCGCCAGCTTTGCGGAACCTCGAACAACCGCCGATACCAGAGCACTTCGTCGCGTCGGCCGATTCCGGAGAGCGCCGATTCCGGCGCGAAGGGAACCAGGATGCGCTCGCTGTACCCGACAGGGCGCGGCTCCGCGGGCGAAGCGGGCCATCCTGCGTACTCCCAGACGCCGTTGAGGCTCAGCCATTCCGGCCGGCGGAGCTGGGGGCGTGGGTACTCGGGCAGCACCGCGGCCGGGTCGACTCGGTCGGTCCACGGGGTGGTCAGTGGCGGATCCGCTCGCTGCCATTCGGGCTCTGTTGGAGTCATCACTGGTCATGGTGGCAGAGAATCGCGTTCCGCGGCATGGCTTGGGCGCCACCTGGGCAGCCGACGACCCAGGCCCTGCGCGACGGTCATGTCGGCTGTCGGTGGTCGCTGGCTGGCAACTGGTCCTCGGTGGGGGGTCCCCCGGCGAGACGGTGGAGATGCCGTCGACAACCTCATCGCCACTGAGTGGCTAATCGCTGGTCAGCAGCTCGTCAGCGCGCTTCGCCCGCGGGCGCAGTAGGCGTGCCGCGGCGCGTGAGGGTTGCTGGTCGCGGTGGGTGGCTGCAGCAGGAACGTATGTATTCGGCCTGGTGCTCCCTGCGGACCGCGGCGGGGTGCTGAGCTGCGGGGATGCGGTGGTCGCGAGCCGTCGGAGCGGCTGCGCGGACCTTTTGCCGTTTTTTGGCGAAACGCTCTGACCAGCTCGTTCTTGCCTGCTCAGGCACTTTTTCGCCAGCAGAAGGCGAGGCTTTCCGCCGGTCGTTCGGGCGGCCGCCCCGGGGTAAGCGACTGGCGAGTAACCTCGGGCCATGCGCGTGCTGATGTTGTCCTGGGAGTACCCGCCGGTGGTCATCGGCGGGCTGGCCCGGCACGTTCACGCGCTGGCGAGGCACCTCGCGCAGCAGGGCCACGACGTCGTCGTCCTCTGCCGGCACACCGCGGGCACCGACGCCTCGACTCATCCGCGCAGCGATCGGGTCATCGAGGGGGTCCGGGTCGTCCGCGTGGCGGAGGATCCGATGCACCTGACTTTCGAGCGGGATCTCGTCGCGTGGACGCTCGCCATGGGCCACGCCATGATCCGGGCGGCGCAGGATTTGCTCCGCACGTGGCAACCCGACGTCGTCCATGCCCACGACTGGCTGGTCACGCATCCGGCGATCGCGGTCGCCGAGGCTGCCCGGGTGCCGCTCGTCGGGACGATCCACGCGACCGAAGCGGGCCGGCATTCGGGGTGGCTGTCGCATCCGCTCAACCAGCAGGTGCATTCGGTCGAATGGTGGCTGGCCAACCGCGCCGACGCGGTGATCACCTGTTCGCAGGCCATGCGCAAGGAGGTCGCGCACCTCTTCGAGATCGACCCTGCTGACGTCGCGGTGATCCACAACGGCATCGAGGGGCGCAGCTGGCGCGTGTCGTCCAGCGAGGTCGCGAGGATGCGGGAGCAGCACAGCCCGGACGGGGCTCCGTTCCTGCTGTTCTTCGGCCGGCTTGAGTGGGAAAAAGGCGTGCAAGACCTGCTGGCCGCGCTGCCCCGGATCCGCCGACGGTTTCCGGGGACTCGGGTGGTCGTCGCCGGTAAAGGGCGACATCACGACGAACTCGTCGCGCAGGCTCGAAAGCTGCGGATTCGCCGGGCGGTGGACTTCGTCGGTCATCTTTCCGACCGCGACCTGCGAGCTCTCCTCGCTGCGGCCGATGCGGTCGTGCTGCCGAGCCGGTATGAGCCGTTCGGGATTGTCGCGCTGGAGGCTGCTGCCGCGAAAGCGCCGTTGGTGGCGTCGACCGCGGGCGGGCTCGGCGAGGTTGTCATCGACGGGGAGACCGGCTTGGCCTTCGCGCCAGGTGACGTCGCGGGTCTCGCCTCATCCGTGACGACTGTCTTGAGCGACGTCCCGGCTGCGACCCGGCGCGCGCGTGCAGCACAGGCCCGGCTGGGCGCGGACTTCGACTGGGGACGGATCGCTGAGGCGACCGTCGAGGTTTATCGGCGGGCTCGGGTCGGCGAACCGGTAGAGTTGGGACGGCCGAAGATCGCGACTGGCAATGCGTTCGAGGTGTAAGTTAAACGCTGGTCGCAGGTGGTCGGCGAGATTCGCCGTTCAGTGGCGAATACCTGGTCAGAGCGCTTTCAGCGGGGATCGACGGCGGCGATGAGGTCGCGGTAATCGGGGTCCGCTGCCACGCGGTCGAAAGCGTTCGCCAAGGCTGCTTCGTAGACCGGGACGGCTTTGCGCAACGTGGCTCGTCCGGCGTCGGTGATTCCGGTGTAGACGCCTCGGCGGTCGTATTCGCAGAGACGTCGTTCGGTCAGACCGGTCCGCTCGAGCCGGCCCACCAGGCGGGTCGCGGAGCTCTGGTTGAGTGATGTCGCGTCCGCGAGCTCCTGCATGCGGAGTTCACCGTCGGGGCGATCGGCCAGCGACATCAGGGCGACGAATTCCGAGAAGCCCAGGTGGAGCTGCCGTTGCAAGGCTTGCTCGACCTCATGGTCGATGCGGCTGCGAAGGGCCATCATGCGAGGCCACATCGCGCCGAGAGTGGTGAGTTTCGCCCCGGCCTGCTTGCGGCCAGGGGCAGGTGTGGTGGTCACGCGAACGACCTCTCCGGCAAAGCCTTGTCCAGCGTCGAGAAGTGACGCCGAGACCTCTTGTATAGCACATGTGCGTGCATGCAATTGTGCGTTCGTCAAGCCTCTCACGTCCGGAGATCGCGGTGGTCTGCATGGCGCTGGGAGGTGGGAGAATTCGGGGTTTCGGGCTGCGCAAGCAGTCTCGGCCGCTCGGTGGTACCGGTCAGGCCAGCGTCTGCAGGAACTGTTGCAGCAACGGGTTGACCTGCTCTGGATGAGTCAGAGTTGGGGTGTGGGCCGCGCCGCGGATTACGTGCACCTCGCCGGCGTTCGGGAGGCGTTCGCTCAGCAGGTCCATACGGTCGCGCGGAAGGGAAACGTCTTGCTCGCCCCACATCAGCAACGCCGGGCAGGTGATTTCGTTCAGTCGGGACGAGACGTCGTCTCGTTCCAGCAGGCAGTGCGCGGCTGGGCCTAGCGGCAGTGCGGGTTCGGCACGCCATCGTGCGCGCAACTCGTCACGCAGGTCGGATTCTCCGAGCAGCTGTGTCGACAACGGTACGATGAGGTCATCGATTGGTCCGTACTCGCGCAATGCGGCGAACATGCCGCCGTAGGCTGCTTTGTCGGCTGGGTCGCACGGTGTTGCTTCGGTGTCCCAGAGCACCAGGCCTGCGACCCGTTCGGGTGCCAGCAAAGCGATTCGTAGCGCGGTGAATCCGCCTTGGGACAGTCCGCCTGCGACGGCGCGTTCGATGCCCAGGTGGTCGAGCAGGCCGAGCGCGTCTCGGGCTTGGTCCCAATAGGTGTATGAGGTGCCGGGGTCGTCATCCGGGGTTTGCCCGTGGCCGCGGGCGTCCCAGGTGATCAGGCGCCACGTGGGCGCGAGCACCGCTGCTTGCGGCGAGAACGTTGAGTGGTCCAGGAAGTAGCCGTGTCCCAGGAGCAAGACCGGTCCGTCTCCCCCGGTGTCGGCGAAGAAGAGCGGGCGGTCGTTGACGGTCGCCATCGGCATTGGCTGGCCTCCAGGTTCGTCGCAAGCAATGGTGCAGCGTAGTGACGAAAACGTGCTGACGGTGCCCGCCGCCAGAGTTAGGCAGATTCGCTGCCAACTGGCGGATTTGGCGGGACGTCGGGCTGGATACGGTCAGTCGTCAGCCTTCGCCGAATCGGTGGATCCGCCGGCGAGTTTGAGGCAGATGACGCCGGTGATGATCACTGCCAGGAACAGGATGCGCAGCGGTCCCAGACTTTCGCCGAAGATGATCGCGCCGAAGATCGCGGCGCCGCTCGCGCCGATACCCGTCCAGACCGCGTAGCCGACGCCGACGTCGATGGTGCGCAAGGCCAGGCTGAGCGTGAAAATCGTTGCGGCGGCCGTAATCACCGTGGCGATCGACCACGGCAGGTTGGTGAAGCCTCGGCTGCCGTCCGTGCTGACGGCGAACGCGATTTCGCAGACTCCGGCGAAGAGAAGGATGCCCCATGCTCGGCGATTAGTCTGCGTACTCTCCGGTGTGATGGCTGGTGCTGCTTCGGGCTGAACGGACACGGCGGAAATCCTTTCGGGAGCGGGAAGAGGAGCGTCAGGCACCGGTTAGCTGGAGACCGATGATGCCGCAGATCACCAGGCCGAAGCCGATGAGCTTGCGCCAGTTGAGCTTCTCTTTGAAGATCAGCGCGCCCAGCAGCACGATGCCCACCGAGCCGAGACCGGTCCAGATCGCGTAGCCGACGCCGACGTCGAGGGTCAGCAGGGCCCGGCTGAGGAAGAAGATGCCGCCGGCCGCCATGACCAGCGTGAACACCGACGGCCACAGCTTGGTGAACCCGTCCGTGGCGTTGGCTCCGAGCGCGAAGGCGATCTCGAAGAGCACAGCGATGCCGAGGTAAAGCCAATGCATGGGTTTCTCCGGATGCGAGTCAGATCGGAAGCTGCCCGGCACCCTCGCCGGCGACGCTCCCCCAGGTAGTTACATGTGCAATATATGTATGTCGAATCAAATAGGCAAGGTGTGTTCGGCAGTTGGACGGCGCGGCTTCGGGTGCCTGCCGCGGAAGGGAGCCGTCGTGGCCAGGAGGGCGATCGAAGGCTTGAAATGGGCGTCTACCAGGCATTCGCCATTGAGCGGCAACGGTGGTTCGGCCGGGCGACGGCGGAGTCGGGCAGATCGGCGCAGCTCGTTCGCGTTATCGGGCGGACCGGGTTAGGAGCCGAGATCTCCGTGGGATAGGCCGTTCGAGGAGCGATGGCTGAGCGTGGTCAAGGGGCTGGAGACCGGTTGAAGAGAGCGGGCGAAATCCATCCGGCGCGGGCGTGTCAGGGACTCGGCGACATCGGGCGTCGGGGCTGGAGCGCGGGTCCGAACTGGGTAACGCGGTCGAACTGGCAGCGGTGATCGGCTTGATCCGCGACGAGAGGCGAGATCAAGCGCGACCTGGGGCGTACGCGGGGTTCGCCACTGAGCGGCCACGACACCGCCGACCCGAACAGCACCCGGGGTTCGGGCAGCGTGCGTGCGGAAGTGAGCGAGAAGCCAAGCCACGGCCAAGCCCGAAGCATCGAAAACCCGCGAAGCCGAAAACCCGCGCCCCTCGCCGCTCAACAGCGAAGGAGCGCGGGTCCGGAAAGACCCGGGTCCGGTGGCGGGGAGCCTCCGCCACCGGACCCGTCCCCTGCACCATCCCAAAATGTGGTGCTGGGTAACCGGTCGCCGGTGGTCAGGTCACTGGCGACCGGAGCCTGTCACCGCTCGGTCAGGTAGCGGGCGTAGGCGACAGTCGTGAGGAAGCTCGGCAGCTTCTCGCCGAGGGCGGTCTCGGTGAAGATCGCGCGGGCGTCGTCGAGGCGGGCCGACGAGCCGAGGTCCGTGCGGACCTTCGTCAGTTCGTCGTCCAGGAATTCGACGGCCAGCTCGTGGGTCAGCGCCGTGCCGTCCTCGAGCTTCGTGCCGTTGCGGATCCACTGCCACACCTGGCACCGCGCGATCTCCGCCGTCGCGGCGTCCTCCATGAGGTTGTGGATCGCCGCGGCGCCGGTGCCTCGCAGCCAGGAGTCGATGTAGCGGAGGGCGACATTGATGTTCGCCCGCACGCCCGCTTCGGTGACCTCGCCGCCGGCGCTTGCGACGTCGAGCAGGTCCGAAGCGTCGACAGTCACGTCTTCACGCAGCTTGCCGAGCTGGTTCGGCCAGCCGCCGAGCACCTGGTCGAACACCTCGCGGCACACCGGGACCAGGCCGGGGTGCGCGACCCAGGAGCCGTCGAAGCCGTCGCCGGCCTCGCGTTCCTTGTCCTGGCGGACCTTCTCGAGCGCGTTCTCGTTGGTGACCGGGTCCTTGCTCGGGATGAACGCGGCCATCCCGCCGATCGCGTGGGCCCCGCGGCGGTGGCAGGTGCTGACGAGCAGTTCGGTGTAGGCGCGCATGAAGGGGACCGTCATCGTCACCTGGGCACGGTCCGGCAGCACGAAGTCGGCGCCGTGCGCGGAGAAGTTCTTGATGACGCTGAAGATGTAGTCCCACCGTCCGGCGTTCAGGCCGGCCGCGTGCTCGCGGAGTTCGTAGAGGATCTCGTCCATCTCGAAGGCCGCGGTGATCGTCTCGATCAGCACGGTCGCGCGGATGGTGCCGCGCGGGATGCCGAGTTCCTTCTGCGCCAGCAGGAACACGTCGTTCCACAGGCGCGCTTCCTGGTGGCTTTCCAGCTTCGGCAGGTAGAAGTACGGGCCGCTGCCGCGCGCCAAAAGCTGCCGGGCGTTGTGGAAGAAGTACAGGCCGAAGTCCACGAGGCTCGCCGAAACCGGGCGGCCGTCGATGCGGATGTGCTTCTCGACCAGGTGCCAGCCGCGGGGGCGGGCGACGATCGTCGCCGGGTCGTCGCCGATCGTGTAGCGCTTGCCGGCCTCGGTGGTGAAGTCGATGTTGCGGCGGATGGCGTCGAACAGGTTGAGCTGGCCGTCGACGACGTTGTGCCAGGTCGGCGACGTCGCGTCCTCGAAGTCCGCCAGCCACACCTTCGCGCCGGAGTTGAGCGCGTTGACCGTCATCTTCCGGTCGGTCGGGCCGGTGATCTCGACGCGGCGGTCCTCCAGACCGGGCGCGACGGGGGCGATGTGCCAGCTCTCGTCCGACCGGATCGACCGGGTTTCGGGCAGGAAGTCCAGCTGCTCCTCCCCCGACTGCAGCCGCTCGCGACGGCGGCGGCGCTCGTCGAGGAGTTCGCGGCGGCGTCCGGCGAAGGTGTTGTCGAGTTTGGCTACGAAGTCCAGTGCTGCCGGGGTGAGGATCTCGGCGAAGCGGCCATCGGCGGGCCCGGTGACCTCGATGCGGGTGTTCAACGTGTCAGCCATCTCGTACCTCCGCGAAGGGGGAAAGGGAAGGGGCGGGCCGGCGACCGGAATCGCCGGCCCGCGGGGTGCGTCAGTGGAACTGGTCTTCTTCAGTCGAACCCTTGAGCGCGGTGGTCGAGCTCTCCGGGTTCAGCGCGGTGGACACCAGGTCGAACCAGCCGGTGCCGACCTCGCGCTGGTGCTTCGTCGCGGTGTAGCCGCGCTCCTCCGAAGCGAACTCGCGCTCCTGCAGGTCGACGTAGGCGCTCATGCCGTTGCGGGCGTAGCCGTGCGCCAGGTCGAACATCGAGTAGTTCAGCGCGTGGAAACCGGCCAGCGTGATGAACTGGAACTTGTAGCCCATGGCGCCGAGCTCGCGCTGGAACCGCGCGATGGTGTCGTCGTCGAGGTGCTTCTTCCAGTTGAACGACGGCGAGCAGTTGTAGGCCAGCATCTGGTCCGGGTACTGCGCCTTGATCGCCTCGGCGTACTTGCGGGCGACCTCGAGGTCCGGCGTGGAGGTCTCCATCCACAGCAGGTCGGCGTACTGCGCGTAGGCCAGGCCGCGGTCGATGCACGGCTCGATGCCGTTGTTGACCTCGTAGAAGCCTTCGGAGGTACGGCCGCCGGTGAGGTACTTGCGGTCGCGCTCGTCGACGTCGCTGGTCAGCAGGGTCGCGGCCTGCGCGTCGGTGCGGGCGACGACCAGGGACGGCACGTTCAGCACGTCGGCGGCGAGACGGGCGGCGTTCAGGGTGCGCTCGTGCTGCTTGGTCGGGATGAGGACCTTGCCGCCGAGGTGGCCGCACTTCTTCTCGGACGCGAGCTGGTCTTCCCAGTGCACGCCCGCGGCACCGGCCGCGATCATGCCCTTCATCAGCTCGAACGCGTTCAGCGGACCGCCGAAGCCGGCTTCCGCGTCGGCGACGATCGGGGCGAACCAGTCGATGTCGCCGTTGCCCTCGGCCCAGTTGATCTGGTCGGCGCGGCCCAGCGCGTTGTTGATGCGGCGGACGACGGCCGGGACCGAGTTGGCCGGGTAGAGGCTCTGGTCCGGGTAGGTCTGGCCGGCGAGGTTGGCGTCGGCGGCGACCTGCCAGCCGGACAGGTAGATGGCCTTCAGGCCGGCGCGCACCTGCTGCACGGCCTGGTTGCCGGTGAGCGCGCCCAGCGCGTGGACGTAGTCCTCGCTGTGCAGCAGCTCCCACAGCTTCTCGGCGCCGCGGCGGGCGAGGGTGTGCTCTTCGACGACAGAACCGCGAAGCTTCACCACGTCGGCGGCGGAGTAGGTCCGCTGGACACCCGCCCAGCGGGGGTCGGTCTTCCACTGCTCGGCCAGCTCGGCCGCCGCCTGCTCGAGCTGATTGGCCTGCTCGGTCATCGGACTCTCCCGTGTTGCGAAGTTTGCGATTGCTCGCCTTGCCTGGTCACGACCCTGACACGAGCGGGAAAACTCGGTCTACTGCTCCAATTTGCCAATTTCTGCGAAGATTGCCTAGCATGTTGCAAAGGTTGCGAATCTGCTGTTCGCAACCACACCGAAAATTCGCGGGCTTGATCGTTCACGTAATCGTTCAGGCCCGGAAACCTTCCGGCCGGACGGAGCACTCATGGACAAAACTTTCGCCGGGGCGCGGCTGCGGCATCTGCGCGAAAGCCGGTCGATGAGCCAGGCGGATCTCGCCCGTGTGCTCGAGATCTCACCCAGTTACCTCAATCAGATCGAACACAACTCGCGCCCGCTGACCGTGCCGGTGCTGCTGCGGATCACGCAGGCATTCGGCGTCGACACGGAGTTTTTCGCCAACAACGACACCTCGCGGCTCGTCGCCGATGTGAAGGAAGCGCTGCTCGACGAGGCTGTCGGCGTCGAAGCGACCACGAGCGAACTGAACGACCTGGCCAGCAACTTGCCGTCCATCGCCCAGGCGCTGGTGAAACTGCATCGCAGCTACCGCAACGCGGTCGAGAGCACGGCCGCGCTGACCACGGAAAACGGCCTCGGCCTGCACGGGAGCGCCGCCGCGCCGCTGCCGCACGAGGAGGTCCGCGACTTCTTCTACGAGCGGGAGAACTACGTCGCCGAACTGGACGAGCGGGCCGAGCGGATGGCCGCGCAGATCCCGCTGCGGCGCGGGTCGGTGCTGGGGTCGCTCAAGGAACGGCTGTGGCAGCGCTACGGCGTCGGCGTGACGAACGAGGGCATCAACGAATCCGCAGGTGAACAGCATCGGTACGAGCCGGCGACGCGAGTGTTGCGGCTGGCGCCGAGCCTCCGGGTCGGACAGCAGGCGTTCCGGATGGCGTCCCAGATCGCGTTGCTGGAATACGACGATCTGATCACCGAACTCGCCGATTCGTGGGCGTTTTCCGGCCCGGCCGCGCGGACGCTCGCGCGCGTCGGCCTGGCTAACTACTTCGCGGGCGCGCTGATCCTGCCGTACAGCCCGTTCCTGGCCGCGGCCGAGGAGTTCCGGTACGACATCGAGCGTCTTTGCGACCACTTCGGCGTCGGATTCGAGACGACGTGCCACCGGCTGTCGACTCTTCAGCGGCCAAAACAGCGCGGCGTGCCGTTCTCGTTCGTGCGCGTCGACCGGGCCGGGAACATGTCGAAACGCCAGTCAGCGGCGGGTTTCCACTTCTCGCGCGTCGGCGGCGCTTGCCCGTTGTGGAACATCTACGAGGCCTTCACCTCCCCTGGCAAGATCCTCACGCAGATCGCGGCGCTGCCGGACGGCAAGCGGTACTTCTGGGTCGCGCGGACGGTGTCACGCAATATCGGCGGGTACGGCAGCCCGGGCAAGACGTTCACCGTCGGCCTCGGCTGTGAGCTGCGGCACGCTGGCCGGCTGATCTACTCGACCGGCCTTGACCTGGACGAACCCGCCGCCGCGACGCCGATCGGCATGGGGTGCAAGGTGTGCGACCGGCCCGCGTGTTCGCAACGCGCGTTTCCGGCGATCGGCAAACCGCTCACGGTGGACGAAAACACCAGCACCTTCGTCCCGTACCCGGCGGTGCCGAAGACGTGAACGCGGCCAGTGACGTGAGTGCCCCGGACGTGTTCACCGGGTGCGAAGTACATTCACCCGAGTGCACGACATCGACACGGTGAACGCAGAACTGGTCGAACAGGCCGCCGAACGGCTCGCGGGCGTGGTCACACGTACGCCCCTGGAGCCCAACGCGCGTCTCTCGTCCCGCGTAGACGCGCGCGTCTGGCTTAAGCGCGAAGACCAGCAGACGGTCCGCTCGTACAAGATCCGCGGCGCGTACAACTTCATCGTGCAGCTCGACGCTTCGACGCGGGAGCGCGGTGTCGTCTGCGCGAGCGCGGGCAACCACGCACAAGGCGTCGCGTACGCGTGTCGCCGCTTAGGGGCGAACGGTCGCGTGTACGTGCCGGGCACGACGCCTCGGCAGAAGCGTGAACGCATTGCGGCTCTCGGTGGCGCGCACATCGAGGTCATCGTCGTCGGCGAGACCTACGAAGACGCCTTCGCTGCGGCTAAGGATGACGCCCACCGCACTGGAGCCACGCTCGTGCCGGCGTTCGACGACGTACGCACTGTCGCTGGTCAGGGCACTGTCGCGCTTGAAGTGGTTTCGCAGCTCGGCTTCGTGCCGGATGTCCTGGTGGTGCCTGTCGGCGGCGGAGGGTTGCTGGCTGGGATCGCGACGTGGGTTCGCGAGCGGCATCCGGACATCCGGGTCGTCGGCGTCGAACCGGCAGGTGCGATGTGCATGGCGGCGGCTCTTGAAGCGGGCGAACCGGTGCGCATCGACGCGGTGGACCCGTTCGTGGACGGTGCCGCGGTGCGCGAGGCTGGCCAGGTGACGTTCCCGTTGGTCCGCGACAGCGGCGCGGACCTGACGTCCGTCGCCGAGGGCGCGGTGTGCACGGAGATGCTGTCGATGTACCAGTCGGACGGCATCATCGCCGAACCCGCGGGTGCGCTCGCGGCCGCTTCGCTCGGGACCAGCGTGCAGGTCGAGCAGGGGCAGACGGTGGTGTGCATCGTGTCCGGCGGCAACAACGACGTCAGCCGGTACAGCGAAGTCCTCGAGCGCTCGCTGATGCACGAGGGGCTGAAGCACTACTTCCTCGTCAGCTTCCCGCAGGAACCCGGCGCGCTCCGGCGGTTCCTTGACGAAATCCTCGGGCCGGAGGACGACATCACGCGGTTCGAGTACGTGAAGCGCAACAACCGGGAGATCGGGCCGGCGCTGATCGGCGTCGAGATCCCGCGGCGCGCGGACCTGCCCGGGTTGCTGGCGCGGCTGGAGAAGAGCCCGCTGCAGGTCGAGCGGGTGGAGCCGGGGAGTCCGTTGTTCCATTTCCTGCTCTGAGGCACCGGTGTCCACCCGACGCCCTGTGAAGCCGTGACCAGGCGATGGGTGGCCCGACGAGAGCACGAGCCACGAGGACGATCTGAGTGGACGCGCCAGTCGAGATCGTGGACTACGACCCACGATGGCCTCAGGTCTTCGCCAGCCTCAGCGACCGCATCACCGCGGAGGTGGGCGGACTCGCGCAACGCGTCGAGCATGTCGGCAGCACCGCGGTCCCCGGGCTGGCCGCTAAACCGATCATCGACCTGGCCGTCGTGATCGCCACCCGCGACGATCTGCCTGCTGTTGTCGCCAGTTTTCAGGCGATCGGCTATCGGCATAGAGGCGATCTCGGCATTTCCGGTCGAGAAGCCTTCGCTTGGCCTCCGGACAGCCCACCGCACCACCTCTACGTCTGCGCAGCCGACAACGAGAATCTCGCTCGGGTACTCGCGTTCCGGGACTTCCTGCGCACCCACCCGAGCACGGCGCAGGCCTACGCGACGCTGAAGCGCTCACTCGCCCATCGCTTCCGCACCGACCGCGCTGCTTACACCTCAGCGAAGACCGCCTTCATCGACGATGTAGTGGCGAAGGCGCTGTCGGAGCCATCGGGCCGGGACGGCTAGTCACGGGCGTCCAGGTAGGCCGCTCCCCTGCCGCCGACCGGCTAATCGGGCTGCACGGGCTCACGTTTCCGCAGGTCAGCGCGATTCGCCAAAAAACGGCAACACCGGTCAGTCGAGTTCGGCGCTGCCCTCGCGGTAGATCTTCGCCGACTTGATGCGGTCTCCGGACAGCCGATAGAACCCGGCGATGGCGAAAACCTGGTTCTCGCCGTTGTGGGTGAGCTGTTCGGTCAATTGGGCGGCAATCTGATCACCGTCCGCAAGAACGTTCTCGACCGTCAGCGTCGGAAGAAGTTGTTCCATGGCACCGCTGAACAACTCGGTGAGTTCCTCGCGTCCGCGCACGACGCTGCTGCCGGTGATCCAGACCGCGTCCTCGGTGAAGCCGTCGAGGAGGCCTTGCAAGTCACGGTTGTTGAAGGCTGCGACGTGTCGGCTGAGGGCTTCGCTCATAAGGCGAGGCTATCGACGCTGTCAGGTTGTTTTCGCCGCCGAAATCGACGTGCGACTGCGCTGGTGTCAGCTGTCGCCGAGCGTTTTCTGCAGTGCCTTGTTCGCCTTGCGCGCCATGTCCGCGACGGCCTCACGCCGGGCCGCATCCGCGGCGTAGTCGTCCTCGCGGTTGCGGACCACCCGGGCCGGTGAACCAACCGCGATCGAGTAGTCCGGGATGTCACCGCGCACGACGGCGTGCGCACCGAGCACGCTGCCGCGGCCGACGCGCGTGCCCTTGAGGACGCTGACCTTCGTGCCGAGCCACGTGTCCGGGCCGATCCGGACCGGCGACTTGACGATGCCCTGGTCCTTGATCGGCACGTGGATGTCCGCGGTCACGTGGTCGAAGTCGCAGATGTACACCCAGTCGGCGACGAGCGTGGCGGCGCCGAGCTCGATATCGAGGTAGCAGTTGATCACGTTCTGCCGTCCGAATACCGACTTGTCGCCGATGCGAAGGGACCCCTCGTGACAGCGGATGGCGTTGCCGTCGCCGATGTGCACCCAGCGGCCGATCTCCATCCGGCCGTATCCGGGACGGCAGTGGATCTCGACGTTCTTGCCGAGGAACAGCATGCCGCGCAGGATGATGTGCGGGTTCGCGATGCGGAATTTCAGCAGCCGGTAATAGCGCACGAGGTACCACGGCGTGTACGCGCGATTGCGCAGGATCCAGCGCAGCGAGTCGGCCGTCAGGAACTTCGCCTGGTGCGGGTCCCGCCGGGCCCGCCGCCAGGCGCGCACGCGCGACAACGCGGGCGCACCCCACATCGACGTCATGCCCTTGACCGTAACCTGTGGACGACGGCCGGCCACACGCAAGGGGAGCAGGATGGGGACCAAGCTGATCATCGACACCGACCCCGGCGTCGATGATGCTTTCGCGATCGCACTGGCCGCGAGGTCGGCGGACGTCGACCTGCTGGGCGTGACGACCGTGTTCGGCAACGTACCGCTGGCAACGACCACCTCGAACGCGCGCCGGCTGCTGCAGATGTGCGACCGCCCGGACGTCCCGGTCGCCGCGGGTGCCTCGCGGCCGCTCCTGTACCGCGAGCTGCACCGGTCGAGCACCGTCCACGGCTCCGACGGACTTTCCGGGCACGCCGCTTCGCTGCCCGACGCCACCCGTCCGCTCGAGGATTCCGACGCGGTCAGCCTGATGGTCTCGCTGCTCGAAGCCTCGGACGAACCGGTGACCATCGCGCCGATCGGCCCGCTCACGAACATCGCCGCCCTGCTCGCTGCCCACCCCGGGGTGCGTTCGAAGATCGCGCGCATCGTCCTGATGGGCGGAGCGATCGCCCTCGGCAACTCGACCGCGGTCTCCGAATTCAACATCTGGGCCGACCCAGACGCGGCCCGACGCGTGATCGCCGAGGACGACGTCCCGTGCGTGATGGTCCCCCTCGATCTCACCCACCGGTGCGCGGTCGACAGCACGTGGCTGGCGAAACTCGCCGCGTCCGGACCTGTCGGGCAGGCGCTGAACTCGTTCACTCCGGACTACCTGGCGCACTACCGCCAGGTGCTCGGCTACGAAGGCATCGTCATGCACGACGCGGTGGCCGTCGCCGAGGCGATCCGCCCGGGCATCCTGCGCACGGAGACCTACCCGGTCGACATCGACGCCGGCCTCGGCCCGACCCGCGGCATGACGATCGTCGACCGGCGGGCGGTCCCGAACAGGTCGACGGGGCGGCCGATCGAGGTGGCGGTGGATACGGAACTGGATGTGCTGCGCGAGTTCGTGCTGTCGAGACTCGCCGGGGGCCGGTGATGGACGGGGCCGGGAGATCGCCGCTGGATGGCGAATCGCAGGTCACGCCTGGTGCGGTGGCCGGTGGGGAGCCTGGGGGCGCGGGTTCGTTGCCGGTTAGCGGCGAATCGGGTGGCTCCGGTCCTTCGTTCGCCGGTGGGGCGTCGCCGGTTACTGGCGAATCGGGCGGCTCCGGTCCTTCGTCGGTGGGTGAATCTTCGCCAGCGAGTGGCGAAAATCCTGGGTCGACTAGCGTGTCGCCGCTGAGTGGCGAAACAGTCGACGCGGGTGGTTCGTCCGCCAGTGAGGCATCGCCGGTGAACGGCGAACAAGCCGGCTCCGGTCCTTCGTCAGTCCGCGAATCGTCGCCAACGAGTGGCGAAAATCCGGGATCAACCAGCGTGTCGCCGCTGAGTGGCGAAACAGTCAGCGCAGGTCGTTCGTCCGCCAGTGAGGCATCGCCAGTGAACGGCGAATCGGGCAGCTCCGGTCCTTCGTCGATCGGTGAATCGTCGCCATCGAGTGGCGAAAATGCTGGGTCGACCAGCGAGTCGCCGCTGAGTGGCGAAACCTCCGGGCTGGCTGGCGAGTCGTCGAGGGAAGGCGACTCGCCTGAGCTGACCAGTGCGTCGCCGTTAAATGGCGACGGGGGCCAAGCCTCGGAGGGCGAAGGAGGCGCGCGTTCGGCGAGGCAGGGTTTTCTCGCGCGGAATCGGCGGGCCGTGGTGACGTTGGCGGCGGTTGTGGTCGTCGTCGCGGCGTTGGTTGTCGCGGTGCGGGTTTTGCCGGGCGGCGGTGCCGGTGATGCGAATTCCGGGAACGTCGCGGCGACGTCGTCATTGGTTCCGAGTACCTCGAAGACGGCTCCGGTCGCGACTGCGCCGACGTCGGTGGTGCCGTCCCAGCCTGGGGTGCCGCGGGCCGGGGAGTTCGGGGCGTGGGCGTCGCGGACCAGTCAGTGGCTCGATATCCCGTTGCGGGCGATGAACGGGTACGCGCAGGCGACCGTCACGCTCAGCAAGGAGCAGCCTGACTGTCACCTGTCCTGGATCACCCTCGCCGCGATCGGGAAGATCACCAGCGATCATGGGCGGGCGCAGGGTAATCGGGTCGGGGAAAACGGGACTCTCGCGAAACCGCTTGGCACGGTGGAGGTTCTCGACTTCTATCACCGGCCTGTTTCGACGCCGGGGGCAGCGGGGCCGTTGCAGCTCTCTCCTGCGGTGTGGAGCAAGTGGCAGCGCAGTGCGTCCGGCGGCAAGCCTGACATTCAGAACATCGATGACTCGGCGCTCACGGCTGGGCGCGCGCTCTGTGCGAATGGCCGCGATCTGGCGACAGATTGGTGGAACGGGGTCGCCACGTTGGAGCCGGCGCCGGTCGTCTTGCATCGGACGCTTGCGACGACCAACGTCTACGGCACGGTTGGCCAGAGCGATCAGCCGCCTAATCCCGCGGTGCTCACTGCGGTCGACTTCGCGATTGACCAGATTGGTCTGCCTTACGTCTGGGGCGGCAACGGCACTCGAGACGCCGATCCGGGCTTCGACTGTTCCGGTCTGACGACCGCTGCTTACGCGAGCGCTGACGTCAAGCTGATGCGGACGGCGGATACACAGTTCCGCAGCGTTCCCCATGTGAGCGAGCCCCAGTTGGGCGATTTGATCTTCTACGGTGCGCCCACTACGAAGATCCATCACGTGGGGCTGTACATCGGAAATCAGCAGATGATCGACGCGCCGCAGACTGGGCAGGCGGTGCAAGTCCATCCGTATCGAAAGCCCGGCGACGACTACGCGGGTGCGGGGCGGCCGACGGCCTGACTTGCGCGGTGATCTCTCGAGAATGCCGTTCCGCGGATTGGTGCGACCTGCGATGGCAACCACAGGTCCGCGGCTCAATCTGTCGTGTGCACGGCGAAAACCGAGCGAACGTGAGACACGCGCTTGTGGCAACAGACGTGCTTTTCTCTGACGGTGTTGGATCTCCAGCGGGCCTCGTCAGCGTTGACGGACCAGGTCTAGGGACACCTCCCACAGCTGCTGCGCGGCCGAGGCGTCGCGGGCCCAGCGTTTGACGGAGTGGCTGTTGCCAGCCAGGTCGACGTCGTCGGGAACGGTCGGGGATTCGTTGCCGTCGTCCAGGTAATGGCCACCGTTATGGGCGAATTCCGGGGCGGTCGCGGCGACGAGAGTGGTGGCCGCGCCTTGTTCGACGGTCTTGTAGGCGAAGACTCCGGCGGCTTCGAGCCGGTCCAAGTGGTTCTTCATGTTTTGGGTGAAATCCCGTTGCAGGCCAGTGGAAACCCCGCCGGGGTTGACCGCGTTGGCGACGATTCCGTCGGCTGCCCACCGGCGGGTCGCTTCGACGGCGAACAGCGAGTTGGCCGTTTTCGACTGCCCGTAAGCCAATTGGGGGTCGTAGGCTCGGCGGGTAAAGTGGATGTCATCAAAGACAACGGGTGAGTACATGTGCGCGCCGGAGGTCACCGCGACGATCCGGGCCGTTCCTCGCTGATTCGCGCCTGCGGCCAGGGCGTCGTGCAGGCCCAGTGCCAGCGCGAAGTGGCCGAGGTGATTGGTCGCGAACTGCAGTTCCCAACCCTGTGGAGTGCGCCCCAGGGTCGGACGCATGACGCCGGCATTGTTGATCAGCAGGTGCAGCGGGCCGTCCCAGCGTGCGGTGAAGCGGGTGACGGTGGCGAGATCGGCCAGTTCGAGGTGGGCGACGCGGACGGCTCGGTTTCCGGTGGAGGCGGTGATCTCCTCGGCGACGTTTGCGCCGAGGGCGGTGTTGCGTACGGCCAGGGTGACGTCCGCGCCGACGGAGGCGAGCGCGCGGGCTGTTTCGCGGCCGAGGCCGGACGTGGTGCCAGTGACGATTGCGCGGACACCGGTGAGGTTCTGGCCTGCGATGACGTCATCGGCGGTGCTGGCGGCGTCGAAGGCCGTGCGGATCAAGGAGGATTGAGACACCCTTCGAACTATACGCATTGTACGTGGTTTGTATAGTGTGTCCATGGGCAGTGATCGGCGCACGCACGTACTGGATTCGGCGCTGGAGGTGTTCGCGCGCTACGGCTATCGCAAGGCGTCCATGGACGACGTCGCGAAGGCCGCGGACATCTCGCGTCCTGGCTTGTACTTCTACTTCTCGTCCAAGCCGGAGCTGTTCCGCGCGACCGTGCGGCATTCGCTCGACGGCAGCATCGAGGCAGCTAGGGTCGCTCTCGCCGATTTGCGGCAACCGCTTCGCGAGCGGCTGATCGAGGCGTTCGACCACTGGGCCGGTCGCTACGTGGGGCCGATGGCTGCGGAGATCGGTGTTCTGATCGACTCGAATCCCGATCTGCTCGGCACGATGCCGGCTGAGTATCCGAAGCGGTTCCGTGCGCTCGTCATCGACGCGATTGGGGGGCGCTCACCCGACGACGTCGCTGGGACATTGATCAGCACGGCGATCGGGATCAAGTACGACGCGGACACCCGCGACGAGTTTCGCGCTCGGATGACCATCGCGGTCGACCTTTACTGCAAAGGCTGAAGCTCAGGCAGGCGGCCAGTTGCACAGGGCCGCGTCGGCGACTTCCTGCAGTTCTTCTCGGGTTGCGCCGCTTGCCGCTTCGACGGCGATTCCGAACGCGACCGTCATGACGTAGCGGGCCAGCCGTGCCGGGTCGGCACCTGGCGGCAAATCGTGTTCATCGATGGCGCGTCGAAATCTCTTCTCCAGGGCTCGGCGCGCGGCGTTTCGCCACTCTACGAGCAATTCGCGCGCGGGGTGGCCTAGTTCGCCGGCAGCCAATGAGCCTTGGACGCCCAGGCAGCCGGGCGGACAATCGGGATTGGTGGTCGCTCGGACGGCGCCGTTGAGTATCGCGGCGGCCACCTTGGCGGCAGTCGGCTCGGCCCAGGCTCGCGGGCCGTAGGAAGCGGGGCCTTCGTCGTAGAGCGCCAGAGCCTTGCGGAACAACTGCTCTTTGTTGCCGAAAGCCGCGTACATGCTGGTTTTTGTGATGCCCATGGCCCCGGTCAGATCGGCCAGACTGGCCCCTTCGTAGCCCTGCTCCCAGAACACCAGCATGGCGCGCCGGAGCGCCTCGTCGGCGTCGAATCCGCGCGGTCGGCCGATCTGCGCCTTGTCCTGAGTGGTCACCTCGCCAGCATACCCCTTCAGTACCGATCGGTTCAGAAGTGCTACGGTCGCTTTAAGTACCGATCGGTACCGAATAATTCGGAGGTCAGCAGTGGGACAGCTCGAGGGCAAGACAGCGGTCGTCACCGGCGGAAGCAGCGGGATCGGCCTGGCCGCGGCCGAACGGCTCGCTGCCGAGGGCGCGCATGTCTTCATCACCGGCCGGAGTCAGGGCGCGCTGGACGAGGCCGCGAAGTCCATCGGTTCGGCCACCGCGGCTGCGGGTGACATCGCCGATCTGGGCGACCTCGATCGGCTTTACGACGCGGTTCGCGCCCGGGACAAAGGACTCGACATCGTTTTCGCCAACGCGGCGGCGGGATCTTTTGCGAGCCTGGAGGAGACCACTCCGGAACACTTCGATCAGGTCTTCACCACCAACGTTCGCGGCACGCTCTTCACCGTGCAGAAAGCGTTGCCGCTGCTCAACAAGGGTGCATCGGTGATCTTGAATTCGTCAGTGCGCGCCGATGACGGTCTCGTGTCGTTCGGAACGTATTCGGCGTCGAAAGCTGCCCTCCGTTCCTACGCCCGGACTTGGGCGAACGAGCTGAAGGACCGCGGCATCCGGGTCAACGTGGTATCGCCCGGCACCATCGACACGCCGGTGCTCGAGAAGGCGGTCGGCGCGGACAAGGTCGACGAGGCTCGGGCGAGTTTCGCGGCACGGGTTCCGCTTGGACGGATGGGAACGCCGCGCGAGGTTGCGGACGCCGTGCTGTTCCTCGCGTCGGAGCAGAGCAGTTTCATCCTGGGCGCGAACATCTACGTCGACGGCGGCGAAAAGCAGTTCTGACCAGCGTCAGCGCGGGGACAACGGCGTTCCCGCCGCTTCACAGTAGCGCGAAGGCTATACATGCGTGTAGCGTACTGTTCATGCGTATAGCGAAGATGTCATGACCGACCCCGACGACCTGACCGCGCGTGCCCGTATCCGCGACGCGGCGATGCGGCACTTCGGCGAGCACGGCTTCGAGCGCGCCACGATCCGCGGCATCGCGGTGGAAGCCGGGGTGTCACTGGGATTGGTGCGGCACCACTTCGGGTCCAAACAGGCGCTCCGCGAGGCGTGCGACGCGCACCTGATCAAGCTCCTCCGCGAACTCAACGACCAGGTGCCGGACGACCTGGCCACCAGCGTCACCGCGAATCCTGTCGCGGCGGCGCGGGTCGCTGTCGGGCCGTACCGCGACTATCTCGTCCGGGCGCTCGTCGAGGGCGGCGTCGCGCCGTTGTTCGACGAGATGGTCGAACTCGGCACGAACCGGCTCGTCGCCGCTGATCGGCAACGGACGGATCCGCCGACAGTCGAGCCCAAGGTCCGTGCCGCGATCGGCACCGCGATGGCGTTGTCGATCACCGTGCTGCACCAGCACATTTCCCGTGCGGCGGGCATCGACATCCTCAGCCCGGCTGGCGACAACATGCTTGCCCGGGCGCTGATCGACATCTACTCGCATCCGCAGCTCAGCCTCGAGGAAGCGCAGGCGGCGCTCGACCGCCTGCCCGCGGAAGGAAACTGACATGCCGCACGCGACGATCCCCCGCATCCCGCCGCTCGAACTCGACGAGATGGATCCTGATCAGCAAAAGCTGGCGAAACTCGGTGCGGAAACCGTGATCCAGGTTCTCGCCCGTGCGCCGGAAGTGATGCAGGCGTCCGGTGCGTTGGGCGCTTACCTGTTGAGCCAGGGAAAACTGCATCCGCGGATCCGCGAGCTGGCGATTCTTCGCGTCGCGCTGCGGTGCGACGCACCGTACGAGTGGGCCAACCATGCGCCGGCCGCGCTCGGCGGCGGCGCGACGGAGGCGGAAATCGCGGCTCTCTCCGATCCGGACGCCAGTTGGCCGCCCGAGGACGACGCGGTGCTGCGTGCCGTCGACGAGTTGTGCGCGAATGTCTTTGTGTCCGACGAAACCTGGGCCGCTCTTGCTGCGACTCGCGACCATGCCGAGATCATCGAGATTCTGTTCCTGGTCGGCTACTACCGGATGATGGCGGGGTTTCTGAATTCCGCGGGCGTTCCGGTGAAGCCTGGGCAACCGGCACTCGGCGATCCTCCGGTGCCGGTGGCTGTCGCTTCTCAGCAGGTTTGGCCCGCCAGCGGCGAAACCGGCCCGGATGGCAGCTGGAAGATCACGTTCACACATCCGGCGGGGAGCAAAGACCTGCTCCTCGAACTCGCAACCGACGGCACCAAGGTGTCCGGTTCCATTTTTGACACTCAACTGAAGGTCACGGTCCCCATCGTGTCGGGGACGGTCGACGGCCAAGAGGTCGCCTTTACCGCGCTGGTGACTGATCCGGCGCGCTTCGAGGTGAGCGTGACCGGCACGGTTGACGGGGATCTGTTCTCCGGCTCCGTCACGGTGTCCGGTGGCGGTACCTTTCCGCTGACCGGGGTTCGGGAGGTCAGTCCCAGTAATTGAACAGGGCTTCGCCGACGGTCGATGGTTTCCAGTACGCGACGTCGGACCGCATGAGGTGTGGCCAATCTTTGGCGACGAAGGGCCGATCGAGGTCGGCTGGCGTGAGCACTTGGAACTGCTCTGTTTGCGCCAGCACCGCGATCAGGTCCGGTTCGTCGACGAACTCCAGCGGGCCCCATTCCCGCGCTGGCGTGAAGTCGAACGAGCGGGGCCGAGCGAGCGCGATCACCGGTGCGTCGTTGGCGGCGACGACCGAGACCGTGCGGTCGGGATACTCGATGACGGCTTGCCAAAAGTTCGGCGTGACGGCCGGGACGCGGAAATCGGTCAGGGTTCCGCCGGTGCTCCGGGCGAAGTCGTAACAGAGACGGCGAACCTCGCGAACCTCGACCACCGCCGCATTCTACGCGGCCGATCCCCCGGCGGTGGACGCGGAATTGCGGCGGGCGAGGACGGGTGGTCTTCTTGGCTCAAGATCGAAAGGTGAGCCGCCATGCCGTACGCGTACACATTCGACCAGATCCGCGACCGGCCGGTCACCGTGTTCGGTGCCGGGACGCTGGGCAGGCGCATCGCGCTGATGTTCGCCTCGCGCGGCGGGACCGTGCGGATCAGCGACCCGAGCGCCGAACAGGTCGCCGCGGCGGCGGAATACGTGGCGGAAGCGTTGCCTGTCCTGCTGGAAAAACGCGGCAGCGGCGAAGTCGGCCAGGTCGAGGACGCGGCGTCGATCGAGGACGCGCTACGTGACGCGTGGCTGGTCGTGGAGGCGGTGCCAGAGCGACTGGACATCAAAATCCCGCTGTGGGGCCAAATCGACGAAGCCGCGCCCGCCGACACCATCTTCGCGACGAACTCGTCGTCGTATCCGTCGCGGATGATGGCCGAGAAGGTGCGCGACAAATCGCGGCTGTGCAACATCCACTTCTACATGCCACCGACGGCGAACGCGGTCGACCTCATGTCCGACGGCGAAACCGGCCGGACCGTGCTCGACACGCTGCTCGGAGTGCTGCCGGAGTTCGGCATTCATCCGTTCGAGGCGCGAAAGGAAAGCGTCGGCTTCATCTTCAACCGCGTGTGGGCGGCGATCAAACGGGAATCGCTGGCCGTCGTCGCGGAGGGTGTCGCGCGGCCGGAGGACGTGGACGGGATGTTCAAGATCAACTGGCATCTGCCGTACGGGCCATTCCAGATGATGGACCAGGTCGGCCTGGACGTCGTGCTGGACATCGAAAACCATTACGCGGACGAGAATCCGCACCTGTCTGCCGGGCCGCGGGACCTGCTGCGCAGCTACGTCGACGCGGGGAAGCTCGGGATCAAGACCGGCGAGGGGTTCTACACGTACGGCTGAATCACGGCAGCACGACGTCGACCCGCAGCCCGCCGTCCGGCACCGCGACCGCGGACACCCGACCGCGGTGTGCGGTGGCTACCGAGTTCACGATCGACAAACCGAGGCCGGCTCCGTCGCGATGGTTCAGGCGTTCGTCGGTCAGCCTGCGGAACGGCTGGAAGAGCGAATCGACTGCCTCGGCAGGCACGCGGTCACCGGAGTTGCGGACGCTCAGCGCCGGTTCGCCGCCGACGTTCACCTCGACCCACCCGCCGGGCCGGTTGTACTTGATCGCGTTGTGCACGAGGTTGGCGATCATCCGTTCGAGCAGGACGGGATCGCCGGGCACCGTGCGCTCGGCCGAGTGGTGGCGCAGGGTCAGTTCGTGCTCGGTCAGCTGATCGCCGTACCGGGTGACGACGGCGTCCACCAGCTCGTCAAGCCGGACCGGGACCATGCCGGGCAGTCCGCGGTCGGCTTCGGCCAGCACCAGCAAGCCCTCGATCAGCTGCTCGTTGCGTTCGTTGACGACGAGCAGCTGCGCCGCGAGCCGCCGCACGTCCTCTCCCCCGCCGGTGACGATCGCGACCTCCGCGAGCGTCCGCTGCACCGCGAGCGGCGTGCGCAGCTCGTGCGACGCGTTCGCCGCGAATCGGCGCTGACCTTCGAAGCCGGCCGCGACGCGGTCGAGCATTCCGTTGACCGCTGTCGAGAGGACCCGCAGCTCGCGCTCGGTCTGGTGCGGCGGCATGCGCTGCCCCAGGTTCCGCGGCCCGAGCTGGTCGATGGTGGACGAAAGATCCAGCAACGGCCGCACCACCCACGACACCACCGGGCGCCAGCTGCGGATCGCCAGAATGACGACGAGGGCCAGCGGCAGGAACCACAAGATCGTGCCCAGCGGGTTTCGGCAGGCGGTACCGCGCGGGCAGAACGAAGTGTCCACGTAGGTCCCGAGCACCATGGAGACTCCTTTGCCGACTGGGTACGCCAGGACCAGCGCGACCAGCAGCCCGCCGAGGAACACCAGCTCGATGCGACCGCGCAGCGAGGCTCGGGCCCGTTTCAGGTAGCCAAACGGTAGCCAGCGCCGGGAACCGTGTGGACTATCGGCGGCGGGCCGAGTTTCTTCCGCAGCGTCATGACCGTCATCCGCACTGTGTTCGTGAACGGATCGGCGTGTTCGTCCCATGCCTTCTCCAGCAGCTCTTCCGGGCTGACGACCCGCTCCTCGGCCCGCAGCAGCACCTCCAACACGGCGAATTCCTTGGGAGACAAGGACAACGGCCGACCGTCGCGCGACGCGAACCGCTTGGCTGGGTCCAGCTCGACGCCCGCGCCGTGCAGCACCGGCGGCAACGAGGGTCGTGCTCGCCTCGCCAGGGCGTGCACCCTGGCGACGAGTTCGGCGAACGCGAACGGCTTCGTGAGATAATCGTCCGCGCCGAGACCGAGCCCTTCGACCCGGTCGCGAATACCCGCCGCGGCGGTCAGCATCAGCACCCGGGTCTCGCTGCCGTCGCCGGCGATCCTTCGGCAGATTTCGTCGCCGTGCACCCGCGGCAGGTCTCGGTCCAGCAGCACGACGTCGTACCGATGGACGGCGACGCGTTCGAGCGCGGCGTCGCCGTCGTAGCAAACGTCGACTGCCATGCCGAGGTGCCGCAAGCCCTCCGTGACGGAGTCGGCCAGCATCCGCTCGTCTTCGGCCACGAGCACTCGCATTCAGCTTCTCCTCACGAGCGCCAGTACAACGCCGAACGGATAAAGACCGGATAAACGCCGATCTTAACTGCCCGGGACCACGCGCTGACTAGACCTGCGGGATGATCTTCGCCGGGAAACGCGCGTCTGGTGCACGGGTCGCAGGGACAGGCGGCTCTGTCGCGAGATTCTGGTCCGCCGTGCGATTTCCGCGCAGGACACAGCGCGAGCCGAGTGTGCGAGCCCGGTCCCGTGCACTGCTCGAGCCGCGCGCTCTTGGCCGATGCACCTCGCCGGTCAGACCACTCAGCCGGGTTGCGGTGGCCGCGTCCAGTTTCTCGTCCGGAGCAGGCACAGGGAGCGCCGGACGGCTCGAACCGTCTGGATTCTTGGCGCAGCCTAGGCTCCTTGGGCCGTTCGGATTCGTGGCGTGGCTCGGATCGATCGCACGGGCCTGGCCTGACGCACGAGTCGCTGGAAAACACGCGCCAGCCCCGAAGGCCGCCGGAAGACACGCGGCTACCTCTGCGCTCCCGAGAATGCGCGCCTTTACCGCGAGGTCTTCTCGAGCGAGCGCGTCTGCCGCCGGTCTCGCCGGGAAACGCGTGTCCACACCAGCGTTCGCCGGAAGAAGCGCTTCCGTCTCGGCGCGCTCCGCGAAACGCACCTTGGCTGCGCGGTTTCCCAGACGCGGAGCGCCTGCTGTTGGGCTCGCTGGATCGGTCCTGGTTTCGCTCGGAGCGTTCGGCGCGGGCGCGACGGTGCCGCATGATCCTGTGCTGTCCGGAACCGTGTTCAGCGCCGTGCGCTTCGGCCATGGCCGCCTGCTGGCGACTGCTGTTCTCTATCTCGGCATTTTCCTCCTGGTATCAGCTTGGGTCCGATTAGGACACTCCGCGCGTGCTGGGCAGGCGGACGCGCGAAAGATCGTGCGGACCACCTGGATGTGGTGCGCACCGCTGCTTTGCGCGCCGCCGTTGTTCAGCACGGACTTGTACACGTACCTCGCACAGGGCGTGGTGGCACAGTCCGGGTTTGATCCCTACACCCGCGTTGCGGCGAACTTTCCGGGTCCGATCACTGACAATGCGGCTGGCGGCTGGCTGCGTATTCCGTCGCCTTATGGGCCGTTGCATATCCTGATCGTGAAAAGCGTCCTCTCGGTAACTGGTGACAACGTGATTCTCGGGGCGCTGCTGACCCGCCTTGCCATGACGGCGGGTTTGGCGCTGATGTGCGTCGCTGTGCCGATCTTGTGCCGACGACTGGGCGCGCGGCCGGAATGCGCACTGTGGATGGCGGCTGCGAACCCGTTGACGGTGCTGTGCGTGGTTTCAGGCGGGCACAACGATTTGCTGATGATCGGGCTCTTGAGTGCGGGCGCGGCGTTGGTGATCACCACTGTACCAGGGTTGGGGTTCGTCTTGGTAGCACTTGCTGCGGCGGTGAAAGTTCCGGCTGCGGCGGCGTTGCCGTTTCTCTGGTGGGAGTGGGCACGTCGTCGATCGGGTGGGCAGTTTTCCGTTCGTGGCTACGGATTCACGCTCATCGCCGCGATGTCCATTGTGGTCGTCACGATGGGTCTCTGCAGTGTCTTCGCCGGGGTCAGCCTCGGGTGGATTCGTGCGTTGAGCGGAAATTCGGAGCTCGAACCGTGGTTGTCGGCCTCGACGTCGGCCGGGAAGATCGTGGGCTTACTGGCAGGCGATCCGGCGGAAGCTGTTGCGGTGAGCCGGATTGTGGGATGCGTTGTGCTCGTGGTTGTGGTCGCCTGGTTGTGGTGGCGTTCGCGAGCGGGTGGCGGGCGTGCGGTGCGCGGAGCTGCTGTGGCGCTGTTTACGACTGTTGTGCTGGCTCCGGTGGCGCTTCCCTGGTATTTCACGTGGCCGTTGGTTCTGGGAAGTGCTGCTGCGTGGCCTCTTTCTGGGGTCGCCGCTGCGGCCGCTGCGTCCATGTGGTTGGTGGTCAGCACTCATCCTGATGGCAAGAGTTTGTTGCCACCATGGGGGTTTGGGGTGCTAGCGGTGGCGTCGGTCGCCGTGGGCGTGCTGACTGCGCGCGGGAAGTTCGCACGGTTGGGTGATGCCGGGGCTGGTAGAGTGGTGGCATCAACCTTCGAAGGTTCTTCTTTACCCATCAATGGATTTCTTGCCATTCGTGCGCGTCTGTGTGCCGGCTTGAGTGTGGCGTTCAAGGATCGTGACCGTGTTGCGGTTACTGCACCGCGGTCTGCCGTGGCGGTGATCGACAATGCTGAGGGGGTGCCGGCCTGGCTTCGGGCGGACGGATGGGGCTGCGAGCAGCGGGCGGATTGCAAGGCGGGCGACGAGCAGTGTGCAGAGAGGCGGATCGGCGACAAGCGGCGAGTGGACAGTCAAGCCATCGACGGACGGTGCGCAGGCTGCAGGATCGAGGACAGACGACGGGAGGACAGCGAGGACAGCAGCGAGCGGCGCACGGACAGCAGGGGCGGCGATGAGCGGCCCACGAGCAGCAAGGTCGGCAATGAGCGGCGCACGAGCAGCTAGGCCAGCGATGGACGGCCGCCGGGTAGCTTGACTGACAATGGGCGGCAGCCGGACAGCAAGGCCGATAATGGGCGGCAGCCGGGTAGGAGGGCCAGCGGCAAGCGACGCGTGGACAGCCGCACCGGTAGTACGGCAAGCGACACGTGGACAGTCGCACCTGTAGTAGACGTGCGGACAGTCGCACCGGTAGTAAGCGGCAGCCAGGCGGCGAAACCAGCGTGCGGGCGGCCCGCGAAATGCTCGACGACCCGCGCCACGGCGAGCAGCGAGCAGACAGCCGAACCGGCAACAAACCGCAGCCAGACAACGAAACCTGCGACAAGAAGCGCGGAAGAAGGAGGTGCGAAGGCAAGCAGCGGCCGCACAGTTGGGGCGGAAGGGAGCAGGTGAAAGGTGGGACGGAAGGGAGTAGGCGGAGGGCCCGGCGGTGTGGGCATGACCGCCGCCGAGACCGATTGCTGGGGAGCTCAGCCGGGCGTGGCGCGACCGTCGTGCTGGCACGGAAGAGCGACGACGCTGAGCATGGCTGGCTGAGCACGGGTTCAGGTTGTGCGTGCGCTCAGCCGGGCCAGGCTCCAGGGAGGAGAGTCAACGAGAAACAACCGCCGGCTCAATTCAGCGAAACCGCGACTTCTTCCAGTGCGTCCATCGACGTCTGCATTCCGCCCTCCATACCGGATTCCAGGATGGCGTCGCGGAGTTCCTTGGTGTGCGTTTCGGTCAGCATGGTCACTGTGGTGCGGCCGCCCGATTCGGCGAACGTCACGGTGACCACGGGGGCTTCCACGTCCTCGGCACCGGGGGTTTCGTAGACCTCGGTGTGGACCAGGCGTTCGTTGGGCGTTATCTCTCGGTACTCGCCGTGAAAAGCGACCTCGAAGTTGCCGTTCGCCAGCATCACGTAGCGCCATTGGCCGCCGACGCGCAGGTCGATGTCTACAGACGTCACGGTGCCTCCTTTGCCTGCCCACCAGCGTTTCACCAGCTCCGGCGTGGTCCAGGCGCGGTAGACGTGCTGTCGCGGGGCGGCGAAGTCGCGGGTGATCAGGATTTGGTCGTCAGCGGGCAGCGTCACCTTCGCGGTGCCGGTCGTCGTGTCGGTCATGGGGTTTCCTCCTCGGTCGTGTCCATTTCTTCCAGCACGGCGTCCAGCGAGGCGAACCGTTCCTCCCAGGAGCGTTCGTAGCGGCGTACCCAGTCGTGGATCGGCTTGAGGGCGCGGCCGTTCAGGCTGTAGAGGCGTTGCCTGCCCTCGTCTCTTACCTCGACCGCGCCTACCTCGCGCAGAACTCGCAGGTGCTTCGACACTTGCGGTTGGCCTAAGCCCAGCACGCGGACCAGGTCGTTCACTGGGCGTTCGCCCTCGGCTAGGACGTCCAGGATTTCCCGGCGTCGTGGTTCGGCGACGGCGTTGAAGACGTCCGCGGTGGTTGCTGCCCGTGCCATGCGGCAATCATATGCCGATATGGGTATGCGTCAAGAGGCTGGACGGGCGCGGACGTGGAAGCGTTCTCCTTGCGGGCCGAACAGGGCCAGGACCTCGCAGACCTCCTCCCCCGCGTTGCCGAACCAGTGCGGGACGTGGGTGTCGAACTCGGCGACCTCGCCTGGTCGGAGGATCACGTCGTGTTCGCCGAGCATCAGGCGCAGCTGTCCGGACAGGACGTACATCCACTCGTATCCCTCGTGGACCCGCTGATCCGGGGGTTCGGGCGAACGTTCTGGCGGGAGGATCATCTTGTAGGCGCGCAGGCCGCCTGGGCGACGGGTGAGCGGCAGGTAGGTCCTGCCGTGCCGGACGAAGGGTTTCGGGTGCAGGCGCGGGTCGCCGGTCGGGGGTGCGCCGACCAGTTCGTCCAGCGGGACCTGGTACGCGCGGGCCAGGGCCAGCAGCAGCTCCAGGGTCGGTTTGCGCTGGCCTGCCTCGAGGCGGGACAGGGTGCTCACCGAGATGCCGGTCGTTTCCGAGAGGCCGGTCAGCGTCGCGTTGCGTTGTTTGCGCAGGGCGCGCAGCCTCGGGCCGACCGCGTGCAGGACGTCGCCCAGGTCCTGGTCGTCTTCGCTCATGCCGTTCAATTTGCCACTTCGGCAAAGAACTTTGTCAAGTCGGCGCGTTCTCCGGATAGTCCGTGGCACGGGGACTGACAGGAGGATCCAGTGGACGAGAAGTACGACGTGGTGGTGGTCGGCGGCGGTGCGGCCGGGCTCAGCGGAGCGGTGGCGCTCGCTCGGTCGCGGCGGTCGGTGCTGGTCGTGGATTCCGGCGAGCCGCGCAACGCGCCGGCCGGGCACGTGCACAACTATCTTGGCCGCGAGAGCACGCCGCCCGCCGAGTTGCTCTCGCTCGGGCGCGCGGAGCTGGCAGGGTACGGCGGCGAGGTCGTCTCGGCGACGGTGACCTCGGTTGCCAAGGGGGACAACGGGTTCGAGATCTCGCTGGCCGACGGGCGGCGCACGCGCGCGCGGCGGGTGCTGGTCGCGACCGGCCTCGTCGACGAGCTTCCCGACGTCGCCGGGCTGGCGGCGCGGTGGGGGCGCGACGTGCTGCATTGCCCGTACTGCCACGGCTGGGAGGTCCGCGACCGTGCGGTCGGCGTGCTGTCGACCGGTCCGATGACCGTGCACCAGGCGTTGATGTGGCGGCAGCTGACCGACGACGTGGTCGTTTTCCGGCACACGCACGGGGATTTCGACGAGGCTCCGCTACTGGCTCGCGGGATCCGGATCGTGGACGGGGCGGTCGCCGCGGTCGAGGCCGAGGGCGACCAGCTGACCGGGGTGCGGCTCGAATCGGGCGAGGTCGTGGCGCGCGAGGCGTTGGCGGTCGCGGCGCCGGCCAGGACGCGGGCGGACTTTCTCGCGCCGCTCGGGATCGAGCCGGAACCGGTGGAGTTCAACGGTTTCGTGATCGGCACGCGGGTTCCCGCGGACGCGGCTGGGCGGACGTCGGTGCCCGGTTTGTGGGTGGCGGGGAACGTCACGGACATGCGGGCGCAGGTCGTCGTGTCCGCGGCGGCGGGGTTGATGGCCGGGGCGGCGATCAATGGCGAATTGGTCGAGGAGGAGGCCGCGGAGGCCGTGCGGCTGCGGGAAATGCCGTTCTCGCATGAGATGGAGAGGGAGGTTGCGCGGGCTAACGAGCGCCTCGCCGAGGACCGGGAGGGCGCACGAGCCGACGAGCACCAAGCCAAAGACCGCGAGGGCGCGCGAGCCAACGACCACCGCACCGAGGAGCGGGACGGCGCGCGAGCCATCGAGCGCAACGCCGAAGACCGCGAGGGTGCACGAGCCGACGAGCACCACACCGAGGACCAGGAGGGCGCGCGAGCCGACGAGCGCCACACCGAAGACCGCGAAGGCGCACGAGCCGACGAGCACCACACCGAAGACCGCGAAGGCGCACGAGCCGACGAGCACCACACCGAAGACCGCGAAGGCGCACGAGCCGACGACCACCACGCGGAGGCACCGCCGTTCGACCGGGCTTCCTGGGAGGAGCGGTATCGCTCGCAGGACGGAATGTGGAGCGGACGGCCGAACGATCAGCTCGTGACCGAGGCTCGCGGTCTCGAACCGGGGCACGCGCTGGACGCCGGTTGTGGCGAGGGTGGCGACGCGCTGTGGCTCGCGCAGCAGGGTTGGCGCGTGACGGCGGTCGACTTCTCCACGACGGCCATCGAACGTGGACGCGTGCAGGCGGCGAAGCTCGGGGTCGCGGACCGGATCACGTGGGTTGCGGCGGATTTGGGTGAGTGGGTGCCCGAGTCGAAGTACGACCTGGTGACGTCGCATTTCCTGCACATTCCGTCGGCGGCTCGGACGGTGGCGTTCGCGCGGCTCGCGGACGCGGTGGCTCCGGGCGGCACGCTGCTGGTGGTGGGGCACGACCCCGCGGATCATCACGCCGGGCGGCCGCACATGCCGGACATGATGTTCACGGCGCAGGAAGTGGCGGAGACGTTGGATCAGTCGTGGGCGTCGGTGGCCGCGGACAATCGTGAAAGGCCTGCGGTCGGGGCGGAGATGGTGGTTCGGGACACCGTGCTGGTGGCTCGGAAGAGGTGACGGCTCCCCCGGTCTGGTTACGGGCAACCCTGCCAGACCGGGGGTCGGCCGCAGCTGGGTTGCTGAGGGGTGGCGTGAGGCAGCGCCGTCATGTCGGGGCGAGGTCGGCGGGGCTCGCGCGTCCGCATCGGCAGGCGCCGGGGTCACCCGTTGACCCAGCATGAATCAGGCGTGGTGCACGGATTCCACGGTGCACAGGTGCGGATCGCTCTCGGCCAGGGCCAGGGCGGCGGACAGGTGGTCGCGGCATTCCGGGGCGGCGAGCATGGCCTGGAAATCCTCGGCGCTCGCCCACTGGGCGTAGTTCACCACGCGGGTGCCGTCGGTGCTCGCGTGGATGTTCGCGGACACGAAACCGGGCCGGTGGCGGATGACTTCCTCCGTCGCCGTCGTCAGGACCTCGACGAGGGCCCGCTGCTTTTCCGGGGCGACGGTGAAGACGTTCACCAGGGTGGCGACGTCGGCGTCGGTGCTGATGGTGGTGAGCGGCATCGGATTCTCCCTATGACAGGTTCCTGACAAAGTTCATTATGTGTAAGGTTCCTGTCATGAGTCAAGAGACGACGCGGCGGCCGGGGTACCTCGTGAAGCGGGTGCAGCAGGCGTTCCGGCAGGCGTCCGACGAGCTCTTGCGGCCGATCGGGCTGTCGATGGCGCAGTACGCGGTGCTGGCGGCACTGGCGGAGAACCCGGGGGCGTCGTCGGCTGAACTCGCGCGGCATTGCTTCGTGACACGGCAGTCGTTGCGGGACGTCCTGGCCGGGCTGAAGACGGCCGGGCTGGTCGCGGTTGCCGAGGAAGCGTCGACCGGGCGGGCGCGGCCGGTGCGGCTCACGGCGTCCGGCGAAGACCGGCTGAGCGAGGCGCATCGGGTGGTCGACCAGGTCGAGGAGCGGATGCTCGCCGGGATGCCGGAGGACGAGCGGCATCGGCTGGCTGAGCTGTTGAGCATCTGTTCGGAGAACCTGACGCCAGGGGACCGATGAGTTTTCGCTGCCCCGCCGGTCTACCTCGTTATCGAGCACACGAGGAGGACCCATGGGCAAGGTGTTGTGGCACGTCGCGATGTCGCTGGACGGGTTCGTCGCCGCGGACGGGCATGCGATGGACTGGATGTCGGGCATGCGCGTCACGCCGGGGGTGCACGAGGAATCCATCGCGCGGATCGGGGCGATTCTGGGCGGGCGGCGCGGGTTTGACGCGCTCGTCGCCCGCGTGCCCGGGGAGGTCGCCAGGCAGCCGTATGGCGGAGCGTGGAGCGGGCCGGTTTTCGTGCTCACCCATCATCCGGAGGACGCTCCGGCTGAGGACGGGGTGACGTTTCTCGGTTGCGACGTCCTGGAGGCGGTCGAGATCGGGCTCGCGGCGGCCGGCGGGAAGGATCTTGAGCTGCACAGCCAGGATATCGCGCGGCAATGCGTTGAGCTGGGGATTCTCGACGAGTTCCAGGTGCATCTCATGCCGGTGATGCTGGGCTCCGGGGTGCGGCTGTTCGACAATCCGGGCGGGAAACCGGTCCGGTGGGACCGGGTGCACGACGGGGATCCGGCGCTGGCGGTCGACCTGCGGTACCGGCCCGCCGCGCGACGCTGAATCCCGGTCAGCGGGACGGATCGGCCTACTAATGGCGTATGGCCTCCAGGGGGTTATTGGTCTATACCATTTGGACAGGGGTTTACCGCCCCTCGGTCCTCACCGTGGAGGTTCCACCTATGCGTCTCCCCTCCCCCCGGAAACTGGCGGCCGCGCTCGGCGGGTTGCTGGCCGTAGCCGGACTCGCGGCGCCGCCGAGCACCGCGGCCGCGGCGAGCGGCTCGTCGATCGCGCTCGCGCCCTATGTGGACATGGGCGCGTGGCCGTCGCCTGTGCTGTCTTCGATGTCCCAGCAGAGCGGAATCAAGAGTTTCACCCTCGGCTTCGTCACCGGAGCTGCTTGCAAGGCCAGCTGGTTCGCCGCTTACGACCCGCGCCAGGGCTGGCAGTCCGACGAAATCGCGAAGATCCGCGCGGCAGGCGGAGACGTCAAGGTCTCGTTCGGCGGTGCGTCCGGCGTCGAGCTCGCGCAGGCTTGCGGGGACGTCAATTCGCTGGTCGGCGAGTACGAGGCGGTGATCAAAGCCTACGACCTCAAGTACATCGACGTCGACATCGAGGGCGCGGCGGTCGCGGACCCGGGTTCGATCAAACTTCGTTCACAGGCACTGAAAAAGGTGCAGGACGACAATCCCGGGCTCAAGATTTCCCTGACGCTGCCGGTGCTTCCGACCGGGCTCACGTCGGACGGGCTGAACGTCGTGACCTCGGCGCGGGACGCGGGCGTCAATCTCGATCTGGTGAACGTCATGGCGATGGACTACTACCAGGGCTCCGGCGACCAGGGCGCCAAGGCGATCCAGGCCGCGCGATCCACGCAGGCACAACTGAAATCGGCGCTCGGACTGTCCGATGCGGACGCTTGGCAGAAGGTCGGGCTCACGCCGATGCTCGGCGTCAACGATTCGCAGAACGAGATCTTCTACCAAAAGGACGCCAGCGCCGTGGTCAGCTTCGCGCAGAGTGTCCACTTGGGAATGCTGTCGTTCTGGGAACTCGGCCGGGACGCGAACGCGTGCAGCGGGCCGCTGTACCGGTGCACGAACATTTCCCAGCAGCCGTACGAATTCTCGAAGATCTTCGCCGGGTACTCCGGCTGAGGAGAAACGGAGCAGCCCGGGCCCGGCGCGGGACCCGGGCTGCTTCCGGCAAGGAACTCAGGGCAGGTAGTACATCGGGTTCGGCAGCTTCACCGGGCGGTCCGCGTAGCCGCCTTCGAGGTCGCTGAACTGGTCGCCGAGGTTGAGCACGATGTGCGCGCCAGTCGACTGGATGTGCGCGCGGGTGCCCGATTTGTACTGGACGGTGGTGCAGGTCAGCCCGCACGGCAGGTAGTCCGGCGGGGTGGTCTTCGGCTTGAAGTACGCGCCGGCCGGGGTCGGGTAGCCCTCGTTGGCGAGGTTCTTGAGCGACTGCGGGCCCTGCTTGTCGTTGCGGCCGGTCAAGAAGTAGATCCGCACCCCGCGGTCGGCGGCCCACTTCGCCAGTTCCAGCACCGGCTTGTTGGCTTCGAACGTGCCGTCGTCGATGGCTTTCTGCTGCTTCACCGGGTCGAAGCCGAAGTCGTTGTCGGCTTCCCAGCCGTAGGTGATCTCGGACGTGTCGTCCACGTCGAGCACGATCGCCGGGTTCTTCACCTTCCCGAGCTGCTGCTGCAGGTACCGCTTCGCGTCGGCGACCACGCGCTTGGTGTCGGTGACGAACCGGCTGGTTTCGGAGTAGTGGTGCTTGCCGGACGCGTCGAGCCAGTCGCCGTAGTACGCCTTGACGTCGTTCTTCACCTGGCCGATGTTGGCCGGTTCGCGGCCGTGCGCGGCGGTGACGGCGTCGGACCCGGCCAGCGCGGTCGCGCCGCCTGCGACGGTGGCTCCGATGGCCGCGGCGGCGGCCAATTTGACGAGAGCGGGAAAACGAGACACAGCGACCCTCCAGTGATTATTCGCCAACCCGCAGAACTTACGCCGCGTTACCCGGCTTGAAAACCCTCCGTTGGGATGCGCTCGGCGCGGCACACGAACGCCGCCGGTGACCGGCCGATCCGCGTCAGCACCACAGTGGACTCTTCGCGACCGCGCGGTTTCAGCTTGCGACGCAAGGCGTCCGGGTCCACGTCGAGACCGCGGACGAGGATCTCCAGCCGTCCGACGTCGAGCTTCTTCAACGCCTGTCCGAGCGTCTTTTCCCGGTACGGCAACTGTTCGAGCACCCGGAAGGCGCGCACTCCGGGCGGCGGCGTGTCGCCGGTGAGGTAGGCGATGCGTTCGTCCAGCTGCCACAAGCCGTGCCGCGCCGCGTAATGCCGCACGAGCCCGGCTCGGACGACCGCGCCGTCCGGGTCCACGAGCCACTCCCCCGCCGCCCGCACGGGAATGTCGTCCGGTTCCGCGTCAGTGAGAGTCCACTGTGTACCGTCTGAACGCAACACTGTCGCGCGGCGGGTGACCCCGGACGAGAGCCCGCGCCACAGGCAGGCTTCGCGGACTTGGCCGTCGAGCGACACGAGTTCGACCTCGTCCGCCCACGGCGCGATGGAGAAATCCATGCCGGGCGCGCATTTCACCGACAGGATCCGGCCGGGATACGCGGCCACGAGTTCGTCGAGCGGCGGCAGGAAGTCGGCCGGACGCCATACCCGTCGACCCGCGGAGTCGCGGCGGGCGGGATCAGCGACCACAGCGGTGGCCCGGGAAACCGGCCGCAAGGCGTCGGCCCGGGCGATGAGCGGGGAGACTCCGGCAGCGGAAGCGTTGTGCTGAGCCATTTCCAGCCGTACAGGGTCCACATCGGACCCGACAGCCACCGAGGCGACGCGAGACAGTTCAATCAGGTCCGCGCCGACCGAGCAGGTGACGTCGTGCACCGGCAACCCCGCGAGCCGGGAAGCGCGATGCCGGGCCACTGGGGTAGCGCTCGCCTGCTGCAAGGCGTCGCCAGTGAACAGCCAATCTTCGGAAGAGGCCAGTTTCAGAACCGATTTACGCCGCAGCGCAACGGTTTCCAGCACCGGGGAAGCGTGCTCCCCGGCCAGGCGACGAGCTGTCGTGACGTCCGCGATCCGCGAACCGTCCAAAGCGGAGCACTCGGCGAGCGCCGCCCGTCCCGCGCCGGAGCGCAGGAAGGCGACGTCGTCGAGCGTGAAACTGTAGGGCAATTCAGGACGGCCGCTTGGTCCCGGTGATCATCACGTTGTAGAACAGCTCGCGCGGCAGCACCTTCGACAGCAGCTTCTTGTCCAAAGCGGACAGCCGCAGCCACAGGTGGTAGGCGAACAGCCGCCAGCGCACGGTGAGCTTCTCCTGCGGCACCGCGGCCTCGAAGGTGCGGATCGGCCAGCCGGCCAGCGCCGCCGAGAACTCCTCGGTGACCGCGCGGACGTCCTGGGCGCCGGCGCCGCGCGCCATCGCTTCCAGCTCCGACGGGTCGAAGGTGTGGATGTCGACCACGGCCTCCAGCGCCGCCGCGCGCGAGGATTCGTCCAATTCGGACTGCGGACGCCGCCAGCCGCTCAGCGCGGGCAGCTTGGTGATGTTCGTGGTCAGGTACCAGGTGAGCTGGCCGAGGCGGCGCGCGTAGCGGTCGCCGATTTTCGTCGGCTCGCCGGCGAACACGAACCGCCCGCCCGGCTTGAGCACGCGCAGCACCTCGCCGAACGCCTGGCGCACGTCCGGGATGTGGTGCAGCACCGCGTGCCCGACCACGAGGTCGAACGTGTTGTCGTCGTACGGGATCCGCTCCGCGTCGGCGACCCGGCCGTCGACGTCGAGGCCTAGGCCCTCGGCGTTGCGCAGCGCGACCTGCACCATGCCCGGCGACAGGTCGGTGACCGAACCCTTCTTCGCGACGCCGCCCTGCATCAGGTTCAGCAGGAAGAAGCCGGTGCCGCTGCCCAGTTCCATCGCGTGCTGGTACGGCTGGCCGTCGTCGCCCGCCACCGCGTTGAACACGTCGGTGGCGTAGGAGATGCAGCGCTCGTCGTAGGAAATCGACCACTTCTCGTCGTACGTCCCGGCTTCCCAGTCGTGGTAGAGGACGTTCGCGAGCTTCGGGTCGGCGTAGGCCGCCTTGACCTCGTCTTCGGTGGCGTGCGGGTTCGGCGCCGGGTCGGACACGGAAGTCACTTCCCCTCGAAACTGGCTTTGCCGGGGCCGTTGTCGATGAACGACTGCATGCCGTTGCGCTGGTCCTCCGTCGCCCACAGCGCGGTGAACAGCTGCGTTTCGATCTTGAGGCCGGTGGCCAGGTCGACGTCGAGACCGGAGTCGATCGCGGTCTTGGCCGCGCGCAGCGCCACCGCCGGGCCGTTCGCGAACTGCGAGGCCCACTTGCGCGCCGCCGCGTACACGTCGTCCGGGGCCACGACCTCATCGACGATGCCGAGCTTGAGCGCCTCTTCGGCCTTCACGAACCGGCCGGTGAAGATCAGGTCCTTGGCCTTGCTCGGGCCGATCAGCCGGGTCAGCCGCTGCGTGCCGCCCGCGCCGGGGATGATGCCGAGCTGGATCTCCGGCTGGCCGACCTTCACGTTGTCGCCGGCGATCCGCCAGTCCGCGGTCAGCGCCAGTTCGAGGCCGCCGCCGAGGGCGTAGCCGGTGATCGCGCAGACGACCGGCTTCGGGATGTTCGCGACCCGGGCGAGGGACGCGGTCAGCTCGGCGCCGAACTTCGCGATCTCCGGGTAGGTGCGGGACGCCATCTCCTTGATGTCCGCGCCGCCGGCGAAGGTCTTCTCGCCGCCGTAGAGGATCACCGCGCGCACGTCGTCGCGGTCGGACGCCTCGCGCGCGGCCTCGGCGAGCTCGGCCTGCACCTGGTTGTTCAGCGCGTTGACCGGCGGCCGGTCCAGCCGGATCGTGCCGACCCCGCCCTCGACCTCCAGGGTTACGAACTCTCCCACGCGAACTCCTCCTCGTTAACGGCGTTGACGCAGCGCCAGCAGGCTACCGGCCGGTAAGGCCAACCTAGCCGACCTACCTGCGGCGGGCGAAGAACCGCTCGCCCGAACGCTGCAGCACCAGGTCCTGGTCGAACGTCTTGGACAGGTTCTCGCTGGTGATCACGTCGTCCACCAGCCCGGACACCACCGCGCGGCCCTCGCGCAGCAGCAGCGCGTGGGTGAAGCCCGGCGGGATCTCCTCGACGTGGTGGGTGACCAGCACCATCGCCGGCGCGTCCGGGTCCATCGCGAGCACCGACAGCCGGGCCACGAGGTCCTCGCGACCGCCGAGGTCGAGGCCCGCCGCGGGCTCGTCGAGCAGCAGCAGCTCCGGGTCGGTCATCAGCGAACGGGCGATCAGCACGCGCTTGCGCTCGCCCTCGCTCAGCGTGCCGAACGTGCGCTCGGCCAGGTGCGCGATGCCGAGCGTGCCGAGCAGTTCGGTCGCCCGGTCGAGGTCCATCCGGTCGTACTGCTCGCGCCAGCGGCCCATCACCGCGTACCCGGCGCTGACCACGACGTCGCCGACGAGCTCGTCGCCGGGCACGCGCTGGGCGATCGCGGCGGACGTGAACCCGATGCGCGGGCGCAGGTCGAAGATGTTCACCTTGCCGATCCGGTCGCCGAGCAGGTCGACGGTGCCGGAGGTGGGGTGCAGTTCGGCGGCGGCCAGGCGCAGCAGGGTGGTCTTGCCGGCCCCGTTCGGCCCGAGCACCACCCATCGCTCGTCCAGCTCGACCGCCCAGTCGAGGGCCGCGAGGAGGTCGTTTCCGGTACGGCGGACGCCGACACCGGACATCCGCACGACGAGGTCGTCAGGATCGCTGGGCAGGATCGGCTCGCTCACGAGCCCATTGTGGCGGTCGCCCGGGCACGGACTCGCACCCGCCCGGGGCTAACGGCGCGCCGGGCGTCCAGCCGCTGGGACGAGCGGCCGTGATCGCGTGGCTGTGGCAGCATCCCCGGCATGTCCAGGTCCGCGCGCCCCGTGTTGTGGCGCCGTCGCGCGATCGACCTGCTCCTGGTGGCTTCCAGCGGATGTAGCCGGGCGCGGCACGCACGCTGATCCTCCGTCGGCGTGCCGCGCTGCCTCGCGTCCCGGCACCGACTCATTTCAGGAGCACCCGCGTTGACCACGTCCATCGTCCGTCCGGAAATCGAAATCCACCCCCAGCTGACCGATCCGCTGCTGCCCGAGTTGCTGCACCCGTCGCGGCTGCTGTGGACGCCGCGCGAACTGGTCGACCTGACCCGCACGGTCACCACCGAACTGACCACCAGCCTGCGCGACGTCCTGCGCTTCGACGAGGACCGGCGCTGGTGGGCGCGCCTCGCGCTGACCGACGGCGTCGAACTGTGGCTGCTGTCGTGGCTGCCCGGCCAGGCCACGAAGCCGCACGACCACGGCGGCGCGTCGGGTTCGTTCACCGTGCTGCAAGGCGAACTCGGCGAGGAGTACCGCTACCCCGGCGGCCCGGTGCGCCGCCGCACGCACCTCGCGGGCCAGGGCATCGGCTTCGGCGCGGGGCGCGCGCACCAGGTGCTCGGCGTCGGCAGCGAACCGGCGGCCAGCGTGCACGCCTACTCGCCGCCGCTGGTGCCGACGCGCGAGTACACGAGCCTCGCCGACGTGCCCAACGAGATCCCGCCGCTTCCTGCCATTGTGCGGTCATGAGCGCACTTGATGGTTTCCTCGCCGCCGCCCGGTCCGCCTTGGACCGGGCGGACCCGGCGCGCGCCGCCGAACTGCAGGCCGACGGCGCGCTGATCGTCGACATCCGGCCGTACGCCAACCGGGTCGCCGAGGGTGAGATCCCCGGCTCGGTGGTGGTCGAGCGGATCCACCTGGAGTGGCGGCTGGCCCCGGAGAGCGAGTGGCGGCTGCCGGGGGTTTCGGCGGAGACGGTCGCGGTGGTGGTGTGCAACGAGGGGTACGCGTCGAGCCTGGCGGCGGCGGATCTGCAGCGGCTGGGGCTGGTGCGGGCTACGGATCTGGTGGGCGGGTTCCGGGCTTGGGCGGCGGCTGGGTTGCCGGTGCGGGAAGGCGGAACCCCGGCGGTCGATTGAGCTGGGTCGCGAGCGCCCCAATGTGGCATTGGGTGCGTCCCACGCACCGAACGCCACATTGGGTGCGTCAGATGCACCCAATGTGGCATTGGGGCGCGAGCGGGCTCAGGCGAGCACGACGCGCGCCAGTTCCGCCGGACTAGCCAGCAGCGGATGCTTCGGCAGCACCCGCACCGTGTAGCCGACCGAGCCCGCTCGTGGCAGGCGCAGGGTCGCGGCGAACGCGCCGATTCCGTCCGGTGTCATCGGGACCTGCACCGCGTCCGCGAGTTCGTCCCCGTCGCCGACCTGGCCCACCACGGCTTGGATGTCCACTTCGGACGGTTCGAGGCCGGCCAGGTCGATCCGGGCGCGGATGGTGACCTCGGTGCCCACCACGAGGCGTTCGGTGTGGTCGTACCGGAGTTCGGCGTCGAAGATCCGTACGCGCGGCCACGCGACTTCCAGTTTGGTCCGGTAGTCCGCCAGCGAAAGCGCGCCTTGGTGGCCGTTGTCGGTGGCGGCGGCGACCATCCTCGATGCGGGCAGGTAACCGGAATCCACGTACTCGCGCACCATTCGCGACGCCTGCACGCGCGGGCCCAGCGTTTCGAGCGTGTGCCAGACCATCGCGAGCCAGCCGGTCGGCACGCCGTCCTCGCCGGTGTCGTAGTAGAGCGGCGCGATCTGCTGGCCGAGCAGGTCGTACAGCGCCGCGGCTTCCAGGTCGTCGCGGCGGAGCGGGTCGGTGACGCCGTCCGCGGTGGGGATGGCCCAGCCGTTGGAGCCGTCGTAGCACTCGTCCCACCAACCGTCCTTGATGGACAGGTTCAGGCCGCCGTTGAGCGCCGACTTCATCCCCGACGTGCCGCACGCCTCCAGCGTCCGCACCGGGTTGTTCAGCCACACGTCGCAGCCGCGGTAGAGGTAGCGGGCCATCGACATGTCGTAGTCCGGCAGGAAGACGATGCGGTGGCGCACCGCGGGATCGTCGACGAACCGCACGATCTGCTGGATCAGCTGCTTGCCGTTCTCGTCCGCGGGATGCGATTTGCCGCCGATCACGATCTGGATCGGGCGCTTCTCGTCCAGCAGCAGCGCGCGCAGCCGGTCCGGGTCGCGCAGCATCAGCGTGAGCCGCTTGTACGTCGGCACGCGGCGGGCGAAGCCGACGGTCAGCACGTCCGGGTCGAAAACGCGGTCGGTCCAGCCCAGTTCCAGCGCTGACGCGCCGCGCTGCATCCACGCCGCCCGCACCCGCCGCCGGACCTCGCCGACCAGCTTCCCCCGCAGTTCCCGGCGCAGTTCCCACAGCTGCTGGTCGCTGACGCCGTCGCGCAGCGAACTGTCCGGCGTGCGGCCCTCGTGGCCGAACTCCTCGTGGTTGCCGCCGAGCAGCGCGCTCAGCTCACGCGCCACCCAGGTCGGCCCGTGCACGCCGTTGGTGATGGACGCGATCGGCACCTCGGCGTCGTCGAAACCGGGCCACAGGCGGGAAAACATCCGGCGCGTGACGCGGCCGTGCAGCTTGGAGACGCCGTTCGCCCGTTGCGCCAGCCGCAGTCCCATGTGCGCCATGTTGAACAGGCCGGGGTTGTCCTCCGCGCCGAGTTGCAGCACGCGGCGGACGTCGACGTCCGGGACGAGCCTGCCGTCGGAGAAGTACCGCTGCACGAGGTCGACCGGGAAGCGGTCGATGCCCGCGCTGACCGGCGTGTGCGTGGTGAACACGGTGCCGGCGCGGACCGCGGGCAGCGCCTCGTCGAAGGCGAGACCGTCGGACTGGATGATCTCGCGGGCGCGCTCCAGCCCGAGGAACCCGGCGTGGCCCTCGTTGGTGTGGAACACCTTCGGCTGCGGATGCCCGGTCAGCTCGCAGAACTTCCGCACCGCGCGGAACCCGCCGATGCCGGCCAGGATCTCCTGCCGGATCCGGTGGTCGGCGTCGCCGCCGTACAGCCGGTCGGTGACCGAGCGGAGGTCCTCGTCGTTGGCCTCGATGTCGGTGTCGAGCAGCAGCAGCGGGATCCGGCCGACGCGCGCCCGCCACATCTGCGCGCGCAGGTCGCGTCCGCCGGGCATGGCGACCTCGACCAGCACCGGGCGGCCGTCCTCGGTGACCAGCTCCAGCGGGAAGGCGTTCGGGTCGATCACCGGGTAGTGCTCGACCTGCCAGCCGTCCAGCGACAGGCCCTGGCGGAAGTAGCCGGACCGGTACAGCAGGCCGACGCCGACCATCGGGACGCCGAGGTCCGAGGCCGCCTTGAGGTGGTCGCCGGCGAGCACGCCGAGGCCGCCGGAGTAGTTCGGCAGCGCCTCGGTGACCCCGAATTCCATCGAGAAGTACGCGACCGACTGGGGAAGGCCGTCGTCGGTGCGCCGCTGGTACCAGCGCGGTTCGCTGAGGTAGCGCTCCAGCCCGGCCGCGGCCTCGCGGGTGCGGTTCAGGAAGTCCTCGTCCTTCGCCAGTTCCTCGAGCCGCTCCGGCGGCAGCGCGGTGAGCATGCGCAGCGGGTCGCGGATCTTGTTGAACAGGTCGGCGTCCATCGAGGCGAACAGGTCGCGCGTCGGCGGATGCCAGGTCCAGCGAAGGTTGGTCGCGAGTGCCCCGAGCCCGGCGAGCGGCTCGGGCAGGCTGGCACGGACGGTGAACCGGCGGACTGCACGCATGGTCAGCGACGATATCCGGCCCGCTTCGCCCGCGCTCGCACCCCACTTCGGGGATTGCCGCCACGTTCCGCCATCCGGGTCAGTAATGTCCCGGTTCGTTGTCGGACGCGGATGGGGAACGAGGGAACATGAGCCGAGGGGGACGCCGGTACGCGCTGGTCGCGCTGGTCGCGGCGACCGTGCTGGGGACAGCCGCGTGCGGGGACAAGACTCCGGCGGCGACGCCGGGAGCCGGGAACGTCGCCGGCCTGCCGGTCACGCACTTCGAGAGCGGACTGCGGACCGACGCGCCGCGGCCGGACCTGCGGGTGCGCAACGCCAGCGGCGGCGAGGACGACCAGCTCGCCACCGCCGCGATCGCGGACGTGCAGGCGTACTGGACCGAGGCGCTGCCCGCGGAGTTCGGCGGCAAGCGGTTCGAGCCGGTCAAATCGCTGCTGTCCTACGACTCGAAGCACGACACCGAGGACACCGCGTGCGGCAGCGTCAAGCAGCTGGTGAACGCGTTCTACTGCGCGGGCGACGATTCGGTGGCCTGGGACCGCGGCGTGCTGCTGCCGATGCTGCGCAAGCGGTTCGGGCCGATGTCGGTGGTGACCGTGCTGGCGCACGAGTTCGGCCACGCGATCCAGTACCGGCTCGGGGCGACCGCGGGGATTTCGAAGTCGACGCCGACGGTGGTGAAGGAACAGCAGGCGGACTGCTTCGCCGGCGGGTACTTCCGGTGGGTCGCCGAGGACAAGAGCAAGTTCTACCGGGTGTCGACCGCCGAGGGGCTCGACCAGATCATGGCGGCGATGTTCTTCATCCGCGACCAGGCCGGGACCAGCGCGACGGACCGGCAGGCGCACGGCACGGCTTTCGACCGGACGTACGCGTTCCAGGCCGGGTTCGAGAAGGGGCCGAAGGAATGCGCGGCGATGAACGCGCAGAACGTGCAGAAGCGGTTGACTGAGCGGCCGTTCGACTCGGGCGACAAGGGCAAGGGCGACGCCCCGTTCGACGAGCAGCGGGTGGCGAAGCTGAAGGGCAGCCTCGACGAGGCGTTCCGGGAAGCGGGCGTGCAGGGGCCGCAGTTCCGGGCCGGGTCGGGCAGCTGTCCCGGCGGGCCGAGCACGCCGCCCGCGTCTTATTGCCCCAACGACAACACGATGGTTTTCGACCAGCGGGCGCTGGAGAAGCTGGCCGAGCCGGTGGACCAGGAAGCCGAGATGGCCGGCCGGGCCGGGGGCGGGCTGGGCGACTTCGCCGCCTTCGCCGAGCTGGCGTCGCGGTACGCGATCGGGGTCCAGAAGGGCGTGGGGGCGTCGATCGATACGCCTAATGCTGGGTTGCGGACTGCTTGCCTGGTGGGGGCTTGGGCAGCGTTCTCGAACCATCCGACGGGCGGGGTGAATCTGAAGCTGTCGTCCGGGGACCTGGACGAGGCGATCGCGGATCTGCTCCGGCCGGACGGACTGGTGTCGGCGAACGTGAACGGGGAGCGGCCGGACAGCGGGTTCGACCGGGTCGAGGCGCTGCGGCGGGGCTATCTCGAGGGGTCGTCTTCCTGCTCGAAGCAGTACCCCTGAGCCAGACAGAAAAAGGGCCGCACCGGAACGCTCCGGTGCGGCCCTTCTCGTTCGTCAGCTCAGAACAGGGCGCTCGCCAGGTCGCGGCGAGCCTTCGCGACGCGCTCGTCGGCCGGGTCGAAGAGTTCGAACAGGGCGACCAGGTGTTCGCGGACGCGGTTGCGGTCGTCCCCGGCGGTGCGGCGGACGACGTCGACCAGGCGGCGGAACGCGCCTTCCACGTCCTGTTCCGCGATGTCCAGGTCGGCGGCCGCGAGCTGGGCGTCGATGTCCTTCGGGTCGGCTTCGGCCTTCTCGCGGGCGCTCGGGTCGGCGGCTTCGGCGCGGGCGGTGAACTTGACCTGGGCCAGCGCGTTCTTCGCCAGCTCGTTGGCCGGTTCGGCGTCCAGGATGCGCTCGTACGCGGCCTGCGCGGCGGCGTAGTCGCCCTGCTCGAAGGCTTCCTCCGCCTCGGTGAAGCGCGGGTCTTCCGGCTCCTCGACCGGACCGCGGGCCTCTTCGGCGGCGCGGATGCCGGGCAGGCGGTCGCGCAGCGCGTCGAGCAGGGAGTTCAGCCACTTGCGGATCTCCGGCTCCGGCAGCGCGCCGGAGAAGGCGTCCACCGGCTGGCCGCCCGCGATCGCGACCACGGTCGGGACCGACTGCGCGCCGAACGCCTGCGCGATGCGCGGGTTCGCCTCGACGTCGACCTTCGCGAGCACCCAGGCGCCGCCGCTCTCGCCGGCCAGCCGCTCCAGCACCGCGGTCAGCTGCTGGCACTGTTCGGAGAACCCGGCCCACAGGTCGACGACCACGAGCTGGTTGAGGGAGAGTTCGACGACGGACTGGAAGGTCGCCTCGGTGACCTCGAGCACCGTGTCCGACGGAGGCGCGGACGTGCCGCCCGGCTGTCCCGCCCCCGAAGGCGGCTGGTTCCGGGACGCCTCCGCCCTGGCTTTGAGCGCGGACAGGTCGACCGCGCCGGACAACGCGGCGGACATGGCCGCTGAGTTCGCTGCAGATCCGCGTGGGTGTGTCACGCCCTCCATCCTGGCACGCCTCGCCGCGAGAGTTCAGCAGCAGCCCCGAGGTTCGCTTTTGGCATGCGCACTCCGCTGAGGCATGCTCTGCGCGAGGACAACGAGGAGGCCGCAGGATGCTCAGCCGGCGCAACGTGACGGTGGTCGCGGCCGTCGTGGTCGCGGTGGCGTGGATCGCCAGCATCACGGCGACCGTCGCGCACCAGGACCCGCCCGGCGCGGCGTCCCCGCCGGAACTGCGCACGGAGCTGACCGCGGCGCTGAGCGGGCGGGACGCGGACGCGCTCGCCGGGCTCTTCGACGTCCCCGGCTCCGGCGGCGACGACCTCGCCAAGGACTACGTCAGCGTCCTCAAGGACAGCAACGCGCACGACATCTCCGTGCGGCTCGCGCCGGACGAGCGCTCGCCGACCGCGGCCGTCGTGCAGGGGAAGACCGGGGCGGGCGAGCAGTTCAGCTACCGGCTCGCGGTGACCAGTGCCAAGGGACGCTGGACCGTCGCGTTCACGCCGCCGATTCCGTAGCTCAGTCCTCGCGCAGGTGCGCTTCCACGCGCTCGACCTTCGCGGTGAGCTGGCCGGAGTCGTAGCCGGGGCGGATGTCGGCCTTCAGCACCAGCCCGACGCGCGCCGAGCCCTCCCCCGCGGCTTCCACCGCCTTCTTCACCACCGCCATGACGGAGTCCCAGTCGCCTTCGATCTCCGTGAACATCGAGCTGGTCGAGTTCGGCAGGCCCGATTCGCGCACCACCTTCACCGCGCGCGAGACGGCCTCGCTCACTCCGCCGTCCGGTTCCCCCGCCGAGGGGCTCACGCTGAACGCGACGATCATGCCGGATTCCTTTCGCTGTTCTCGCAGGGCGACCCCCACGACCGGGGTACCCGCTGGTAGCTTCGGTTGCCATGAACCGTCCGCTGCCGTTCGATCCGATCGCCCGTGCCGCGCAGCTGTGGGAAGACCGGATCGGCCCGGCCGGAACCATGGCCGCGGTCACCGGTGTGATGCGGGTGCAGCAGATCATCCAGTCGGCGGTCGACGGCGCTCTCAAGCCGCACGGCCTCACCTTCGCCCGCTACGAGGCGCTGGTGCTGCTCACCTTCTCCCGCAACGCGCGGCTGCCGATGCGGGTGATGGGCGAACGGCTCCAGCTGCATCCCACCAGCGTCACCAACATAGTGGACCGGCTCGAGCGCGACGGGCTCGTGAAGCGCGTGCCGCATCCCACCGACCGGCGCACCACGCTCGTCGAGATCACCGACGAGGGGCGCGCGCTGCGGGAAACCGCCACCGCCGCGGTCACCGGCATCGACTTCGGGCTCACCGGGCTCACCGAGCGGCAGGTGGAGCAGCTGACCGACCTGCTCACCAAGGTCCGCAAGTCCGCGGGCGACTTCACCTCGTAACGCGCGAAGGGCCCGCGCGGTTCGCACGGGCCCTTCGGGAAAAGCGGAAGATCAGACGCCGACCGGCTCCTGCGCGCGGACGAAGAGGCCGACGCCGCCGTGGGTCAGCCGCTGCGGGCCGTCCAGCTTGCCGTTGCGCAGGGCCCACTTCTCGAACAGCCAGGTGAACAGCGGCGGAATGCTCGCGAGCAGCGCCAGCACCAGGGTCTTGCCGCGCCAGCCCAGCGGCTTGGCCACGGACAGGGAGACGATCACGTACAGGGCGAAGACGACGCCGTGCACCATGCCGAGGACGGGCACGCCGCCCTCGTTAGACGCGTCGACGACGTACTTGAGAAACATCCCGATCAGCAAGCCGAGCCAGGACAGAGCCTCGGCGACTGCGGCCACGCGGAACACGAGAGCGGCCTTGCTGGACACGACATCCTCCTGTGCGTCACCCGGTGCGTGCTGACTGCACACACAAAAAACACGTCCGACGGACTGTCCAAGGCGGACGGAAACCGCCTGGCGTCAACAGCACTGTCGAACGGGTATGAGACCAGTGTGAGGCGTGACCGGCCTCACCGGAACACCGGGGCCCGTGACTCTGGTCACGAGCGATCGCGGCAAAGGTCCGAACCAATTCCGGACGAGAGCCGGAAACAGGCGGGAAATGCCCGGTTAACGGGAAAGGCCGCCTCCCGATCCCAGGATCCGGGAGGCGGCCCTCACTTACCGTCCACGTGCGAACACTAACCGGCACAAGGAGAAGGCGGCGCGGAGGAGGGTGACGTTCCCCACGTGGCCTTCGGCGCGTCGGCGGTCAGCGCGAAGTCCAGAGTGGACCCGCGGCGCAGTTGTTCGAGGCTGACGAACGTTTTGTCCGACGCCGTGCCGTTGACGCGCAGCCCGGAGACGTACTGCAATTGCGCCCCGTTCGCGCCGCGCGCGTTGATGGTGAAGTCGCGGCCGTTCGGCAGGTGCACTACGGACTTGGCGAACCGCGGCGCGTTCAGCACGAAGTTCCCGGTGCCCGGAACGGCCGGGTAGAGGCCGAGCGCGCTGAAGACGTACCAGGCGGACATGGTGCCGAGGTCGTCGTTGCCGGTGACGCCGTTGGGGGCGTTCGTGAACAAGGTGTGCGCGGCCCGCACCACCGCGGAGGTCTTCCACGGCTGTCCGGTGAGCGTGTACATCCACGGCGAGTGCAGATCGGGCTCGTTGTTGGGGTTGTAGCGGAACTGCTTGTAGTAGTCGTACGGACCGACGACCCACTTCTCGTGCGCGGTCTTCGCCGGGTCCTTCACCAGGTCGTCGTAGGCGAAGAAGTCGTCGAGCCGCTTGCCCGCGTTGGCCGCGCCGCCCATCTTCGCGACCAGGCCGGGCACGTCCTGCTGCACCAGCCACTGGTACTGCCAGGCTGTGCCCTCGTGGAAGCCGTCCTGGCCTTGCGGGCTGTACGGGCCGTCAGCCGGGGTGTACCAGCTGCCGCCGGTGACCTTCGGGCGGAAGTAGCCGGTGAAGCCGCGGTCGGTCACCGACGGATCCCACAGCGTCGCGTACGTCCGGCCCTTGGCGGCCAGTTGCTTCGCGTCTTGCTTGCGGCCGAGCGCGGAGGCCATCACCGAGAGGGAGCAGTCGGCGAGGGCGTATTCCAGCGTCGCGGACGCGCCGTGTGCCGGATCGGTGTCCTGGCCCTTTTTCGGGAAATTCGGGTCGTATTGGACGAATCCGTCGGCCTGGTAGCTCGCGTTGCCGGAGCGGCCTTGGAACGGCGACGACGCGGGCGGGATCTCGGTCGAATTCTGCAGCAGTGCTTGGTAGGCGTGCATTTCTTCGCCGCTCAGCGCGCCGAACCGCCACAGGTCGACCAGGAACGGCGTGACCGGGTCGCCGGTCATCGTGTTCGTTTCCTGGCTCGCGTACGCCCAGCGCGGGAGCCAGCCGCCTTGGTCGTGGATGGCGAGGATGCTCTTCGCGATGTCGCGGGCGCGGTCCGGTTTCAGCAGCGCCAGCAACTGGTTCTGCGAGCGGTAGGTGTCCCAGAGGGAGAAGAAGTCGTAGTACGTCCAGCCGATCGCGCGGTGGATCTTCTTGTCGAAGCCGTAGTACCGGCCGTCGGCGTCGTTCGCGGTCAGCGGTTGCAGGAAGGCGTGGTAGAGCGAGGTGTAGAAGACCGTGCGGTCGTCCGGGGTGCCGCCGGTGATGTCCACACTGGACAGTTCACGTCGCCAGTCTCGCTGGACGTCCTTCTTCACGGCGTCGAACGGACGCACGCGCGAAGCGGCGAGGTTCGTGTCCGCACCGCGAGCGTCCACTTGGGAAATCGACGTGGTGGCAGTGACTTGGCCGCCCTTGGGGAAGGTCAGCCACGCGCCGCGCAGGCCCGCGCCGCCTTGTGCCGAGCGGCTGCCGGGCGTGCCGCCGTCCGGCGACCACGTGCCGTACGAGGAGAACGGCTGGTCGAATTTCGTGGTGAAGTAAGTGGTGTAGGGCTTGCCGCCGCAGAAGGCCTGCGATTCGACGGTGCCCGCGATGGTGTGGTCGTCGACGATCCGGACGCTGCTGCCGCTGACCGGTTCCTTCGCGTTCGCCTGCCCGACATTGACGAAAACGTTGGCTGGCCCCGATTTGTCGAAGGAATACCGTTCGACGCCGCTGCGGGTACTGGCGGTGGTTTCGACGTCGATGCCGCCGTAGCCGGTGAGATGCACCTTGTAGTAGCCGGGTTTGCCGACTTCGCCTTCGTGTGTGTACGGCGCGGCGTACTTGGCTTGGTCGAAGGTCGCCGGCTTGCTGGTGTCGAACGCCGCGCCCGGGCCGATGTCGCCGGTGGTGGGCAGCATGGACACCAGGCCACCCTGTTCCCAGCAGCCCGCGCCGGACAGGAAGAAGTGCCCGAAGCCGCGGATCGCGGTGTCGGTGTAGAGGTATCCGGCGTAGTGCGTGGTGATCGGGCTGGACTGGACCATGCCGAACGGCGCGGACGCACCGGGGAAGGTGTTGCCCTCGTCCTGGGTGCCGATGAACGTGTTCACCGCGTCCAGCGGATCGGCCGGACGCGCCTGTGCCGCGACCGGCGTGAGCGCCGCCGCGGTGACAGCGAGCGCCATCGCACTCGCCAAAACCCTGCTCCTCATGTGACTCCTCTGGAAAAAGTACGTGAGGGGAACCCTGAGGGAATCTGATTCCCTCAGGGTTCCCCTCACGGAAGGTCAGCCCGCGGCGATGGCGAACACGTGCAGGGAGCCGCCGCTGACGCCGCTCGGCAGCGTCACGCTCGCGACGGTTTTGCCCGCGTCCAGCGTGATCGGCGCGGTGGCGAACACCATCGTGCGGATCTGCTGCGGGTCGCCGCCCGCGGAGTTGCGGTACGGCGTGGACAGGACGATCCGGTTGCCGAACGCCGGCTGCGCTCCGCCGCCGCCGAGAGTCCAGTCCGAGAATCCGATGGTGGCGGTGGACTTGCTGCCGTCGGTGTAGGTGACGGTGAGCGTGCCTTGCGCGTTGCCGTTGCTGGCGGAGCCGAGCAGCGCGAGCCGTCCCGAACCGGACAGGTTGATCGTCTGTCCCGAGGCCACGACGTTGTCCGGGTCGCCGACCGGGAACGACGGCCAGGTGAAGTTCAGCCCGTCGCTCGACACCGTGCTGCCCGGCTTGGCGCCGGCCTTGGCCAGTGCGTCCGCGGAGTAGCTCCAGCCGCCGCCGTCGAAGTTCCCGGCCGCCGAGTTGGAGTCCGGCGACAGACCGGTGTTGTTCACCGTGGCCAGCCAGCTGTTCGGCTTCGCCACCAGGACGGTCAGCACCGCCTGGACGTCCGAGAGACCCGGCGAGGAGAAGGTGACCGGGATCCGGCGCGGACCGTCGGAGGTGCCCGCCGGAACGCTCACCGTCACGTCAGCGTGGCCCTTGCCCGCCGCGGGAACCTGGACGGAACCGGTCGCGGGGGTCAGCGTGATGCCGTCCGCGCTGCCCGCGGAGTAGGTCCAGGTCCTGGCCGCGCCGGACAGATCCTGGACGCCCACCGAGGCGGTCGAGGTCGTGCCAGCGGGCACCACCGCGCGTGCCGGGTCCACAAAGGACAGGCTCGGCTTCTCCTGTTCGCGGAACGACGGCGGCGCGTCAGCCGGAGCGGAACCCCACGCGGTCGCGGTCGTCGAGCGAGTGAAGTCCAGCTTGCCGCCCTGCGAGATCAGCCCTTCCGACAGCCATGCCTTGGTTGCCGTGCCACCGTTCACCTTCAGGCCGCTGGTGTACTCGCCGGTGCCGGGAGCGTTGACGGTGATCTTCTTGCCCGCCCCGGTGGTCACCTCGGCGTGCGCGAAGCGCGGCGTGGTCAGCACGGTTTCGGCGCGGCCCGGGATCTCCGGGTAGACGCCGAGCGCGGACCAGACGTACCAGGACGACATCTGCCCGAGGTCGTCGTTGCCGATCAAGCCTTCCGGACGCGGGTTGTACAGCTCGTCCATCGCCCGGCGCACCATGTTCTGCGTCTTCGCCGGAGCACCGGCGAACGAGTACACGTACGGCGCGTTCGAGTTCGGCTCGTTGCCCAAGAACGCGTACGGCTCATGGGTTCCGGCGTTCAGCTTCGTGAAGAAAGTGTCCAAACGCGACTGCGTGGCGGTGGTGCCGCCGAACGCGGTCACGAGACCGGCGAGGTCGTACGGGACCATCCAGTCGTACTGCGCGCCGTTGCCCTCGACCCAGCCCTGCGAGCTGGCCGGGTCGTAGTTCCCGGAGAACGAGCCGTCCGCGTTGCGCGGCTGCAGGTGTCCGCTGCCCGGGTTGTAGAGGTTCTGCCAGTACTGCGCGCGCTTCATGAACGTGGTGTACGTGGCGCTGTCGCCGAGCCGCTTCGCGAACTGGGCGATGGCGAAGTCCGCGCTCGTGTACTCCAGGGTGTCCGCCGCCGCGCCGGGCACGTAGCCGAGCCGTTGGTAGTCCTGCAGACCCGGCCGTTCAGTGTAGCCCTGCGTCGGCTGCGTCGCGCCCTTGATCATGAGCAGCAACGCTTTCTGCGCGTCGAAGTCACGCGCGCCGAACGCGTAGGCGCTGGAAACGATGATGTGGTACGGATCCCCGTTCATCACGCCGGTGTAGTCGTTCGCCACCGTCCAGCGGTCCCACGAACCGCCCTGTTCGGCGAAGGCCATCATCGAGCGCACGAGGTCCGAGGTCTGCTTCGGCGCGATCGTGGCCAGCAGCGGGACCTCGGAACGGTAGATGTCCCAGCCGGAGATGTTGGTGTACATCGCGTGGCCGCGTTCGGCCTGGTGGATCCGGCCGTCGAAGCCCGGGTAGCGACCGTCCACATCGGAGAACACGTTCGGCTGGATCAGCGAGTGGTACAGCGAGGTGTAGAACGTCGTGGTGTCGGCGTCGCTGCCGCCGCTGACCTGGATCTTGCCGAGCTGGTCGTTCCACGCCTGCCGCGCGGACGCGGCCACCTGGTCGAACGACTTCTTGCCGTTGTTCTCCGCCTTCAGGTTCGCCTTCGCCCCGTCGACGGACACAAAGGACAGTCCGACCTGGACGTTGACCTGCGCGCCGTTGAGGTTCGGGAAGGTCACGTACCCGCCGCTGCCCGGTCCGCTGACCGTGGTGTCCTGCGGTTTCGCCTTCGCCGGGCGCGCCATCGAGGAGCCGATGCCGTTGGGCTGGGCGACCTTCGCCCTGGCGCCGCCGGTCTCCGCGGTCTTGCCCGGCGTCACCGCGCCGTTCTTCCAGGTCCCGACCGACTCGAACGGGGTGTCGAACTTCGCCGAGAAGTAGACCCGGTAGGAGTTCTTCGCGCCGCAGAACCGGCCGCTGGTCGCCCAGCCGCTGATGGTGTCCTTGCCGATGCTGATCGACGCGTCGTCAGTGCCGTTGACCGAGCCGGAAGTGTTGACCAGCAACGTCGACGCCGCGCCCGCAGGGTAGGTGAAGCGGCCGGAACCGGTGCGCTGGGTCGCGCTCAGTTCGACCTTCGCCCCGTTGTCGAGGGCGACGTCGTACGCGCCGGCGGTCGCATGCTCGTTCTTGTGGTCGAAGGTCGAGGTGTAGTGGCCCGGATCGGTCGCGGGCGACGTGCTGATCTCGCCGACGTACGGCATGAACGGCAGGTCCTGATACGTGGTGCAGCCCGCGCCGGAAAGGTGCGTGAGGCTGAAGCCGGTGATCGTGTTGTCGTCGTAGAAATAGCCGCCCGGCTGGGATTTCTTCGTGTCCGGGCTCCACTGCACCATGCCGAACGGCGCGACCGCGCCGGGGAAGGTGTTGCCCGCGCCGCCGCCGGTCCCGTGGTCCGCGCCGCCGGGCCGGGTGCCGACGAACGGGTTCACCCACTTCGCCAGGTCAGCGGTCTTCGCGGCGTTCGCCCCGGTGTCGGCCAGTGCGGGGGCAGCGGGGGCCAAGGAGGCCCCAGTCGCCACGACCGCGGAAGTCAGGAAGATCAGTCCGGCTCTCCAGCGCGCTCGCGCCATCGCCATCGCCTCTCCAGTTGTCCGGCGCGAACCCGCCGTCACCGACCTCGAGGCATCGATGACAACCTTGTCGCGCACCGTCGATGCGGGCTACCTTCGGCAATGGCTCACCGGATCGTCAAGACCGCGGTGAGAGCCTGTCCGATTCGAGACAACGATGTCCACCATCCGCACCAGCGGATTCGTCGCCCAGGGCACAGCCGGTCGGCGGCCATTGACACGAAGCGGCCGGATGGTGTCCAATCCCCCGCATTATGACAACGTTGTCTCACTCGGGCCGGGACGCGGACGGGCTTCCCCGCCCCGCCAGCAGGCGGGCCACGATGAGCGATGTGGCGCGGCTGGCCGGCGTCAGCATCAAAACGGTGTCGCGGGTCGTCAACGACGAGCCCGCGGTGCATCCGGACACCGCCGAACGCGTGGTGGCCGCGATCGAACAGCTGGGGTTCCGCCGGAACCTCGGCGCCCGCAACCTGCGCCGCGGCTCGACCACCGGCACCATCGGCCTGGTCGTCGAGGACGTCGGCAACCCCTTCTACTCCGAGCTGAACCGCGCGGTGGAACGGATCGCGACGTCCTTCGGCAGACACGTGCTGACCGGGTCGTCCGGCGAGAATTCCGACCGCGAGCGCGAGCTGTCGCTGGAGTTCTGCGCGCGGCGCGTGGACGGGCTGCTGATCGTGCCCGCCGGGCTGCAGCACGGCTATCTCGTGCCGGAAATGCGCGCGGGCACGCCCGTAGTGTTCCTCGACCGGCCGGCCGGCGACATCGTGGCCGACACCGTGCTCGTGGACAACCTCGGCGGCACCATCGAGGCGGTCAGCCATCTCGTGCGGCACGGCCACCGGCGCATCGCGTTCCTCGGCGACAGCCCGGACATCTTCACCGCCGCCGAGCGGTTGCGCGGCTTCCGGGAAGGCTGTGTGCGCAACGGGATCTCCTACGACGAGAGCCTCGTGGCGATGCAGACGCCGACGCCGGAAACCGTCGGCAACGCGGTGCGCAAGCTGGCCGGCGGCCCGAATCCGGCCACCGCCGTGATCGCGGGCAACAACCGGGTCGCGGTGCACCTGCTGCGCGCGCTCGCGCACGCCGAGCACCGGCCCGCGCTGGTGAGCTTCGACGATTTCGAACTGGCGGACCTGCTCGACCCGCCGGTCACCGTGATCGCCCACGACGTCAGCGCCCTCGGGCACGCAGCGGCCGAGCTGCTGTTCGCCCGCATCCAGGGCGATCAGTCCGCCCCGAGAAAGGTAGTTCTGCCCGTGCACCTAGTCGCCCGCGGTTCCGGTGAGGCCGCCCTGTGACCCAGCACCTCGAGCCGGTCGCACTCCCGGCCAACCAGCCGCCGCAGTTCTACCGGGGCGGCGACGCCATCGCCGCCCTGCGCGGCGCCACCGGCACCGACTCGAAGTTCGGGCCGGAGGACTGGGTCGGTTCCGTCACCACCATGTTCGGCCAGGAGACCAACGGTCTCACCAAGCTGCCCAGCGGGATCTGGCTGCGCGACGCGGTCGGCAACGACCCGGAGGCGTGGCTGGGCGCGGCGCACGTAGCCAAGCTCGGCGACTCGACCGGCCTGCTGGTCAAGCTGCTCGACGCCGGACAGCGGCTTCCGGTGCACTTCCACCCGTCGGATTCCTTTGCCCGCAAGCACTTCGACTCGCACTTCGGCAAGACCGAGGCGTGGATCGTGGTCGGCACCTACGGCGACGACCCGCGCGTGTACCCGGGTTTCCGGGAGACGCTGAGCAAGGAAACCGTCGCCGAGTGGACCCGCGAGCAGGACGCGCCGAGCATGCTGGGCGCGCTCAACAGCATTCCGGTGCGGGCGGGCGACACGGTCTACATCCCGGCCGGGTTGCCGCACGCGATCGGCGAAGGCGTCTTCGTGGTCGAGTTGCAGCAGCCGACGGACTTCTCGCTGACCCTGGAGTGGCGTGATTTCCTTGCCTCGCCGGAAAAGGGCCACCTCGGGATCGGTTTCGACACCGCGATCGAAACGCTCGACACCTCGGGCTGGGACGACGACCGGCTCAAGACGATCGTGAAGCACACCTCCGGCGACGAAGCGACCACAGTGGACTTGCTCGCGCCGGGCTCGGCGGAGTTCTTCCGCGCCGACCGCATTCAGTTGTCCGGCAACGCGTTCTCGCTCGACCCGTCGTTCAGCGTGCTCGTCGCGCTCGACGGCGAAGGCACCCTGCGCACCGAGCACGGCGGCGAGTTCCCGGTGGCCAAGGGCGACACCTACGCGGTGCCGTTCGCCGCGGGCCAGACCGAGCTGTCCGGCTCGCTCACCGTCATCCGCTGCCGTCCGCCCGCCCCGGAAAGGAGTTAGCGCCGATGAGCGAGATCCTGCTCGACGCGGTGGACCTGACCAAGCACTACGGATCGGTGGAAGCTTTGCGCGGCGCGTCTTTCCAGGCGCGCGCGGGCGAGGTGACCGCGCTGATCGGCGACAACGGCGCGGGCAAGTCCACGCTCGTGAAGTGCCTGTCCGGAGCCGAACAGCCGACGTCGGGCCGGATCTTGCTCGACGGGAAAGAGGTCCATCTCGACTCGCCGGTGGCCGCGCGCCGGGCCGGGATCGAGACGGTGTACCAGGATCTCGCCGTCGCGCCGGAGCTGGACCCGGCGGCGAATCTGTTCCTGGGCCGGGAAATCCCGCGCAAGGGCATCCTCGGCAAGCTCGGCATGCTGGACAAGGCGGAGATGCGTCGCCAGGCGGTGGTCGAGTTCGAGCGGCTCGGCGTGACTCTGCAGAGCACCGACGTGCCGATCGGTTCGCTGTCCGGCGGGCAGCGGCAAAGCGTGGCGGTGGCACGGTCGGTGGTGTGGGCTTCGAAGGTCGTGTTCATGGACGAGCCGACCGCCGCGCTCGGGGTGGTGCAGCGCGAACGCGTGCTGGACGTGATCAAGAAGGTCCGCGACAAGGGCATCGCGGTCGTGCTGATCAGCCACAACATGCCTGAGGTGCTTTCGGTGTCGGATCGGATCGAGGTGCTGCGGCTGGGCAAGCGGGTGGCTCGATTCGCCGGTGCGGACACGAAGCTCGAGGACCTGGTCGCGGCGATGACCGGGGCTCTCGTGCAGGAGGAGGCGGCATGAGCGCTCCGGTGAAGGATATCCAGGCCACTGTGGACGGCGGGTTCGGCAAGCGTCCGCTGGGGAAACGGCTCATCGGGGCCAATACGTTCTGGATCGCGCTGGTGCTGATCGCGTTGATCGCGGTGTTCACCGCCATCGCGCCCGCCGAGTTCGCGACGCTGTTCACCTTCCAGACGCTGCTGATCGAAACGTCCGTGCTGCTGGTGCTTTCGGTCGGCATGACGTTCGTGATCATCACCTCCGGCATCGACCTGTCCGTCGGGTCGGTGCTGATCTTCGCCGGGATGGTCGCGGGCAAGACCATGGAAGCGCTCAGCGGCGGCGACGCCTCGCACGCGGGCTGGGGCGTCATCACCGTCGGGCTTGTCGCGGCGGTGCTCGCGGGCACGGTCTGGGGCCTGATCAACGGCTTCCTCATCGCGGTGGCGGGCATTCCGCCGCTGATCGTCACGCTCGGCACGATGGGAGCGGCGCTCGGTGCGTCGTACCTGCTCAACGGCGGGTCGGACGTGCGCAGCGTGCCCACCGAACTGAACAAGACCCTCGGCTACGGCACGTCGTTCGGCGGGGTCCCGAACCTCGTGCTGGTGGCTGTGGTGATCACGCTGATCGGTGCGTGGCTGCTGCACACCACGCGGTTCGGCCGCTACACGTTCGCAGTCGGCTCGAACGCCGAGGCGGCGCGACGCTCAGGCATCGGTGTGACCGCGCACCTGTTGAAGGTGTACCTGCTCACTGGTTTCCTCGCCGGAATCGCGGGTTTCCTGTCGCTCGCCTATTACGCGTCGACCACGATCTCGGCGCACACCAACGACAACCTCAACGCCATCTCCGCGACGGTGATGGGCGGCACGAGCCTCTTCGGCGGCGTCGGCTCGATGCTCGGCACGGTGATCGGGGTGTTCATCCCGGCGGTGCTGAAGAAGGGCTTCAACATCACGCACGTGCAGGACTTCTGGCAGATGATCGCGGTCGGCGCCGTCCTGATCGCGGCGGTGTGGTTCGACCAGCGCCGCCGCCGCAAGCGCAACTCCCGCTGAATCGGTTCCCGAGTACAAAGAGGTGCTTACGATGAAATTCAGCAAAACCGTCCTCGCCGCGGGGACGCTCGCGTCCGCGGCCATGCTGGTGGCCGCGTGCGGCTCCGGGCAGGTGGGGCAGAGCGGGTCCGGGGACAAGCCCGGCGGCAACTCCGCGAACAGCAAGAAACTCGCGCTGGTGCCGGGCGTACAGGCGGAACCGTTCTACATCTCGATGCAGTGCGGCGCGCAGGCCGAAGCGAAGAAGCTCGGCTACGAACTGACCACGCAGGCGCCGCAGAAGTTCGACGCGGCCATGCAGACGTCGATCGTCAACGCGATGGGCTCCAATCCGCCCGCCGCGCTGCTCATCGCGCCGACCGACGACCAGGCGATGCTCGCGCCGATCCAGCAGGTGAAAAACCGCGGCACGAAGATCGTCGAGGTCGACACCTCGCTCAAGGACAAGAGCGTCGCGGTCTCGTCGGTTTCCTCGGACAACGCCGAGGGCGGCAAGCTCGCCGCGCAGACCATGGCGAAGCTCGTCGGCGACAAGCCGGGTTCGGTGCTGGTCCTCGACACCATCGCGGGCACCTCCACCACCGCCGCCCGGGCGAAGGGCTTCGAGGACGAGCTGAAGAACCACCCGAACCTCAAGTCGGTGGGCATCCAGTTCACCCAGAACGAGCCGGACCAGGCAGCGTCGAAGGTCACCGCGGCGCTGGCCTCGACGCCGGATCTCGTCGGCATCTTCGCCACCAACCTCAACACCGGCGAGGGCGCGGCGACCGGCCTGCGCAACGCGGGCAAGATCGGCAAGGTCAACCTGGTCGGCTTCGACGCCAGCCCGTCCGAAGTGGACGGTCTGAAGAAGGGCGAGTACCAGGCGCTCATCGCGCAGGACCCGGCGCAGATCGGCACCAAGGGCGTCGACCAGGCGGTGGCCGCGATCGAGGGCAAGCCGACCGAGCGGGACCTCACGGCGCAGCTGCACTCGATCACCAAGGACGACCTGGACGCCAATTCGCAGTACTTCTACAAGCAGAGCTGCTAATCTCGGGCTCGACCGAAGGGGACTTTCCGCACGGAAAGTCCCCTTCGCCTTGTTACGGGCTAGCCCCAACCTTCTTCCCCGCCACCACCCTCAACGGACAAGCTTCGCTAGACTGCACATTTTTCCCGAGGTACCCGAGGGGAGGCTCGTCGATGACCGAGAGTGCCCGGCTGCCGTGGCGCTCCCGCCCGGACGCCGTCGGCGTGCTCGGCGCGGCGCGGAAGGTCGCCGACGACCTGAAAGACGGCCTTTCCGGAGTCCGCGCCCGGCGCGCCGTACACGGTCTGCGACGGCTCTTCGACGTCGCCGGACTAGGGCTCTCCGATCTCTCCGGCACGTTGATGTGGTCCGGCCGCCCCGGAGCTGACGACGCGGTGTCCCAAATCCTGGACGACGTGCTGCACCAGGAGGAGCCGATCACCTCGCGTGGCATCACGGCGGTCCCGTTGCACGTCCACGACGAACTGGCGGGCGCGTTGCTGCTGGTCGGCGATGTACCCGGCGCGGTGACGCGGCAGGCGACGGACTTGGTCGTGCAGTCTTTGGAACGGGGTCGGCTCGAAGCTTCGGCGGACCAGGCGGCGCAAGCCGAACTCCGGGCATTGCGCGCGGAGATGTCGCCGCATTTCGTGTACAACGCGCTCACCGTGATCGCCTCGTTCGTCCGATCGGAACCGGACCGCGCCCGCGATCTGATGCTCGATTTCGCCGACTACACCCGCTACAGCCTGTCGCGGCACGGCGAGTACACCGTCGTCGCCGAGGAGTTCCGCGCGGTGGAGACGTATCTCGCGCTGCAGCGCGCGGTGCTGGGCGAACGGCTCAAGGTGCAGGTGCGGGTCGCGCCGGAGGTGCTTGCGGTGGCGGTGCCGTACCTGGTACTCGAACCCCTCGTGGAGAACGCGATCCGGCACGGCATCGAGCCGCGGTCGGGCACCGGGCTCGTCCAGGTGCACGGACAGGCGGAAGGGAACGACTGCGTGATCAGCGTCGAGGACGACGGGGTCGGCATGGAGCCCGAGCGCGCCGCGGCCATCCTCGCGGGCAGCGGCGACGGCACCGGGCTCGGACTGGCCAATGTGGACAGACGATTGCGCACGGTGTACGGGGCCTGGTACGGGCTGACCGTGGAAACCGCGGTCGGCGAAGGCACCCGGGTTGTGCTGCGCGTGCCGCGATTCCAGCCGGGGGTGCTGCCGTGAGCGGGCTGCGGGTGCTGGCGGTCGACGATCTCGCGCCGGCGTTGGACGAACTGTGCCGGATGCTGCGCGAGGCGCCGGAGGTCGGCGAGGTCGTCGGCGCGAGCGATGCGTTGAAGGCGCTGAAACTGTTGCAGGCAGACCATTTCGACGCGGTCTTCCTCGACATTTCCATGCCCGGCTTGGACGGGCTGGAGCTCGCGTCGCTGCTGGCGAAACTGTCCGAACCGCCGGTGATCGTGTTCGTCACCGCGCACGACGGGCACGCGGTCACCGCATACGGCATCGGCGCGGTCGACTATCTCCTGAAACCGGTGCGCACGGAACGGCTTTCCGCCGCGCTGGCGAAGGTGACGCGCTTGGTGCCGAGCGGCCGTCGCCAGTCCTCGCCGGACGCGATGGCCGCACTGCCGGTCGATTCCGGCGGCCGCACCCGGTACGTCCGCCGCGACGATGTGCTGTTCGCCGAAGCCAACGGCGACTACGTCCGCCTGCACACCCGCGGCGGCGTCCATCCGGTGCGGATGCCGATCTCGCGGCTCGAAGAATATTGGGAAGGCACCGGATTTACCCGGGTACACCGCGGATTCCTGCTCGCGGTGAGTGCGGTGCTGGAACTGCGCAGCGACACGACGGGCGGGTTGCTGGCGCACACGGAGGCTGGCGATGTCCCGGTGAGCCGACGGCATGCGCGGGATCTCCGGGACCGGTTGCTGGAGGCTGCGCAGCGCGGACAACTCGGGAGTGCTCGGTGAAGGGGCGCTGGTGCTTGGGGGCTCGTGAGCGGCTAGGCCGGTTAGAACCGGCAAGGCCGCGCACGACAACCCGGCTGCACTCGGCACCTTGTGAGCGGCAAAGCCGGTTAGAACCGGGACCGCCACTCACGGCACCCAACCCGCACCCGCCAGCCACCCACCACCCCGCGTCTCGTGAGCGGCTAGGCCGGTTAGAACCGGCAACGCCGCGCACGAGGATTGCGCGGGCCGTCCGATGAGCCGCACCAAACGGGTCGCCGTCACCAGTCCGCAGACGAGGCTCGCCCGGTCGCGGCGGCTCGAACGCGGCCGCTGGCGGATGCCCCGTCTGCGCGCGCCGGAAGCGGAACGCGCGGCCGTCCTCTACCGGATCCAGCGGCGCCGCGGGATCCCCGCGCTGGTGGGGATGTTCGTGCTGGTGCTGGGTTTGCCGGTGCTGTTCTCGCTCGCCCCGTCGCTCGACAGCGTGCGGCTGTGGGGGATTCCGCTGTCCTGGCTGCTGATCGCGGTCCTGCCGTACCCGGTGCTGGCCGGGCTTTCGTGGTGGCAGCTGCGCCGCGCGGAGAAGATCGAGGACGATCAGTGAGCCGACTGCCCGCAGCACCCCAATGCGGCATTCGGTGCATCTCACGCACCCAATGCGGCATTCGGTGCATCTCACGCACCCAATGCGGCATTCGGTGCATCTCACGCACCCAATGCCACATTGGGGCCGCAGCCGGGGCGGGCGGGAGCGGATAGATGGACATCGCGCTCGCGGTAGCCCCGGTCGTCCTCGTCACGCTGCTCATCGGCGTGCGCGGGGTCGCCGCCATGCGCACCACCTCCGACTTCCTGGTGGCGTCCCGGCGGATCTCGCCCTTCGTCAACTCCGCCGCGGTCTCCGGCGAATACCTCTCCGCAGCCTCATTCCTCGGCGTCGCCGGGCTGATGGTGAAGGACGGCGTCGGCGCGCTCTGGTACCCGGTCGGCTTCACCGCGGGATACGTGGCGATGCTGGTCCTCGTCGCCGCGCCCATGCGCAGATCCGGCGCACTCACCGTCCCCGACTTCGCCGAAGCGCGCCTCGCCTCTCCCGCGCTGCGCCGGCTGGCCGCGGTGGTCGTGCTGGTGATCGGAACCATCTACGTAGTCCCGCAATTCCGTACCGCCGGGTTGGTGCTCACCGCGGTCGGCGGGACTCCGTACTGGGTCGGCGTCGTCATCGCGGGCACCGCGGTCAGCGTCACGCTCGCGCTCGGCGGGATGCGCGCGGCGACGTACGTCCAGGCGTTCCAGTTCTTCCTGAAACTCCTGCTGTTCCTCGTTCCCGCGCTGTGGCTGGTGCTCCAGGTCGGTGCCGAAACCCGTGACGCGAGCCTCACGCCGGTCGAGTTCACCCGCTTCTCGCACGCCACCCCAGTGCAGTTCGACCACGACGTCACTCTCACCTTCCGCGAACCCACCGCGATCGAGGACCGCGGTACGTTGCCGCCTGGACAACTGGTGGTGCGCAAGGGAGAACAGCTCACCTTCGCCGCCGGTGCACAGGTCCCCGGCGTCAGCGGAGAAGTCGCGCTCGGCGGGCCGGACTGGCAGCGTCCGCTGCTGGAAATCGACAAGGGTTACCCGCTGCTCGGCACCTGGGCGGTCCTCATCGCGACCGTCCTCGGCACGATGGGCCTCCCCCACGTCCTGATGCGTTTCCACACCAGTCCGGACGGCCGCGCGGCACGCCGCACCGCTGCGATTACCGTGGCGCTGCTAGGAGTTTTCTACCTTTTCCCCGGCATTTACGGCGTCCTCGGCCGGGTTCTCGTGCCGCAGCTGTATCTGTCCGGCAACACCGACACCGTGGTCGTCGCGCTCCCGTCGCAGGTCGACCACAGCTGGGCCGGGCAGTTGTTCACCGCGTTGCTCACCGCGGGCGCGTTCGCGGCGTTTCTGGCGACGTCGCTGGGATTGCTGCTGGTGATGTCCGGCGCGCTCGCCTACGACCTGATGCCCGGCGGTCTGCGCCGTCTTCGCGTGACGGTCGTGTTCGCCGCGATCGCGATGGTGCTGCTCGCGCTGCCGTCCGCGCGGCTCGACGCCGGGGTGCTGGTGACGTGGGGGTTCACCGTCGCCGCGTCGACGTTCTGCCCGCTGCTCGTGCTCGGCATCTGGTGGCAGCGGCTCACCGCCGCGGGCGCGATCGCCGGAGTGCTGACGGGTCTGGCGGCCTCGTCGGGGTCGATCCTGTTCGCGCTGGCCGGACCCTCGATGGAAGGTTGGGTGGCGATCTTGGTCTCGCAACCGGCACCCTGGTCGGTACCGCTCGCGTTCGGCGTGATGATCACGGTGTCACTGCGCGGGCGCCCACCGTCCTGGGCCGGGGCCGCGATGCTGCGGCTGCACCTCGACGAGCGCCCTTCGTCCGCGCCCGGTGACCGTTCGTCAACCGTTCGTCGTGCGGCGAGGCGTTTGAGCCGCTGACGGTTTCCCTGGCCCGGAGTCCTCCCTACTGTGTCGCGGACCACATCCGCAGCGTCGCACAAGGGAGATCCCATGAGCGCAGGCGACCCGTCCGGCGCCCCGCCGGACTCGACCTGGGAGCAGGTGCACGACAGCGCCGAGTTCCGCCAACTCCGCGGCAGGCTCCGCCGGTTCGTGTTCCCGATGGCCGGACTGTTCCTCGCCTGGTACCTGCTCTACGTCCTGCTCGCCGACTACGCGCACGGCTTCATGAGCACGAAGATCACGGGCAACTTCACCGTCGGCCTCCTCTTCGGGCTCCTGCAGTTCGTGTCCACGTTCCTCATCACGTGGCTGTACGTGCGCTACGCCAACAAGAACCTCGACCCGCTCGCCGAGCGGATCAAGGACGACATCGAGAACCCGGCGAAGGAGGAGGCGTGAAGACTCTCGCGGCGAGCGTCGAGGGCAGCAACCCGACGCTCAACATCACGATCTTCGCGCTGTTCGTGGTCATCACCCTGGTGATCGTGTTCCGCGCGAGCCGCAACACGAAGACCGCGTCGGACTACTACGCGGCAGGCCGTGCGTTCACCGGCCCGCAGAACGGCATCGCGATCTCCGGCGACTACCTGTCGGCGGCGTCGTTCCTCGGCATCGCCGGCGCTATCGCGGTGTACGGCTACGACGGGTTCCTGTACTCGATCGGCTTCCTGGTGGCGTGGCTGGTCGCGCTGCTGCTGGTGGCGGAACTGCTGCGCAACACCGGCAAGTTCACCATGGGCGACGTGCTGGCGTTCCGGATGAAACAGCGTCCGGTGCGCGCGGCGGCGGCGATTTCGACGCTCGTGGTGTCGTTCTTCTACCTGCTGGCGCAGATGGCGGGCGCGGGCGGACTGGTCGCGCTGCTGCTGGGCATCGACGGCAAGGCCGCGCAGGCGCTGGTGATCGCGGTGGTCGGCGTGATCATGATCGCCTACGTCCTGATCGGCGGCATGAAGGGCACCACCTGGGTGCAGATCATCAAGGCGGCGCTGCTGATCGTCGGCGCGCTGGCGATGACGCTGTGGGTGCTCGGCAAGTACGGCTTCAACTTCTCCTCGCTGCTGCAGGGCGCGGTCGACAAGGCGGGCGAGGCCGGCGAAGCGCTGCTCGGGCCGGGCAAGCAGTACGGCAAGAACGGCACGACGAAGCTGGACTTCTTCTCCCTCGGCATCGCTCTGGTGCTGGGCACCGCGGGCCTCCCGCACGTGCTGATGCGCTTCTACACGGTGCCGACCGCGCGCGAGGCGCGTCGTTCGGTGGTGTGGGCGATCGTGCTGATCGGCGTGTTCTACCTGTTCACCCTGGTGCTCGGCTACGGCGCGGGCGCGCTGGTCGGACCGGACGCGATCAAGAAGGCCCCGGGCGGCGTCAACTCCGCGGCTCCGTTGCTGGCGCTGAACCTCGGCGGCCCGATCCTGCTCGGGCTGATCTCGGCGATCGCGTTCGCCACGATCCTCGCCGTGGTCGCGGGATTGACGATCACCGCGTCCGCCTCGTTCGCGCACGACGTCTACGCGAACGTGCTGAAGAAGGGCAAGGCGAACACCGGTTCGGAGGTTCGCGTCGCGCGGATCACCGCCGTGGTGATCGGCATCGTCGCGATTCTCGGCGGCATTCTGGCGAACGGGCAGAACGTCGCGTTCCTGGTGGCGCTGGCGTTCGCGGTGGCGGCTTCGGCGAACCTGCCGACGATTCTGTACTCGCTGTTCTGGAAACGGTTCAACACCCAGGGCGCGCTGTGGAGCATTTACGGCGGGCTGATCGTGACGATCGTGCTCATCGTGTTCTCGCCCGCCGTTTCCGGGAAGCCGGTCGACCCGAAGACCGGCAAGAGCGCGTCGATGCTGCAGGGCGTGGACTTCCACTGGTTCCCGCTCGACAACCCGGGCCTGATCTCGATCCCGATCGCGTTCGTCCTCGGCTGGCTCGGCACGATTCTGTCGAAGGAAAACGACAAGGCGAAGTTCGCCGAAATGGAAGTACGGGCACTGACCGGTGCCGGCGCGGAAAAGGCCGTGCAGCACTGAGTTTTCGACCCGCTGAAACCGCTGGGTGCCGCTTTCGCCGCGGCGCCCAGCGGTTTTTTCAATACGGCAGCTTCCCCTGCGCGATCCCGTCGAGCGTGCCTTCCAGCACCCGGCGGAGATACCGCCACAACCCGGCCCCCAGCGAAATCCGGGCTACCCCCAGTTCGGCAAGCCCGGCCAGCCCCGGACCGCCGGGAAGAGCCGAAGCGTTGACCGGACCGCCCACCTGACGGACGAATTCGGCCAGCACTTCCGGCGAACGCACGAGAATCGGGTACACACAGTCAGCCCCCGCTTCGAGATACGCGCGCCCGCGAGCCACGGCGTCGTCGAGCACCGCCTGCTCGTCCGGTGCACCGAGGAACGAATCCACTCGTGCGTTGACCACCAGCCCGTCGCCAGCCGCCCGGCGCAACTCGGCAATCCGCCCCGCTTGCTCGGCCGCCGGTCGCAACGCGCCCTTGCCGTGGTCGGTGTCCTCGATATTGCAGCCGACCGCACCGATTTCCTTCAACCGGGCCGCGAGATCCGCCGGGCTCAGGTCATAACCGGCCTCGGCGTCCACCGTCACCGGCACGGACACCGCGTCCACGATCCGCTTGGCCGCCGCGAGCATCTCGTCCGCCGACGCGCCTTCGTGGTCCGCCTGCCCGAGCGCCGCCGCGACCGCCGCGGAACTCGTTGCCACGATGGGAAATCCGGCCGCTTGCACCGCCTGCGCGGTATCCGCGTCCCAAGCGTTCGGCAGAATCAACGGCTTCCCGGGCACATGCAGCGCCCGCAACTCCTCAGCACTCACTCCGCACGCTCCGGCAGCTCAGCGTGGCTCGCGACCATGAGCCGGTTCCAGGTGTTGATGGCGACGACACACCACGCGAGCGCGCGATGCTGGTCCTTGGTGAAGACGCGGACCGCCTCGGCGTAGACGTCTTCGGGAACGTCCTTGTGGTCCGAGATCCGGGTCATCGCCTCGGTGTACGCGAGCGCGGCGCGTTCCTGCTCGGTGAACAGCTCGGTCTCGCGCCACCCCTCGAGTACGTAAAGCCGCCGCGGCGATTCCCCAGCCGCGACCGCCTCCGCCGCGTGCATGTCGAGGCAGTAGGCGCATCCGTTGATCTGCGACGCGCGCATCTTGACGAGCTCGATGAGCTTCACGTCGAGCCCCGCGTTCGCGCTGGCCTTCTTCACCTCGCCTTGCAGCTGGGACATCGCTCGATACAACTCGCCGGTGGCGAGCGCGATTCGCTTCGTCATGCCGCCCACGCTAATGGGGATTGGCCTAGCTGGGTGGTCCAGTTCAGCATGGGTGGCGTGGGCCAGTCAGGGTCGCGGTCGCGCGTTGCAGGCGTCGCCCACGGATTAGGCGACCCGAGCGGATTCGTGACGACGCAGCCGCTCGAGACGGGCTCGCCGAACGGCCAGAACCTGGCCGCAAGAAGCCGGTAGGCGAACGATTTCACCGCACAGAGAGCGTCCAGCCAGCGGTATTCGACGGCATGGACCCGGTCTACGGCATCGCCCGCGGGCAATGCCGGGCAGCGGTCCGCGTCGAGCGTTCAGCCGCAGGGTTGCGGCCGCCGGGCGATCGCCGCGACGGCCAGGCCCGGCGTCAGCGGCCGCAGAACAGGCACAACGGCAGAACCAGCTCCAGGTCCGTCTTCCGCACCGGTTTCCCGTCCACCGGCGTCTTCCCCGGCGGGGTGTCCGCGTCCGGCTGGATGCCGCCCGCCGCGACGCGGTCCAGGGTGCGCAGGCCGGCCGAGCCGACCGTGCCGAAGACCGTGTAGTTCGGCAGCAGGCTGGAATCCCCGTACACCACGAAGAACTGCGATCCGTTCGTGTCCGGGCCGGCGTTCGCCATGGCCAGCAGGCCGCGCGCGTACGTGCGGCGCTTGCCGGTCGGGTCGGACGGGGCGGGCGGGAGCGTCGTCGGGAGTTCGTCGCGGAACTTGTAGCCCGGGCCGCCCTCGCCGGTGCCGGACGGGTCGCCGCACTGCAGGACCTTCAGCGTCGGGTACGCGGTGAGCCGGTGGCAGGTCGTCTGGTTGTAGAAGCCGTGGGCGGCCAGGTGCAGGAAGCTCTGCACGGTGCACGGCGCCTGCGCGCGGTCGAGCCGCAGCGGGAGCAGGCCCTGGTTGGAGAACACGGCGACGTCGACACTGCCGTGGTCCGGCGTGTGCTTCGGGTCGCGCGGCAGGGAAACCGGGCGCACCGCGGGATCGTCCGGAGTCGAGGTGTACTGGCACGGCCCCGAGGTGACCTTCGGCGGCGCCGACGCCGCCGAAGCCGGTGCAGCGACGGCGACCAGCGACAACGCGGTCAGCACGGATACGAGCAGTCTCTTCATTCCGGTTCCCTCCCAGTGCACGGAGGATCGCAGTATAGGGACGGGAAACCGCCTGCGCTTCCGGCGAAAGTCGCATCCTGACCGGTTCCTGACACTCGCCTCCTACCGTGCGGTTTCATGATCACTCCCCTCATCGCCGGACTGGTCGCCGGGCTGCTGGCAGTCCCCGCCGGTCCCGTGCGGCAACCGCTCGCCTCCTCCGGCGCCGAACAGCAGGCAGTGCTCGCCTACTGGACCCCTCAACGACTGGCCGCGCTGACCCAGCCGTCGTCGCAGAACCCGCCGAAAAGCGGCCCCGACGGAGCCCCCTGGCCCGACCCGCTCCCGAAGACAGTCGGCCGGCTCTTCTACACCGACCACGGCGAGGACGCGAGCTGCACGGCGACCGTCGTCCGGAGCAAGAATCGCAGCACGATCGTCACGGCCGGGCACTGTGTCAACGACACCGATCTCCTCGGTGAGCACAACGCCTGGAACGCGCACGTCATGTTCGTCCCCGGCTACCACGACGGCCAGGCGCCGTACGGCAAGTTCGCCGCCCGGCTCGGCGTCGTCGACCGCACTTGGCTGGCGAATGATCAGCAGAACGCGCAGAAATTCGACACCTACGATCAGGCGTTCGCAGTCCTCGGGCCGAACGAAGCGGGACAGCTGGTGCAGGACGCGGTCGGCGGTGCGCAGCAGATCGGGTTCGACCGGCCGGGCGGCGCGAAGGTGACGCAGTTCGGCTACCCGCGGGCGGCGTCCGATCCGGCACGCGAAGGGCTTCCGGAGTACACCGGGGCGAGGTTGGCATATTGCACTGGCACCGCACGGCAGTGGACCGGTACGCCCACCTATCCGGACTCTCCCGATCTGTGGGGCGCGGCGTGCGTCATGGGCGGCGGCTCGAGCGGTGGGCCCCGGTTACGCGACTTCAACCCGTCGACGGGACTGGGAACGGTCGTCGGGGACAACACGCACGCGGGATTCTTTGCCGCGGACGGGAAACCGTGCGAGCGAGATGCGGGCTGCACGCGGTATTTGGTGGGACCGCAGTTCAGCGGCAAGGTGACGAAGCCGTTGTACGAGGCCGCGCAAACCGCGAGCTAGCCCTTCAGCTCCGCGATCAACCGGTCCGCCGCCGCGAACGGGTCCAGTTCCCGGGCCACCACTCGTGCCGCCAGGTCGCCCAGCCGGTCGCCGTCCCGGAGGTCTGCCAGTTCCGCGTGCAACCTCCGCAACGCGATCGCGGCGACCTCCTCCCGGGCGCGGGCGGCGCGGCGGCGGTCCAATTCCCCGTGCGCCACAAGCCATTCATGGTGCGTCCGCAACGCCGACACCACCTCGTCGACGCCCTCGCCCTTCGCCGCCACCGTGCGGACGATCGGCTGCCGCCAGCTCGGTCCGCGCAGTTCGCGCCGCGCGAGGCTGATCATCTGCTTGAGGTCGTGCACCGTCGCGTCGGCGCCGTCGCGGTCGGCCTTGTTGACCACGAACACGTCCGCGATCTCCAGCACCCCGGCTTTCGCCGCCTGGATGCCGTCGCCCATTCCCGGGGCCAGCAAGACGACCGTGGTGTCGGCCAGTTTCACAACGTCCACTTCGGACTGTCCAACCCCGACAGTCTCGATCAGCACCACGTCGAACCCGGCGGCGTCGAGCACCCGCACCGCCTGCGGGGTCGCCCACGAAAGGCCGCCGAGGTGGCCCCGGGTCGCCATCGAGCGGATGAACACGCCGGGATCGGTGGCGTGCTCGGTCATCCGGATCCGGTCGCCGAGCAACGCGCCGCCGGAGAACGGCGACGACGGGTCGATCGCCAGCACGCCGACGCGTAAACCGTCGCCGCGCAACGCGGTGAGCAGCGCGGACGTCGACGTCGACTTGCCGACCCCAGGCGGGCCGGTGAGGCCGACGACGCGAGCGCGCCCGGTGTAAGGCGTCAGAGCACGGGCGATGTCCGCCACTCGCGGCGAAGAGTCCTCGACAAGAGAAATGAGCCGGGCGACCGCGCGCGGTTGTCCTTCCCGCGCGCGGCCGACCAGCTCATCGAGGTCCGGGCCGGCCAACTTACGCCGACGGGACGCGGATCAGCAGCGCGTCGCCCTGTCCGCCGCCACCGCAGAGCGCGGCCGCGCCGAGACCGCCGCCGCGGCGGCGCAGCTCGTGCACCAGGTGCACGGCCAGCCGCGCACCGGAAGCGCCGATCGGGTGGCCGAGCGCGATCGCGCCGCCGTTGACGTTCACCTTCGACTCGTCCAGCCCGAGCTTCTCGCTCGACACCAGGCCGACCGCGGCGAACGCCTCGTTGATCTCCACCAGGTCCAGGTCGCCGACGTCCAGCTTCGCCTTCTTCAGCGCGGCGCGGATCGCGTTCGACGGCTGCTCGTGCAGGCTCGCGTCCGGACCGGCGACGACGCCGTGCGCGCCGATCTCGGCCAGCGGCGTGATGCCCAGTTCGGCCGCCTTCTCCGGGCTGGCCACGATCACCGCGGCCGCGCCGTCGGAAATCTGCGACGCCGAACCCGCGGTGATGGTGCCGTCCGAGGCGAACGCCGGACGCAGCTTCGCGAGGCTCTCGCCGGTGGTGTCGGCGCGCACGCCCTCGTCGGTGGAGAACACGACCGGGTCGCCCTTGCGCTGCGGAATCGACACCGGCGCGATCTCCTCGCGGAAGAACCCGGCCTCGATCGCCGCCGCGGCGCGCTGGTGCGAACGCGCGGAGAACGCGTCCTGCTGCTCGCGGGTGACGCTGTAGCGGCCGTTGTGCTTCTCCGTCGAAACACCCATCGCGACCTGGTCGAACGCGCAGAACAGGCCGTCGTAGGCCATGTGGTCGACCAGCGTGGTGTCGCCGTACTTGAACCCGGCGCGCGACTTCGGCAGCAGGTGCGGCGCCTGCGTCATCGACTCCTGGCCGCCCGCGACGACGAGGTCGAACTCGCCCGCACGGATCAGCTGGTCGGCGAGCGCGATCGCGTCGAGGCCGGACAGGCAGACCTTGTTGATGGTCAGCGCCGGGACGTCCATCGGAATGCCCGCGGCGACCGCCGCCTGGCGTGCCGGGATCTGGCCCGCGCCCGCGGTGAGCACCTGGCCCATGATCGTGTACTGGACCTGGTCCGGGGAGACGCCGGCGCGTTCGAGCGCGGCCTTGATCGCGATCCCGCCCAGCTGGGCTCCCGAGAAGTCCTTCAACGAGCCGAGCAGCCGCCCGATCGGGGTACGGGCAGCGCCCAGGATCACGGAACCGGACACGACGTCCTCCAAAGCATCGGTGCACTGGCAGTGTTCCCACGATACGGCCTGCGCGGGGTTCCCGGCGCGTCTTGATGGAGCCAGTGTGAGGGGGCGCACGCGGGGTTCCGCGAGGCCCGCCGGGGCTTATCCTCCCCGGTATGGACACCGAGCCCAGCGCATCCGTGCTCAAGCCGTTCGTGACCGCGATCGACCACGTCGGCATCGCCGTGCCCGACCTCGACGCGGCCATCGCCTTCCACCGCGACCACTTCGGCCTGGAGGTCGCGCACGAGGAGGTGAACGACGAGCAGGGCGTGCGCGAGGCGATGCTGCGCGCCCCGGGTACCGCGGGCACCGAGACGATGATCCAGCTGCTCGCCCCGTCCCGCGACGATTCGACGATCGCCAAGTTCATCGGCCGCAACGGGCCGGGCCTGCAGCAGCTCGCACTGCGAGTGTCCGATGTGGACGCTGCGGCGGAGGCACTGCGCGCGCAGGGCCTGCGGTTGCTGTACGACGCGGCCAAGCGCGGGACGTCGAACAGCCGGGTCAACTTCGTGCACCCGAAGGACGCTGGCGGGGTTTTGGTCGAGCTGGTGGAGCCCGCCGCCTCGCACTGAACCGCGCCCCCAATGCGGCATTGGGTGCATGCGACGCACCCAATGTGGCGTTCGGTGCGTTGAGCGCACCCAATGAGGTTTCTCAGTAGCGCGGTACGCGGTGGGTTCGTGGCAGCGATGCTGGTCAGGTGCTGCAGGCGTCGGCTGGCTAGGCGCGCCAGGCGGCTCCTCCTCGCCCCCGCGCACCCACCCGCCGCCAGCGGGACGCAGCCATCCGCGAGCGCGGCGCGTGACGCTGCCCTCGGTCAAGGAGCGCGGTCGGGCTAGTGCGGAGGTCGTGAGGGGAACCCTGACGGAATCTGATTCCCTCAGGGTGCCCCTCACGGACGTCAACCGGAGCGGAGAAGCAACGCGGCCCCGTCGACGCTGCGTCTCGCCGTACCAACGCCGCCCGCCGCGCCACTGAGAAAACCCCAATGCGGCATTGGGGCTCAGCCGGAGCGCGCTGTCGGTGACAGGACCACCGCGGGCCAGGGCGAAGCGAGCCGGGCAAGTCGCGGCCGGAAGAAGTCGGTGGCGGCCAGGTCGTGAGCGTCGATGCCGGTTCTCCCCGGCACAAACACTCACGAGCGCCCTCACACCGCCGAAGCGGGCGGCTTGCCCTTGGCCGCCCGGGCGGACAGCGCGTTCGCCACGAACGTCAGCTCGCCGTCGAACTCTGCCGGGCGGTCGTCGCCGGTGTGGCGGGCCGTTGCGTGCCGGTGGGTGATCGCGCGGGCCAGCAGGCCGGACGCGTTGTCGATGTCCGCTCCGGGGAGCCGTCCGCCGGTGGCGGCCACGATCACCGACCGCATCAGGCGGACCAGTTGCTGGAATCGTTCGGACAGCGCGTCGCGGACCACGTGATGGGTGTCGGCCTCGCGCCACAGCAGGTGCGACAGCCCCAGCGAACCGGTGAACCGGCGGTCGAGTTCGCCGACCAGCCTGCGCAGCGAACCCGCCAGGTCGCCCGGAACGACGACCGCGGCGGGTTCGATGCGTTCGTCCGGCAGCCGGTCGACCAAAGCGGCCAGCAGGTCGGACTTGCGGCGGAAGTAATAGTGGACCAGGCCCTTCGGGACCCCGGCGCGCTCCGCGATGCGGGACGTCGGGGTCGCTTCGAAGCCGGACTCGGCGAACAGTTCCTCCGCCGCGCACAGGATCCGTTCTTTCGCCGAGTCGTCGGTCATGTCACCTTCCTAGCCGGAGCTTCATTGCCCCGATCAGTGCTGGCCCGCCATCCGGTGGGCGGCGTTGGCCTCCGGCATCGCGGCCGCGCCGGCGATGATCGTCAGCGCACCGCCGACCCAGGACGTCCACGACGCCCCGTTGAATTGCGTATACCCCATCACCCACGGCGCGATGAACAGCAACGCGCCGAGGACGATCTGCACGCCCTCGCCGTAAACCATGCTCGGCGACGCGAGCGACACCAAGCCGTCGATCGCGATCAGCGCACCGAGGACCACCATCGTCCACACCATCGTGGTGTTCGTGCTCAGCCAAAGGGGTGAAAGAGCGGCGACAACACCAATCACGACCTCGGCCCAGTCATAGGGCCGCGTCCAGGCGCGCGTCGAGACTTCACTCATTCGTGCTCACCTCCGCCGGAAAAGAGCCGTTCAGGGAGATTTCCCACTGCCGACTATGCTCCTTGACTGGCCAGCCGGTCAAGATTCGTGCGTCACACTTCGACTCGTGTACGGGGTGTCTGTCTCGTACAGTGAGGCCCCCGGTTACCGACGAGTAATTTCGTCCAGTCGCGCCGCGACCGACCCCTGGAGGTTCCCGATGACGCACCTCGACGAGATCCAGCAGGCGATCCTCGACGGCCGCCTCGACGCGATCGCCGAGCTGCCCGTGCCCGAGAGCTACCGGGGCGTCACCGTGCACGCCGACGAGGTCGACATGTTCGAAGGCCTCGAAAGCCGCGACAAGGACCCGCGCCGCTCGCTGCACGTGGACGAGGTCCCGACGCCCGAGCTCGGCCCCGGCGAGGCGCTGGTCGCGGTGATGGCCAGCGCGATCAACTACAACACCGTCTGGACGTCGATCTTCGAGCCGATCCCGACGTTCAAGTTCCTGCGCAAGTACGGGAAGCTCTCGCCGCTGGCCAAGCGGCACGACCTGCCGTACCACGTCGTCGGCTCGGACCTGTCCGGCGTCGTGCTGCGCACCGGCGCGGGCGTGCACAACTGGAAGCCCGGCGACGAGGTCGTCGCGCACTGCCTGAACGTCGAGCTGGAAGGCCCGGACGGGCACAACGACACGATGCTCGACACCGAGCAGCGGATCTGGGGCTTCGAGACGAACTTCGGCGGGCTCGCCGAGGTCGCGCTGGTCAAGGCGAACCAGCTGATGCCGAAGCCGGCGCACCTGACCTGGGAGGAGTCCGCCTCCCCCGGGCTGGTGAACTCGACCGCGTACCGGCAGCTGGTGTCGCGCAACGGCGCGGACATGAAGCAGGGCGACGTCGTGCTGATCTGGGGCGCGTCCGGCGGCCTCGGTTCGTACGCGACGCAGTACGCGCTCAACGGCGGCGCGATCCCGGTGTGCGTCGTGTCCAGCCCGGAAAAGGCCGAGATCTGCCGGAAGCTGGGCGCGGAGCTGATCATCGACCGCACCGCCGAGGGCTACCAGTTCTGGAAGAACGAGAACGAGCAGGACCCGAAGGAATGGCAGCGGTTCGGCGCGAAAATCCGCGAGCTCACCGGCGGCGAGGACCCGGACATCGTGTTCGAGCACCCGGGCCGCGAGACCTTCGGCGCGTCCGTCTACGCCGCGCGCAAGGGCGGCACCATCGTCACCTGCGCGTCCACGTCGGGCTACATGCACCAGTACGACAACCGGTACCTGTGGATGAACCTGAAGCGGATCATCGGCTCGCACTTCGCGAACTACCGCGAATCGTGGGAAGCCAACCGGCTGATCGCGAAGGGCCTCATCCACCCGACGCTGTCGAAGACCTACTCGCTCGAAGAAACCGGTCAGGCCGCCCTTGACGTGCACCGCAACGCGCACCAGGGCAAGGTCGGCGTGCTCGCGCTCGCTCCGGAAGAAGGACTCGGCGTGCGCGACGAGGAGCTGCGCGCGAAGCACCTCGACGGCATCAACGCCTTCCGCGGCGCGTGAGGGCAGACCACCTGCCTCTTCGGTCCGGCCGCTCGCCGCACGAGCGGCCGGACCCCGTGGGTGCTCACCCGTCCGTGACCGCGGAGCGACTACGGTGGTGTCATGAGTCTTGGCGATGAACGCGAACTCGTGCCGCTGGGAGCCGGCTTCGACGTAGCGAAGCGGGGGTACAGCCGGGCCCAGGTCGACGAGCACCTGGAACGGCTCGACGGCGACCTGAAGATGCTCACCGCCGACCGCGACGCCGCCATCGCCCAAGCCGGCGACCTGGCCCGGCAGCTTGAGGTCGCGCGCGGCGAGATCGCCGACCTGCGCGGTCAGGTCGACCGGCTCGCGCAGCCGCCGACGAGCGTCGAGGGCCTGTCCGAACGCCTCCAGCGGATGCTGCGGCTGGCGCAGGACGAGGCCGCGGACACGCGTGCCCGCGCCGAGGCCGAGGCAGGCCACATCCGGGCCAAGGCGGAGACCGACGCCAGCGCCATGCGCGCCCGGTACGAGCAGTTGCTCACCGAACTCGACCTGCGCCGCAAGGAAATGGAAGCCGAGCACCGCAAGGTGCTCGAGGACGCGCGCGCCGAGGCCAAGCGGATCACCGACGAGGCCGAGGCCGAGCGCAAGAAGCTCGACGCGGAGTCCGAGGCCCGCCGCACGCAGGTCGAGGAAGACTTCGAGATCGCGATGGCGACCCGGCGCGCCGAGGCGATGCGCGTGCTGGCCGAGCAGGAGGCGGCCAGCAAGGCGGAAGCCGAGCGCCGGGTCCGCGAGGCCGCCGAGGACGCGGCCGCGATCCGGGCGAAGGTGCTGGAGGAGGAGACGGCCGCCAAGGCCGACATCGACCGCCGCCAGCGCGAATCGGTCGCCGACGCGAACAAGCGCCGCCAGGACTCGATCACCGAGGCCAACGCGCGGCTCGCGGAAGCGGCCGACGAGGCCCGCCGCCGCGTCCGCACCGCCACCGACGAGTCCAACCGCCGGATCACCCAGGCCAACGAGCGGGTCGAGGCCCTGCGCGCGGTCCGGGCGAGCCTGGCCGAGCAGGTCCGGTCGGCGCGCACCGTGCTGGCCGAGGCGCAGCACGTGCTCGGCGAGATGGACGGCGAGGTGCCCGCGGACATCAAGGCCGCCGCCGAGACTGCCAACGGCTCCGGGCCGAAGTCCGCGAACGGATCCCCGGCCGGCGGCGCGAAGGCGAGCAGTGCCCAGCCGAGCGGCAACGCGGGTGCGCAGAACAGCAAGCCCAGCACTCCGGCCGGGCAGAAATCCGCTGGTCAGGGCGGCAAGAACGCCCCGGCGAACAGCGGGAAGCCCGCGGCGAGCGGCGACGTCGAGCAGACCGTCCGGCTGCGCACGTCCGACGTGCCCAAGCCGCAGCCGCAACCGCGCCCGGCGGGAAAACCGACTGGCGAGTAGCCTTCCCCCGCGAAGGGGCCGCGCCGCCCCGCTGACCGATTCGCCGGGAGGTTGTGGATGGCTGTCTATCGGACTGTGGTGGTGGGCACGGACGGGTCCGACTCGTCCTTCGCCGCGGTGGACAAGGCCGCCGGGGTGGCTGCCGACGCGGGAGCGACGCTGGTCGTCGTCTGCGCGTACCACCCGGCCAGCCGCCAAGACGTGGAACGCGCGCAGGACGAACTGGGCGACGAGGCCTATCAGGTAGTCGGGTCCGCGCCCGCTGAGGACACGCTGCAGTCCGCACGGGACCGCGCGGCGAAGGCCGGCGCCGCGAACATCGAAACGTTCGCGCTGGAGGGGCAGCCGGTCGACATGCTGCGCAAGGTCGTGAAGGACCGCGAGGCGGACCTTCTGGTGGTCGGCAACCGCGGCCTCAACACCCTGACCGGGCGGATCCTGGGCTCGGTGCCGTCGGAGGTGGCCCGGAAGTCGGGCGTCGACGTGCTGATCGTGCACACCACCTGAGGCCGTGGCCGATCCTTCCCGGGACCTGCAGCAGCGGCTGGAACGCGCCCTGCTGGGCGGCCCTCGCCGCTACACCCGGCTCGAAGTAGCGAAACGGGCCGGAGTACCCGAAGAACGCTCGCGGCGGCTGTGGCGGGCGCTGGGTTTCGCCACCGTCGAAGACGACGAGGTGGTGTTCACCGACGCCGACGTCGAAGCCATGCGCATCGCCGACGGCCTGGTGAGTTCCGGCCTGGTCGCGCCCGGCATGGAAGTCGCGGTGACCCGTGCCCTCGGCCAGCATCTGTCCCGGCTGGCCGAGTGGCAGGTCCACATGCTGTGGTCGCTGATCACCGAAAACCCGGAACTGGCCCGCAGCGACCGGCAGGTCACCCGCCTGGTGGAACGCCTGCTCCCCGAACTGGAGCAAGTGCAGAATTACGTCTGGCGCCGCCACCTGGCCGCGTTCGCCGGCCGCGCCTTCGCGAGCCCCGACGAGGACCTGGAAACGCGTGCCCTGGTAGTCGGCTTCGTCGACATGGTCGGCTACACACGCTTCACGAGAGAAGCCGACGAGGAAGAGCTGACCCAGGTCCTGGACGGCTTCGAATCCCTTGCCACCGAAGTCATCGCGGAACACCACGGCCGAGTCGTGAAAATGATCGGCGACGAAGTCCTGTTCGTCACCGACACCCCCGCCGACGGCGCGGAAATCGCCCTGACGCTAGCCGAACGCACCGGCGAAGACGGCGGCCTCCCCGCAGTCCGAGCCGGAATGGCCTCGGGCCGAGTCCTGTCCCGCTTCGGCGACGTCTACGGCTCCGTAGTGAACCTGGCCGCGCGACTCACGTCAGCCGCAAGGCCAGGAACCGTACTGGTCGACCGAGAACTGGCCGGGGAACTGGAACCCTTGCCACAGTTCGATCTACGCACCCGCCGCCCCATCGCAGTACGCGGTTACAACCGCCTACGCCCGTCTGCCCTACGGCGAGCGAAAGACAAACCCACCGGCCGCTTCGCGTCGTCCCAGCAACTGGCCGCGGAAATGCTAGGCCTAGGCGACCAGCCAACGCCCGAACCCCCGGAGCCAGACAACTTCCCCACCCCCGCTGCTCCCCGCAAACGCCGCCGACGCCGCTGACCCCGTACGTGAGGGCCACCCTCATTGACTCTGATTCCCTCAGGGTTCCCCTCACGACCCGCCACTCGGTCGTGAGGGGCCCTTCACGGACCACCGCCGCGCCGCCGCTGGGGTGCCGCCCCCAATGCGGCATTGGGTGCGTCAGATGCACCCAATGTGGCGTTCGGTGCGTGAGATGCACCCAATGCCACATTGGTGCGCTAACCCCCACCCAAACCGCAGCCAGCCCACTCAACGCATCGAGGGCCCCAGCCGCACCGGTGCACCCAGCTATCGAGGCATCCAGCCCTCCCCCAACCCCGATACGAAGCCGCCCTGCGGTTCGGGGGTGCTTGTCAAGGCATCTTTCCCGCCTTGACAAGCACCCCCGAACCGTCAGCACAATCAACCTTCGGGGTGCCCCACGCAACCGCCCCGCCTAC